>CAZERL010000041.1:0-8134 GCA_964514495.1 uncultured archaeon
TAGACACACAAAACGTAGTTCTCATGCGCTATCTAGAATTAACGGCGAAAACGCAGCAAGAAGAAAATTATATCACAGATATGTTGGGGGAAACAGCAGAAGGCAAAAAAATCGCTGCAGTCATACAAGAAAGATATCCAGAACTTACAGTAAAATATCCGGAATTATTCGGCACAAGATTTGTAACAAGACCAAAAGTTACGGAAAAAGAGATGAAGAAAGTAGGTGAAGCAAAAAGCAAAGCTGTTGGGGTTATGAACAGCATAAGAAACTGGGCGCACTCGTTTACAAGAGGATTGATAAAGAGCGCTCCCTATGAAACCAATTTTGAAAATCTGATTACAAGGCAGTATTTCAGGGAAATACGAGATACAATGTGGGTTCCTGCGAACAATTACATAAGATCCAGATGGGGGATACCCGGCTTCCAAAGTGGTCCTTGATGGCTGACAAAAAGGAAGAGTACATCGTTGGAGTATCGAGCGGAATGTACGGAATCGCGCATGATACTACCATAGGTTTAGGTTTTGGAACAAAGATGCAGCAGATAACAACATACGGCGTCAGGTTTGTAATGGTGAACATGGAGACTGCCACATCTACAGAATTCTTCGATCCTGAGTTGGTTGCTAAGTTGAAGATATCTATAGACAATTTGAACATCGACTGGGGAATACATGGGGAGATAGGAGAGCATGTCGCCCTTGAAAGCGCTTTGGAGATACGATGGAAGCAAAGCCACAGAAGACTGCATCAATATTTAGATTACCTGTATGAATTTTTTGTAAAAGATCCTCAGATGGGCAAAAAATATTTGCCGAAATTCGTCAACATACACATCTCAAACAGCGCCTCCCTAGCTTACATAGTTGAAAGAGGCAGATTTATAAGGCAGTTCACTGTGGATTTCAAGGGAAGGTTTGATTGGACGCAACTTCTAGAAGAGGTGCCAGAACTTAAAAAGTGGTTTAAAGAAAATTTAATCGGTGGTATGGAGATAGCCCGTACCGGATTGCCAAGTTTGGGTATGGAAGCACAGCAATATTGGATGCTCCCAATTTCTCAGGAGTTTATAGAAAGGATTTCTCAGAGGAGAGGCGCAGTTAGATTTCATCTTGAGACCGGCAGGTATGAAGCTGCCGCACCTGAGGAACAGTCAAGAATAAGAGCAGAGCAACGAGAATTAGCCAGAAGACAGGAAGAAGCCGAAAGGCTAGTTAGACAGAGATTAGAAGAATTAAAAAAAATGAAACCTGACGAATGGGTAACTTTAGCAGATAGATTGGATCCTGAAACCAAGGAGCTTTTAATCGAATATCTTTATAATTTTTGGATAGCCTTTGGTGCAGCCGAATACGGTAGAGGTGTTTTACAAAATGAAGATATGGCATACATGTTGATGGCAAAATATCTTGAATTCAAAAAAGACGATCCCAAAGAGCCAATTTGGAAAATATTTTTCGGCGATAAGTCCATCGCAGATTTGGAAAAGGACTGGGGCAGGCCACTGATAGACCCCAAGACCAGATACATCTTCATGCATCCGGATATAGTTGCAGCAGTTGGCATCAGATATATCATCGGTCATTTTGAAACTGAGGTCGGCGGCATAATAATCCCCGAGTATTTGTCAGAATCTGCAAAAAGGCTTAATGTAGATTTGAATAAATTGGATTCACGCTATAAAAAAAATGCATTTGAAAAACTAGAAGAACTAAAGGATGTATTCTTCGCATTCGAAAACCCGGAGCCGATGGAACCTGGCATGGAAGGATTACAAAGAATAATCAGAGCCAAAGACATGTATAACTTCCTACAGGCAATACACAAAGTAAGGCCCAAATCAAAAGATTACATCAAGTTAGTTGTAGACTTTAACCATTGGCTCAGCAATGCAATCGATCCTCTGAAAGAATTAGAGACAGTACCTAAAGACTTTGGCTCGCACGTATGGATTACCCACATCTACTATCCCTATCCGTTGCATTCCCACGAAGCATTTGACATCGGCAGCGACGCCCAAAGAATTCTATACCAGTACCACTACAAGCTAAAAGAGAAAGGCTTCAAGTACGGCTATTTGATTTTTGAAAGAGGCGGAGGAAAATCGCCGCAAGAGATAATGAAAAGCTCTGTAATTGCTTTGAGGATGGTTGCAGATGAACTATTGAAGAACACAGCACCTGATAAATTGCCCCTATCGTTTTACGGCGTCTCGCCTGAGGGCTTCTATTCCGAGGAAAGACAGATGGCAGTTATCATGGACCATAGGTTCGATCCATTGAAAGGTTTGATAATGGTTCCGGAAGAAACGTTCAGATTCTTGCCCGGTAAAGCAATTGAGAAAGGGAAGAAACCAGAAGAAGCAGCAAAGGAAGAATGGAGATGATGTTAGCCATACCAGATGAAGATGAAACTTTTCTCGAGCGAGCAGCTTTAAAGCATATTAAACTTTCGGTGTGGATTAAAGAGAGATACAGATAATTCCCTTTAAGTTACAAGTTCACATTATAAAGATTAAAAAATATAACAAAAATTACAATAGCCTTTGATATAAAATTTGAAACAGAATTAAATTTCCTTACTTTTTAGCTTTTTTCCAAACAGATTCAAAATATTCCTTCATTATATCTAATATTTCTTTTGACCTTATTAAGAAAGCAACAGGATTTTCACTCCAAGCAACTATCAAAATTTTGTCTTGAAAAACTTCTATATTTCCGGGTATTGGAAAATTAACATATCGCATCTTTGTAGTAGGAACGATAGCTTTTGAACCTCTGTATTCTTCATTGCTTATACCCCGCATAACTATTCTAGGCATTCTAAATAATTTTGAATTGCTTATGTAAAACTTGTCAGACGTTTTTGCATACTCCTTGCGGTGAATATAGAAAAATAAATTCTCACCACCAACTGGGTTCTCTGTAAAAAGCCTTATGTAAGCAGCTTTCAAACCCTTAAGGCCCACAAATATCTCCGCCTCTTCTTCAGGTTTAACTTTTTTCCCCTCTAATTTCGGTAAAAGTTCAGCTAGAACTCTTTTTCGGTTGTTTATTTCTTCTTCCTTACTTTCCAAGTAATCTAACAAATTTCTAGGATTTGTTGCCTGAAAATATTTCGTTTCGCTTTTAATGACAAAGGTCACCAAACCCTTTTCTAGAAGTCTGTTAAGAATTTCGTAAATATTGGAATATGCAACGTTAGCTTTCTTTACAATAGGGCCTACAGTAGATGAGCCTAATTCTAGTAGAGCAAGGTAAACTTTTGCCTCCCCCTGCGTGAGATCTAATTCCATGAGTTCTTTTGTGACTTCCTGCATTGTAGCTAATTGACTTTTAAATATTTATTCTATATCCTGTACAGGGTATATAAACTTATAAATAGTATTTAGAACTATAGAGTAGTAAAAGGAGATAAGAGTATAATGCCTGCTGATTTAGAAACAATATTGAATTTAAAGGATGTTACATGGGATATAGAAGAGAGTGGTGCAGTATATAGTAGTCCTATTGTTCATAATGGTGTAATTTACTTTAGTGCTGATAAACGACTTTATGCTTTAGATGCTAAAAGTGGGGAATTAAAATGGGAGGTTCTAACTGGAGGATCAATATCACCCAATCCTGTTATTTACAATGAAATCATCTACATCGGCAGTTATGATAAAAAAATGTATGCTATAACTACTGATGGAAAAGAATTGTGGAGATTCATGACTGGTGGGAAAATTTTCTCAACATCTGCCATTATTAAAGGAGTAGTTTACTTTGGCTCTGAAGACGGCTATCTTTATGCCTTGAAAGCAGATAGTGGGGAGTTGATTTGGAGATTCAGGACAGGCGGACCCATTGCGTCATCCCCAGCAATAGTTAACGATTCAATATATTTCGGCAGTGATGATAAATTCTTTTATTGTATTTCTTTAGATGGTAGGTTAAAGTGGAGATACCGAACTGGAAATTTCGTTTTTTCTAGTGCGTGCATAACGGATGAAAATTTTAATGAAGTTTGGAGATATAGAGGATCAAATATAACTTCTGAATATACCACACAGATAGAAAATGGTTATGTTTATTTTGGATCGGCTGACAATTTTTTATATTGTTTCACATTGAATGGGGAATTGGTTTGGAGATTCAGGTCAGGCAATAGAGTATGGTCTTCTCCTAGAGTATGCCAAGGCGCGGTATATTTCGGCAGTGATGATGGTTATCTTTATAAGTTGGATGCTAAGACAGGAAATCTCATATGGAGATTCAAAACAGGTTTTTGGGTTTTTGGCAGTCCTGAAGTTAGTGACGATAAAATTTATTTTGGTTCGGATGATAGATTTTTCTATATAGTTGATGCCAAAACTGGAACCTCAAAATGGAGATTTCAAACTGGAGGAGGTGTTGATTCCACGCCATTAATTCTTAATGATATCGTTTATTTTGGTTCTTGGGACTCATGGTTTTATGCAGTTTCTCTAGAAACTTTTGAAGTTTTATGGAGGTTTAAAGCTAGACATGCGGAAACTGGTCTTATATTTAGAGTAGGAGAAGACAAAATCAAAGTAGATGAGTTTATCCCTCAATTGCCATCCACTTCAACAGAAACAAAATTAGGTTATGGTGAAAGAGAATCTCCATTATCTCGTAGAAACGTGACATATGGCTCTTCATTAGGTAGTTCGGGTAGTTATAATGTGGAAGGTAGAAGTGGGGTTTCTTATGCTTTCGCTACCATTGGTGAAGCATTGCAATATGCTAAAACAGGAAGATATGTAAGAAAATAAATCACTTGATTTCATAATTCCTTTTTATACATGCAAATAATTTCTCTAGGTTTGCATACCATTGAACATTAATAATAAGCAGTCCCTAAAACTGTAAGTTTCATCTATTCACTCTGCTATATTTAAATAGGGTTCATCAAAAGATAATTTATGCATTTGGAAGCCTTGGAAGACGAGCTCGGAGAAGTGGTGTTGGCGAAGAGAAAAGAGGAAAAAAAAGAAAAGGAAGAACCTAATGCAATTTCTAACAAAGAGCTGATGGCTAAAGTGATCAAGTTCACCAACGAAGCGCGAAAGCAGTATAGTGAATTGATCAAGTCCGTGCTAATTTTCGGTTCAGCAGTGCGTGGAGATGCAACTAAAGGCAGTGATGTTGACGTGTTTGTAGTCGTAGATGACACAGCTACAAAGTCCAGCGAAGATTTGCAAAAAATCAACTCCCACCTGCATTTGATTGCCAATGAACTCAAAGATCTCCATGTACAAACACATACTCTAACAGAATTTTGGCAATGGATAAAAGTCGGTTCACCGGAGCTGGTCAATTTCCTCAGATACGGTTTGGCAATCTACGACACAGGATTTATAAAACCTGTACAAAGGATGCTGAACATGGGCCTGATACCACCAAGTGAAGAGACAATTACTCTGAAGGCTAGGACAGCAGACACACGATACAGGGCGGTTGTACGCGACATAAAATCCATGATCTTTGATTTGCGATATTCTGTTTTAGACATCGTCCAGGCAGCTGTCATGCACTACTACAAAGCGCAGCCGGACTACAAGAAAGCCCCGGAGTACATGGAAAAGTTTGTCAAAGAAAAGATGCTGGAGAAGGAATACATAGATAAGTTCAAGGAACTCGATTTCTTATGGAAGAAAATAGACCACAAGGAGATCAAGGATGCCACACCGCAGCATTTGGAAACAGCTTTGAAACTTGCGCGTGAATTGATCACCAGATTTAAGTCTATGATTCCTAAAGAGATTGTCGGGGAAGACTTGTCCTTAGAAGAGTGATTTCTTGGCTAAGAAAGATGAGAATAATAAGGAAGAGCCTTCCAAAGAGAAGATAATGGACGACATGAAGAAATTTTCAGAGGAAGTTCTAAAGAAATACGGCAAATATATCAAAGCAATTGTAATAATGGGTTCTGTTGTCAGGGACGAATCAAAACCTACAAGTGATGTCGACGTGTTCTCTATTGCAGATGACACATCTTTCAAATTAACAAATGAGTTTTTGGATGAAATGGACGCGGAATTGGAAAAGATTGCCCAAAAAATCAATAAAAATATTTCAATACAACCGACTTATACACTAACAGAATTTTGGGATTATGCTAGGGTAGCGCATCCTATAATTTACAATTTCATCAAGGAAGGAGTTGCACTCTACGACACAGGATTCTTCATGCCGATTAAAAAACTTCTGGAAATGGGCAGGATACCGGCCACTAGAGAAGCAATAGAAAGTTACATGGAAGGTGCACCCAAGAAGTTGCAAAGAGCGAAGACTGTTAAGTTGCTTATGTTGGCTGAAGACTGTTATTATGCGATATTGAATTCCGTGCAGGCCGTTCTGATGTTCATGGGCCTAGCACCGCCAGTGCCAAGCAAAGCATATGATGATGTTGCAGAATTTTTGGTGAAGCCTGGAATCCTAGAGCAACAATATGCCGATTGGTTAAAAGAGATTGTAGACATAAGAAAAAAGATAGAGCACAAAGAACTTTTGGATGTCTCTGGCGCATTTGTTGATGAATGGATAGACAAATCAGAGAAATTCGTTGATAGGATGTTTGGCTTACTTGGTGCATTAGAGGTAAGAAAGAAGGAAAAAATTTTGGAAAGAACGCATGAAGTGATGCAAAAGGCAGCAATTACTGCATTGAAAACCCTGCATAAGATTGAATTAAGCCAAAACATAGAAAACCCAGGCATCGATTTTAATCAGTTGGTTCAGGACTTTGAAAAGAAATTGGGCAGTAAAATTTCTGATGCATTCAAAAGAGATTTCGTTGATACCAAACGCGTTCAACCATATTATTTCGATATGTGGAAGAAAATCGAAGACATGAAGAAATTATCTGACGAAAGAAAGATACAGCAAGTTCCAGACAAAGATGTTTACGAAATGAGGGAGTATGTCAGAAAATTAATCAGGGATTTGGCTAAAGTTCTTAAAGAAAGTGACGTAAAAGAAGAGTCTTTAGAAGGCTGATTACCTCCACTCAACTTCTCTGGTATCTAATCGCTTATTAGCAACTCTAGCCAATGTGAAAAACAAATCCGACAACCTGTTTGCAAATGGAATGGTAAACTCACCAACGTTTTCGGCTTTGGATAATGAAGCTATTCCCCTTTCTACTCTTCTACAAACAGTTCTCGCAACATGTAACAAAGCAGAAGCCTTAGTACCACCAGGCAAAATGAATTTTCCCAAAGACGTTAATTCCTTTTCCAATTCATTAATCGTATTTTCAACAAACTCCACGTCTTCTTTAGACAATCTTATTTTGCTAGCATTAGGCGATGCTAAATCAGCACCAAGTGTGAAAAGTTTGTTTTGAATTTCAAATAAAATAGAGTCTATATCCTGAAATCTATTTCCCAATTCAGCTCTAGCCAAACCTATAAAACTATTGAGTTCATCAACATCACCATAGCATTCCACTCGTAGATTGCCTTTGCCAACTCTCCCAGCACCGTACAAACCTGTATCTCCCTTGTCACCACTACCGATATTCGGTTTCATATCTATAATTTCAATAGAAACCATTAAATCTATGAGCAACAACTAACGGATATGAAAATGAAATTTAAAGTTAAACTTAAGAGACTGGATATAATTATTCTTGGATATCTTCTGTTCCTGTTGCTAACTATTTTATCACAGAACAAATTTCTGGTAATTCTAAGTTTGATGGTGTTTGACAAAGTTCTATTATCGCAACTAAGATTTCAAGGTTATTTTGGCATAGAACTATTGTCTGTTCCAATAATTTTAATCGCAATAACTCAAGGGCCTTTGTTCGCATTTTTAATTGGATTGTTTGGTATACCTCTTTTAGATGCATTGCGTTGGATATTTGCGCCACCAATAAACCCTTCACACCCACCGCTTATTCCATCTATCAGCAGTTTAATTTACGGAGCAATGGGCGCTTTGGCAACGTTTATGCATCCAACATTTGATTTGATAACAATAGTTTTAACAACTAGCATACTTGGTGATGCGTTGCATGGTATAGGCATGTTATACTTTTACAGAGAACCGCCGAATGTGATTTCTTATGTGATAAACATTGTTCAGAATTATTTCATCATACAGTTGTTTATTGCTATAGG
>CAZERL010000042.1:0-8040 GCA_964514495.1 uncultured archaeon
GCGATTGGGTAAGCAGGGATATAATACCTGCAAAAAAGGTTGGCATGAAGACCGCCTTGGCTAGATACGGGCAGAGTTGGCAGGGGAAAGTTGAAAATTCAGAAGCTGATCGTGAGATTGACGATGTGAGGGAACTTTTGAAAATTTTATGAGAGTTCTATTGCAGGTTCTGCCAAATACTCCATCTATCCTCTTGAGTTGAGGATATCTAGGATTTCTTTTATTGTAAAGAAAATTCCGACAATCAAAGTTGCGGTTGCTCCTAATCCTTGACCGTTAAGACCTGTACTCGCTAAGAATAGACCTATGACTATTCCGATAATGCTTAGCAAGATGAATATACCGCCCATTTTATCACTTATTAGGTTAGCCTAATTTCTAGGTTAAATTAGTATCAACAAGTATTTAAATATTTAGGTCAGCCTAATTTCATGTAAACTTGTGGTATCATGGAAAAATCTTCGAGCAAACCTGCGTATGTCGAGCATTTGTTCATAGAACCGGTTGAAACGGAACATTCGGAAATGTATGTTAAAGCCATTTACCTGCTTCAAGAATCTGATGAAGTGCCGGCGAAGGTGAAGTCCATTGCAAAACTTTTGAACATATCAGCTCCCAGTGTTGTTGAGATGCTGAAGAGGTTGAATGCTTTAGGGCTTGTTAAGTACACGAGGAACGGTGCGGTCCTTACTAAAAGGGGTTTGGAAGTAGGGAGAAGGATAATAAGAAACTACAGGCTGGTGGAGGCGTTGATGGCAATGAAGTTCAAGATACCTGTTGATGAGAGGATTGCATGCGGCATAGAACATTTGATGACAGAAAAGTTCTCTGAAGCGCTTTGTGCTTTGGTTAAACACCCAAAAAAGTGCCCTCATGGCTTTTCAATACCTAGCGGAAAATGTTGTAAATAGTTAAAGTTTGAAAACAATTTTAACTTATGGTACTCAAGACTGTTCTGGGTTGGCTGCTTCTAATTACAGGACTGATTTTAATGATCTCGCCGTTTATTTCTGGATTTACGGGCTTCTTTGTACTGACATCACGCTCCGCTTTACCGACGGCAGCTAGTTTTGAAATAACATATACTGTTGCTGGCTTTTTTATGGCTATATTCGGCTACTATTTGATAAGACCTAAGAAAGAAACTGTATTTAGCTAATCTTTATTTGGTAAATTCACGAAATTCTAATTGAATGGTATGGTTCGTGTAATGGGGGTTGTTTCTGGTAAAGGTGGTGTGGGAAAAACTACCGTGGCTGTGAATCTAGCCTATGCATTGAAGAACTATGGGCAAAAGGTTGTACTGGTGGATTGCAACTTGTCAACCCCGCACATGGCTTATTATATAGGCACCTCAGACTACAAGTATACGCTAAATGACGTCCTTCTGGGGAAAGTTGATGTAGTGTCTGCCTTGCATAATTTCGATGGCATCCGCCATATACCTGCCTCATTGGATCTAAAGGATATAGTCGGTGTGGATCCCGTAAAGCTAAAGAAACATGTGAAATCACTGATGATACCCAGCAAAGTCGATTTCATTGTTCTGGATTCTGCTCCAGGCTTGGGCAGAGAGGCTTTGGCTGTTTTGGATGCGGCTGATGAATTGTTGTTTGTCACGACCCCGTTTTCGCCCATGTTGAATGATATCATAAGATGCAGGGATGTTTTGAGGGAAATAAAGGGGAACAAAACGCTGAACATGGTTTTGAACATGGTGACTGGGGAGAAACATGAACTTCATTACAAGACTATAGCTGATGTGGTTAACATACCAATAGTAGGCCAGATTCCTTATGACAAGAGTGTGTTGCATAGTTTGGTCTTCAAATCGCCAGTTGTATCATACAAACCCAAGTCTTTTGCAAGCACAGGTTTCATGCAGCTTGCCGCAAAATTAACAAATAAAGAGTTCAAAACTCCGCTTAACTTCAAGTTGTATCATGCCTTGAACAAGATAAAAAATTCAATACTGCCTTCTAGTTTTTCTTTGCCAACATCCCCTGAAGAAATAAAAGAAGACATAACGCCCCAGGGTAACTAGATGAGCATCCTAAAAAGTTTATTTAAATTAATAAGCAGCTTCCTGTTCACTACTTTTCTCACGATGTCTCTGCTAATGGTAAGTTTGGTTGAGTTTACCGAATATGCTAATTTCAAACCTTTTGTAACGGATGTTTTGTCTAGTAGCCTATCACAACAAGTTGATACAAACCAGGCAAGTCAATTGCATAATTTTCTAAAGCAGAATTGTGCCAAAAAAGAATTTACGAACTTTGACTTGGGGGATATATCTATTAAGATAAAATGTTCTGAACTTCAGTCTACACAGACTAAAGACCTGCTTAAATTACTATCCGCTAGCTTGTTTGATTCGCTTTATTACAAGAAATATAGTTGCAGTGTTTTAGATTGCCTTATGCAACCTGGTGTTGAGAACTTGTTGGTGTTGGTATCCGAAAACATGAACAATTTTCTGAAAAGCATGCAGAATATGATATGGTTTCTAGCAGCTGCTGGAGCCATGATGATGTATTTCTCTGTAGATACTCTGAAAGGGAGATTGAGAACGTTTGGTGTTAATATAGCATTTGTCGGAGTTTCTTTTATCGTTTTTACTTATGCTGTAAATTTTTTAATTCCGGTGCAAAATTTGCCGATAGATATTAAAATAAGTGATATAGTTGACAGTTTGTTTGGTCGGTTGTCAAATTATTTCATTTTTATGGCAATTGTTGGTGTTCTGCTGGTAATTTCAAGCTATTTGATAAAGTCGAAAACACAGATTGAGAAGAAAAGGAAGAAATAAAATTTCAACCTATGTAGCGCAATTCTTTTTCATGTTCTTTGTGAATCCTTATGTATCTCTGCATCTGTTTCTGGACAAATTCTTCGATCTTTTTCCACTTGTTGTTCTTCTTTATTTTCCTATGCGTATGAAAGTGATCGTGGTGATGCATAAATATCTTATTAACTCTCATCGTTAAATATTTAATTGTATGTTTAGTGCTTTGTTATATATTAATATGCTAAATTGTGTGGGTGGTTACTTATTTTAGCAAAGTCGTTCTGTCCGGAACATGGGAAATTGGATTTGGATGATATAAGGATAAAGAGTGGTGCGCCAGTTTGCAACAAATGTTCAAAAATATTGGAATTTGGGACAGTGAAGCCAAGGAAAGTAAAATAATAGATATGTTTATGTAGTTTAGCTTCTAATTTTAGTAGGGTTTATTTGGCTAGCATATCAACACAACTAGCGGGAATAAAACTAGATACTTGTGTCTTCAATGCCGCAGGTCCTAAAGACGTTACCATTGAAGAATTGGAAGTTATAGCAAAATCTTCTTCGTCTGCAATTACGATGAAATCATGCACACTAGACCCAAGAACAGGAAATCCAGAACCAAGATATTACGATTTACCAGAGGGGTCGATAAACTCAATGGGTTTGCCAAATTTAGGCTATAAAGAATATGTGCGCTTTACCCATGTCCTCAAGTCTAAGTATGCAAAACCAATTGTAGCCAGCATATCGGGATTAAAGTTTGAAGATAATTTAACAATTTTTGAAGCATTTAACGAATCAAATGCAGATATCATAGAGTTTAACCCAGGTTCGCCAAACACTATAGGAAAACCTACGATGGGGTATGATCTCGAATATTTGGACAGCAGCCTGAAGGAAATAACAAAAATCTGCAAAAACCCTTTGGGAATCAAATTGCCGCCGTATTTTGATTTTGTCTATTTTGAGCAAGTGGCTGATATAATCAAGAAACATAAAGTGCTTTACATTTGTTCCATAAATTCTATTGGGAATGCATTGGTTGTTGATCCGGAAAAGGAGAAAGTTGTAATAAAGCCTAAAGGTGGATTTGGTGGACTGGGAGGAAAATACATCAAGTATACGGCATTAGCGAATGTCAGAAAATTTTACGAGCTGCTTGATGGCAAAGTTCAGTTAGTCGGCTGTGGCGGGATTTATTCTGGGACAGATGCATTCGAGTATATATTGGCAGGTGCGACATCAGTTCAATTGGGCACAGTC
Source organism: uncultured archaeon (assembly GCA_964514495.1). Taxonomy (GTDB): domain Archaea; phylum Aenigmatarchaeota; class Aenigmatarchaeia; order CG10238-14; family SCSR01; genus JACQIA01. The sequence goes on from CAZERL010000042.1 coordinate 4,052, forward strand.
TACATGCAAGAAGGGCCTTCGTGCTTTGAAAGGATACAAAATGAACTTGTGGCATATATGAAAAAGAAAGGTTACGAGTCTATAGAAGATTTCAGGGGACAATTAAAAACAATTGATTGATTACATGTATGATCTGGTTTTAGAAGGTAGGATTGCAAATCCAGAAAAGGTCTTTGAGGCACAAATTGGAATTGAAGATGGTGTAATTAAAGAAATCAAGAGACAAGGCTTGGATGGCGAGAAGAGGATATCAGTGAAGAATGGGTTGATATTTCCTGGGTTCATTGACCCTCATGTGCACTTGAGGGAAGATAGTAGCCACAAATGGGATTATAAGGAAGATTTTGGAACTGGTTCTAAAGCTGCAGCACATGGTGGTGTTACTACTGTCATTGACATGCCGAATAATTTTCTGCCCTCTGTTACAGAAGAGAGGATATTGGAAAAAATTAAGCTTGCTAAAAGAGCTGTAGTTGAAGTGTTGTTTCATGGCGGTGTTCACCAAGATTACTTAGATGAAATTAAGAAAATGGCTAAGCATGTTGTTGGATACAAAATCTATCTATCGGAGACTACAGGTGGATTGACTCTCGATGAGAAAAATTTGTCTGCGGCTTTAGAAGCTATAGCTAAAACCAATTTAACAACAGTTTTCCATGCGGACGAAACGCAACAAATGATAAAGGAATTGATTAACTCATCGAACAAGCTTAAGGCAAAATTGCATATTGCACATGTTTCTAGAGAATCTACTATCAATTTATTAAATGACAATATAACTTACGAAGTAACTCCGCATCATTTGTTGTTCGATGACTCGGATGTCAAAAAAAATAAATTGCTAACAGTAAACCCGCAAATAGGCGCGAAAAGTGATAGGCAGGCTATTTCAAATGCTCTAAAAAATGGTAAAGTGCATGTATTGGCTACAGATCATGCACCGCATAGTATTGAAGATAAAGAAAAGGGAGCTAAAGGGTTGCCAGGCTTAGACGTTTATGGCAATATAGTTGCCTGGTTGATTGATACATTAAAGGTAGATCCTACCTATATAGCTAAGCTGGTATCATACAATTCGGCCAAACTTTTTAATCTTGAAAGGTTGGGGGGAATAAGAGAAAACTATTATGCGAATATTTGTGTGATTGAATTTGAACCTGAGAAAATAAATTCAGAAAATCATTTCACAAAATGTGGATGGTCGCCTTATGATGGTATGAGGTTTCCTGGGAAAGCAGCTTACACGATTTTTAAAGGAAACGTGACTGATAATAGCAGTTAGACTTTAAGATTGTTAACAATTTCTTCTTGCTTGAGCAAAGAATCGCAATAGTGACACTGTAATGCATTGTCAACTTTAATGAACTTGGTAACTATGGGCTCATTTTCAGCATTCGTGATACATGACAAATTGGGGCATTTCAAAACCTCTTCTATAACATCCGGGAATTTTACTTCAGATTTTTCAACTACTTCAGAATTTTCTATTTTATTAATAGTTGCATGCGGTGCTATTAATGAAATTATGTTAACTTCCTTTGGAGTCAAATACTTGCCCTCTATCTTTATCAAATCCTTCTTACCATATTTTCCACTATCGACATTCGCAATAATAACAGTTCTAGCTGTAGGGTCTATCTTCAAGATTTTTTGAACTAGAAAACCCCTCCCAGCTGGTATGTGGTCTATTGCTGTTCCTTTTACAATTTTGCTGACAGATAACTTTTCTTCGCTCATAAAAATCAACTTAATATCAAATCCAATAAAGCTGTTCTAACAAACAAACCATTTCTGGCTTGCTCGAAATATTTGGCAAATTTTGTGTTATCTATATCGGTTGAAATTTCATCTACTCGTGGCAAAGGATCTAAGATAATAAGCTCTTGTTTCGCATTTTTAATGCTGTCTAAAGTTATTCTATAACTACCTTTAAGTTTCACGTATTCTGTAGGGTCAACAAATCTTTCTTTTTGCACTCTAGTTGTATAAAGTACATCCAAATCACTTATTACCTCACTTAAATTTGATAGCTTTCTAAACTCCATACCTTTACTGCTTAAGAAGGCTTCTACTTCTGGTCGAATTTGTAAGGAATCTGGAGCGATTAAATTTAATTGAATATCAAAATTTGATAAAGCATAGCATAAAGAAGGCATAGTCCTACTGTATCTCAAGTCTCCAAGCAAACCTATGTTAAGAGAATCTATCTTGCCAAATTCATTTTTTATTGTAAACAAATCAAGCATTGCTTGTGTGGGGTGTTCTTGAAATCCTGAACCTGCATTGATTACGGGTTTTTTAGAAATTTCAGCTGCAAATTTAGCTGACCCTGATGATGGATGCCTAATAATTATAGCATCACTGTAATTTTCGAAAATTTTTATCGTATCATGGAATGACTCTCCTTTGCCAATGTAAGAGGAACTGTTTGGTTCTGAAAAACCAATGACATCACAACCCAAGGATTTGGCGGAAGTTTGGAAGCTTTGATAGGTTCTTGTAGAGGGCTCAAAAAATATCATCGCAATTATCTTATCCTTTAGTGCATTTCTAAATTTTTCAGGCTTTTCCTTAGCTTCTTTAGAGACATCAAAAATGAATTCGAGTTCTTCGCGAGAAAAGTCTTTTGCACTTACTATATCCCGGTTTTTGAAATTTCCTGTGTTAATAGAACCCACACTATAATTGGAAAGTTAATTTTATAAGCCTTCTCATTTTGAATAGTTTTTAGTATATTCCACAATGAATTTATAGATAGCATCGGTAATCAACCCTTTTTCACTTAACCATCCAGCAACTTCTGTTATCGACATGACTGAAAACAATGGTATACCATGCTTATTCAGAATTTCTTTGCCGCCTTGTTCCCTGTCTAGAAGAACTACTATGCCATTTATGTTAAAATTCACGCCAGCATCCTTTATTTTCTCCATAGTTTCAAGCTTGCTTTGTCCATCTGTAATTAAATCGTCTACAACAACAATATTCTCCCCGTCTTTTATCTCACCTTCAATCAAATTCGATATTCCGTATTCCTTTACTTCTTTCCTTGTATAGCAGGATGGTATGCCAGACGCGATGGACACAGCAGTTACAAGGGGTATGCCTGCATATGCGACGCCAACAAGCCTATCCACATTTGGCAGTTTCTCTTTTATAAAATCTCCCAATAACTTACCAACCTTCAACAGCAGTTCAGGATGACTCGTTAAATGTCGCAATTGGATGTAATAGGGACTTTTGATGCTTGATTTGAGTGTAAATTCGCCGAATTTTATAGCGCCTATCTTGAATAGCTCAGTTGCGATTTCTTGTTTTGTTGCCATGTCAATCCAAATGTTAATTCTTTATCAAGTATTTAAAAATAGTAGATAGTATGTTAAGAGATGGCATGTTTTTTGAAAAATATGAGAATGCAGTTGAAGAGAAGAAAAGTATAATAAATATAAACTTAGATCCTGCTTTGCCCCATCAAAGAAAGAATTTTGTCATCCCAAATAAATATTTGTCCCAAGACGATGGCGATACTTTGCTTAATTTCTCATTTGACATCATAGAAAGGGTTGGTGATTTTTGCTGTTCTATAAAGCCTAACACACAGTATTTTCTACCAGACACTAGACTGCTTAGAAAAATTGTAGATAAGATACATAACGAAGGCATGATCGCTATACTGGACCATAAATTAAGTGACATAGGTTCCACCAATGATTCTGCAATATACTGGATTTCGGAAATGAAGTTCGACGCTTTCACTTTTTCCCCGTTCGCAGGCAACATGCAGATTACAGTAGAAGATGCCCATAGCAAAAATCTTGGTGTAATAGTTTTAACACTAATGTCAAATCCCGAGGCTGAATTGTTCATGGTAAACACGAAAATAAACGACATTCCAACTTACCAATTTATAGCAAGTGAAGTCAAAAGAACCAATGCTGATGGTTGTGTTGTTGGTTTAACAGGATTTGTCCAAGCAGAATACATTAGAA
>CAZERL010000043.1:0-7992 GCA_964514495.1 uncultured archaeon
AGCTTCAAAGAATTAACTACTATATAAATATCACGTTAATTATACAGTATCCTATAATAGAAAGATTTTTATTGGAGCTTAACTTTAAACTACATATAGTCAATCCGTCAGAATTTATGAAGATACTGGATAAATACTATGGCAAATGACTTGCACCATCCATTGGTTGAAAAGGGAATTGCAGCTCTGTTCAAAGAGCTTGGCCCAGTGGAAACTATAGAGAACTTTGAATAATCCACTATTTTTCATTTTACATTCAAAGTTCTCTTAGAGAACTTTGACTAATTTGATGTTTTTCAAAATTCTCTATAGAGTTCTTTCAGAGATTGGGAGTCAGAAAAGGAGACAGCGTGAAGGAAATAGAGTTCATTACCGAAAAGATGAGCAAGGAAGACATAATGAAAGGCATCAGAAAGCAGATTCTGCAGTCAGTAGAAAGTCATATAAAAGACTACAAATCAAAAGAACTAGAGAAACTCAGGCCAAAAACCCAAGCCCCTCCAGTAATTAATACTTTCATTCTCGATTACCCAACCATTTTCTAATTTTGTCTGCTACATAACTTGCAGTATCCTTAAAATTTAAATGTTCAGATTGAAAAAAATCTAAATAATTTCTCATATCATTAACTAAATTCTTATTTTCTGAAACACTAATAACATCCGGTCTGCCTCCTATTATATCCGCAATTCCCTTAGCAGCATTAGGTCGTTTCAGCTCTTGCATTCTTTTTATCATTAAATTTTGATGTTCTGGAGATGATAAAAGTAATTCTAAAGATTCCAAACTACCTTGCTCATAGTCTGGTAAATAGAGACCAACCCCTCTAGAAGATAGGAATTTAGCAGACTCATCTTCCCAGAAAAGAACAGGAGGCGTAAAGAGGGGTATACAATCAGTAGCAATGGATTCTGTCACAGTTAGGCCGCTTGCTTTTGTAATAACAAATTTTCCATATTTGAAATGTGGAGCCATATCATCTACGTATGGGAATATATTCTCGTTTGGGCGTCTATCTTTCAACAACCGATGATATAAATCTGCATTGTTACCACAAAAAACTGAGACCTCAAAATTAGTTTGCATTCCACGTAGAAATAATAACATTTTTTCAAGTGGCCCAAATCCATCTGCACCCCCCATAACAAGAATAGTATCTGACTTAGTTAATTCTCCTGAATAAAATGTGGACTTTATAGGAATTCCTGTTGGCACAATCTTTTTCCTAAGAACTTTTGAAGGGTCGTCTACCGATATAACTCCAGTATGATAATCAATAAATTCGTGTTGGACAATAGGAAAAGGAGTATAATCTGTATGGATATCTATTAAGGTATTATTCAACTGCCTTTTCTTTTTTTCTTCTGCCAGTACAAATGAAGAATAGGGGTGAATAGAAACTATTGCATCGTATCTTTCTAAGTTAATATCAATAGGCAGTTCATTAGCTAAATGAGTTAAAAGTTCTTGGGATCCAAGAAAATCTGGCACATTTTTGTTCCTATTCCTAGCAAAGTTTCTGAAAATAGCGAATAGTTTATCGATTACTTCAGATTTATTAGCCCATATATTTTGAATATCTGACCTATAGCCTCTTGCATCAAGTTCTTCCTTTATAGCCAATGCTGCAGAGTAATGTCCTGATTGATGATAGCCATAAACTAATAAAACATTTTTCATTTTTCTAAAATGATATTTTCCATAATAAGTGCATCAATACCGGAATTTTCTAGAGTTGCGATTGCGTCTTGTGGGGAACATACAATTGGCTCTTTGTTGATGTTTAGGGAGGTATTAACTAGAACAGGCACACCGGTTTTAGAATTAAAAGCCCTAATAATATCATACAATACTGGATTAGAGTCCATTGTAACAGTTTGAATTCTAGAAGTACCATCTTCATGGACAACTGCAGGAATATTTTTTCTAGCAAGAGGAGTTGCTGTAAATGTCTGTGTCATATAAGGAGACTCTTTTCCGTTTACAAAATAATCTGCCACATCTTCTCCTAAAATTACCGGAGCAAATGGTCTAAATGGTTCCCTGAACTTAACTTTTTCATTAAGTGTGTCTTTCATTTCAGGTCTTCTTGGATCTGCTAGTATGCTTCTGTTTCCCAATGCTCTTGGTCCAAACTCCATTCTTCCTTGATACAATCCCACTATTTTACCATCAATTAATTTCTGCACTACATTATCACAACCTCCATCAACTTGATTTATCCTAAAATCTGATTTTCTTGCTTCATCAAGTATTTGTTGAGAGGAATATTTTGGGCCTAAGTAGTAGTCTCTAGGAATGTTTCTAACTGCATTTGGATTGTCTTGATAATACATGTATAATGCTGCTCCCAAGGCTGCTCCTGCATCATGTGATGCTGGTTGGATAAAGATATCATCAATAATGCCAGATTCCCTTATTTTTTGGTTGGCTAGTGCATTTAGAGCTACTCCTCCAGCCATAGCGAGCTTTCTTTTGCCTGTTCTTTTTACTAAGTTCTGAACTAAATGAAGCAGAATATCTTCTGTAGAGTGTTGCAAAGCGTATGCAATATTCCTATGACTTGGTGATATATCTTCTTCATGACTTCTCGGATTACCAATAACAGATGTTATTTTATCGTCCCATTCCGGAAAAATTCCTTTGCAAAATAATAATAGTTCTTTGTTTAGTGTAAAGCTCCCATCTTCATTTAAAGTGTACATTGATTTAAAGAATTGGAGGTATGTATCGTTCCCATAAGCAGATAAACCCATAACTTTGAATTCATCACTATTGGGCTGAAAACCTAAAAATTTAGTAAATGTCCTATAAAACATGCCTAATGAATCTGGATATTGTTGCGATTTCAATTTTGTTAATTTATTACCTAAACCTTCATGCCAAGAAGTTGTATCCCATTCCCCCATCAAATCAGCTATAAGAACAGATGCATCTTCAAAAGGAGACAGATAAAATGCGCTTGCTGCATGTGTATTGTGGTGATTAACTGGAACAAATCGTGCATTTTTAAAATTTTTCTCGGTATAATCCTGAGTTTTTAATAATCCCACCATGAATAGTTCTTCTACTCTATATGCAGAGGCAAAGGCTTTTTGTAAATCATTATAACTCCCCCCACGCTCTAAAATGTAACGTACTCTATCTGTAGATAAATTAAATCTGAAAGCTGGCAGAAATCTTTCTGTTGGATTGAAGCAATATGTCACACAATCAACTTGACGAGGGCTTATTCCTGCATATTTCAAACAGAACTCTATAGAATTAAATGGGAATTTTCCAGTATGCTTTTCTCTAACAAATCGCTCTTCTTCAACTGCTGCTATGACCTTGCTATCAATAACCAATGCTGCTGCAGAGTCATGAGAGCTTACTCCTGATACCCCTAAGTAAACATTTGAGCCCATACTGCTTTAGAAATTAAGCAAAGTTTTTAAACTCTTTTGTTTTTTACTATTTATTAGTTAACATATTTTGGTAGAAGATGGTTCAACACTTGATTATATTAAGGGGACCCCCCGGAATTGGAAAGTCAACTATAGCTAAACAATTAGCAAACCATATTTCCGGAAATGTATCTGTTGTTGGTATAGACATTTTAAGGTGGGAGTTTATACCAAATAGAAGCGAGAATTTTAATGACCATAATCTTGTCTACATCAACCTTAAAGATATTTGTAAAAATACGCTTAATGAAGGATTAAGCATAATTATTGAGGGTATATTAGCCAGCAAAGATAAAAACGGGAATTTAAGGATTGAGGAATTTGAAAAGTTTTCTGAAGCAGGAGTCAAAGTATCTAGGATATTTTTGCAGGGAAGTAGAGAAATCCAAGAATCTAGATTAAGAAAGAAGAACGCTCAAAATTCTCCTGACGAAATTCAAGAATGGACAGAATTAGCAAATTCAACTGTTACTAACAAAGATAGTATAATTGATACTAATAATAAGACTGAAGAGGTGATAATTGACGAAATTCTTAAAATCATTAAGATTCACAAGTGATTAACAAGAATGAAAAACTGCATAATTCTGGGCTCAGCGCGTAGTGGAACAAGCATGGTTGCTGGAGTATTGTCTAAATCAAATTATTTTATGGGAGAAAACCTAATAGGTCCCAATAGATCCAACCCAAAAGGCAATTTGGAATCAATAGATATTAATGAACTAAATAACAGGATAATTCATGCTAAACTTACTGAAAGTAGAATACCGGGAGATTTACCAAGATATGCAACCTGGTTGTATGAGATACCTCTGGAACTGCGCATAACTCCTCCAACTCCTTTTGATGACCAAATTGCAAATTTAACTAAACAAGAACCATTTTGTTTTAAGGATCCCAGGTTTAGTTATACACTGCCTGCTTGGCAGCCTTATGTAAAAGATGCTGTTTATATTTGCGTGTTTCGAGAACCTGATAAAACAATAGATAGTTTAGTTAAGGCAGCTAAATATTACCATGGTGCAGAGTTTTCTGAAGAAAGGGCTACAAATGTGTGGATTCAAATGTACACTCACATCTTTGAATCTCATGCAAATAATGAAGAATGGATGTTCTTGCATTTTAACCAAGTAATTGCGGAAAATGGAATTGAGAGATTGAGAAAGATAACTGGTGCAGATGTAGATGAATCTTTTCCTGACGCTATGTTAAGCAGATCAGCCTCGATGCAGACTGCTCCAGAACAATGCACAGATGTCTATAAAAGATTATGTGAACTTGCAGAATATGAACGCTGAGTCCTAAAATGAATGCTACAGAAACAAAAAAAGAATTGTTGAAATTATCCAAAATATCACCACCTATTAGATATTCTCCTCAACTTGTAAAAAGACTGAGTGAAGAACAAGGTGAAACTCAAGCGCTAATAAATGCTTATTTTCAAGCACATCCAGATGAATATTTAAGAGAAATGAATGAGTTTGAAGAGCTGAATGATGATTCACTTCCTGAAGGGAGAAGAGCTTTCGTCTTTGTCCCCTGCTTTAACGAAGAAAAGAACCTAGAATCTTTAGTTGCACAATATATGGACCAAAGAGATTTAGATGGAAAACCGTTAGATAAAGAATTATTTGAAGTTTGTTTTGTTGTTAACTTTCCAGAGGATGAAAATGAAGATGTGCAAAGCTCTTACAAAAGGAGGTTTGTGGAAAGTATAGATATTTTGCTTAAAGAAAAAGAAAGACATCCGAACATCCACATAGTCTCAAAGGCTTTCGAGTCTCATCTTGGCTCTTTAGGTAGAGCTAGAAAATATGGCATGGATTATTGTCTTTTCAGAATTTCGAAACATACTGCAGGAAAGATTGACCCCACCATAATTATCAGCAATGAAGGGGATACACTCGAGATTCCTCAAACTTATGTTGCATCTTATCTAAATCTTTTTTCTAGGGAACCAAGATTTGTCCAAGGAAAAATCGGTTATCCAAGAGAACTTACAGAAACCTATGAACCAGTTAGATTATTTGCTAACTGCAGAGAAGCCGTGCACCTTGGCCAAGGAATGTTAAGTGAAGAATTTCCATTCTTTGATGGAATCTTGCCGGTAGGTAGAAATTTTGGAGTTAGTCCAAGTATATATGTTAAAGCAGGAGGCATAGATCCTATAAGAAGAGCTGACACTGATGATGATATGAATTTTGGGACAGATATGCATGTAAATATTGGAGAACATGTAAAATCTTTTTCCCCGATTGAATTGACTACAAATCCAAGAAGAGAAGTTATGATTGTAAGAGACATTTTAGCAGGAAGGCAAGAAGATGCATTGACTTCGTATGTAAATTTCCACAATAATAGGGAACTTTATGATTTATCATATGCAGATATTTTAGATATCTCCAGGAAGTTTATTCCAAGAACAGCGAATAGGGAAGAGCAATGTCGTCTTTTGAATCAATATTTTCAATGGGTGATTAGATCACGGTATAAAGCAAGACTGCATCACCTCCCTGGTTTTGCTGACCTAATTGAAGCTCATAGAACTCATCAAATAGGGTACTGGCAAAAAGAGCTGGGATTATACAAAATATACGAAAAGCATCTTAGTAGATTAAAAATACAAGAGCAGCGAGCATTGGAAAAATCTATTGTTAGAGAAGCTTTATCCTGGTTCAACTATTTCACTTCTGGTTTAAACCTATCCTTTACATGTACATATGCTGGACTGCATTCATCCCTTAAAAAAGTAGAAGTATCGGTATCATAAAGAAGTATAAAATGGATAAGAATGTATTGGTTACTGGTGGAGCTGGTTACATTGGCATCCATGTTGTGAAAAGACTTTTAGAGAATGGTAAAAGGGTCGTTACGCTTGATGATTTATCTACTGGCCATCAAGAAGTTATTGATTTTGGTGCTGATTTAGTTGCAGGTTTATATTCCCAAATTGGTTTAACTCAACTTTAATAATTAAGATTTTGATATTTGGAGACCGTTTTCTAAATAAGCCAATATAACAGCTTGCACTTTTGGTATTTTATCCTCTGATATCCACTCGGGAAATGATACAAATTTCATTTGTTCCTCTGTTACAGGATGCACAAAACTTAAGCTAGCTGCATGAAGATGCAGGCCATTGCCGGACTTGCCCGAATTATATTTTGGATCACCAAGCAAAGGATACCCTATATGTGCCAAATGCGCTCTAATTTGGTGAGTTCTTCCTGTATTCAGTTTAACAAGCAATAAGGATAATTCAGTTTCAGAATCGGAAACATTAAGGTTGTCTAATACCACATATTCAGTTAATGATTTCTTCCCTTTTTTGTAATCAACTACTGTAATATTTCTTCTTCTCCTATACAACAATGGGTGATTAACTAGATTAGAAGATCCTACTTCCAAACATCCTTCTACAATAGCTAAATAAAGCTTATCAACAGAGCCATTTTGAAATTGTTTTCCAAGTTCCCCCCTTATTTTATCTCTTAATCCGCCCACAATAATGCCAGATGTATCTTTATCTAAGCGATGTGCTGGAGAATATTCACCAAGACTATGGAAATGTTGAGCAAGTACTGATTGTAACGATGTAGCATAATTTCTATCAGGTGTTGTTGGAATTCCTGCTGGTTTATTTGCCACAACAAGATAATCATCATTGTATAATATTCTAATGCCGTTAAGTTGTTCAATTCCCATTAAAGTGCATTTTTGTGTCAATTTAAAAAATGTGTTTCATACCCTATTTAAATAGTTTACTACTATAAAATGAGGATTAACTAGTGTATAAAATGAGAATGCTTTGTTGCATAATTATTTCACTTAACCAACAATTTTCCTGACATCAATGTAAAATCTTTTTATTCGCTTTGTTCCCTTATTATGTAAAATTTTCAGAATCTCCTTGTCATTGATATCATCAGTTATGAAAACACCTTTTGCAATTCGATTTATATGGAATTTGCTGAGATCTCCATCTTTCTTTATAAAATAACCTCAGTGCCTTCATGTTGAAATATTACAATATTTTGTTTATGGTATTTTTTGGTAGTTTCATCTATACAATCATTTCCATAGCACCTCTTTATTTCGTTAATTAAATCCATCTTTCTTCTGTATATTTTATGTGATGGAGAATTTAACATATGTTGCCTTATTGCTTCTGAAATCCTTCGCCTTTCTTCGGACAACATTAACTTCACCTTTACAATTTTAGCATAAAAACATATTATTTACTTTTGAAATTACATAACTATTGGCTTTAAAATTTTTTCCATTCCAACAGGGAAAAAATCTAAATTTCTTAAAAATGGTATGGTACAATGGAACTAGGTGCAGGGATAGGAGGCAGAATAATCCCGGAAGATTTCCAAGAAAACAAGTAGATTCGGATAAACTTCAGGAACTCTATTACAGCAATACGCCAATTAGAGAAATTGCGGCTTTTTTCAACTGCTCAATTCCGACAATCAAGAGGCACTTAAGGTTTTTAATATCTCCGAAATTGCGAAGATACAAATTCTATTACTCTCCTTCAAAC
>CAZERL010000044.1:0-7777 GCA_964514495.1 uncultured archaeon
TAGGACATGTTTTATCTTGTATTGATTCAAGAAGAACACAATAAATACTTCCAGAAGTACACATAGCTTTATCACCTGCAGCAATCCACCATCCATCACCAGACCAATCCTGTGAATTAACATACCCCCAACTCTCCCAATATGGCTGACTAGGACCAGCTACTACTGCCTTATAATTCCAATTATTGCAGTTGTTTGCTTGTGCAGTGCCATCTGCTTTTGTTCCTGTCAATACAGAACGTATTCTGGGAACATAGTTACCACGTTCGTCAGAAGATATTTCTGAACTTATAGTTCCATCAAACAAATCGTCCTTGCTGTTTGCAATTATTTGACTGTCTATTCTACGATAAATAGCATCCGGAATTCTATCCTTGGCATTTGTTGTGTTATCGCTAATCAGCGCCACCCAACTCCCGCCTAGACTAGCTCCCTGTGCACTTCCCATACACTTGCTGTCAGCACCCGATATCCCACCAAAATTGGGATCGTATTGTGTGCTTGTAACAAAAATTGTTCCTTTTGAAAGTGCATAAACTGTAGTTGATAATAGTAAAAAACTTATAAAGAATATGGAACTAATAAGTGTTGTTCTATACATCCATCTCAATTAAAATTTAATTTTAACTAATATAAAATTGACTATATACACGTATTTTTATTCTTAGCTAGACAATAGTTCTGATTATGAAATATTCGGCCAAAGTAGAAGTCAAGTTTAAAGAAGGCTTATTTGACCCAGAAGGCGAGACAACGAAAAAATCACTTCAGGGATTGAGATTTCCTGTTAATGATGCAAAAGTAAGTAAAGTATTCAATATAGTTTTGGATGCAAGTTCTAAGGAGAATGCTTATTCATTGGTAGAGGAAATGTGTAAAAAACTATTATCTAATCCAAACAAAGATGATTATAAGATTACCATAGAGGAAATGAAATGAGCAAAGGATTTTTCTTCCCAATAGGCGATGCAACCAAATCTCATACATTCCCGATTTTTACAATTTCACTTATAATAATCAACGTTGCAATATTTGTCTGGAGCCTGACAGATTTTGAAAATGTAATCAGTAGATATGGTTTTATACCAGCTCAAATTTCTTTGCTAGCTGTTTTTAGTTCGATGTTTTTGCATGGCGGTTTTGATCATATATTCGGTAACATGTGGTATCTCTGGATTTTTGGAGATAACATAGAGGAAAAATATGGTAAAGTTAAATTTGTTATATTATATTTGCTATCTGGAATAGCTGCTACGTTTACTCATTTAATCACCAATCTAGGTTCCAACATACCAGCCATCGGTGCATCTGGCGCTATCTCAGGAATACTTGGTTCGTATTTAGCTTTATTCCCACGTGGAGGTGTTTATGTTAGATTTGGATATGCGTTAACACAAATGCCTGCTTTTGTTGTCATAGGAGGATGGTTTTTGATGCAGTTGATTTTTGGTGTTACAAGTTTAGTTGGTGGTATGGGCAGTGGCATTGCCTTTTGGGCGCATATCGGCGGATTCGTCTTCGGTTATCTTGTTACTAAAGCTATGAAATTCAAGAAAAATAGAGTGTCATATTTTCATTGAGCGAGTTGTAAACTTATTTAAATTTTGAAAAGTATTGTAGGATATGAATTCGTTATTTGATAAAAGGCAAGTTCCTTTCCAACTATCTGAAATCAATTTCATTATAATTTATTCTAACTTGTTCTTTCCTTAACCCAGTCTATAAATCTTCTAGCCTTAACCAAAATTATATTTGCTTCCTTTTCGCTAGATTTCCTTTCTGTATATCCAAATTCACTCCTTTTTTCTAGGGCGTCATTCACAATTTCTCGTTTATTTTCTTTCCCAGCAGAGGCTTCTACATGCAGATTTACAGCCTCTCTATGATTCTTGCTTGGTCTTTTACCTAGGAAGGCTATACATAATGCATCATTGCCAAGAATTATTGCTTGGCTGGCGTTAAAAACAGCCACATCATACCTGCATTTTTTATGCTCATCTAAGGCTGCGCTATAAAAGCTTTCTGCCTTTTCCAGAAATTTTTGTGCATCCTCTTTTTTAACTTCTCTTACCATATGTAAGTTCCTCCAAGTCCTTTCCATATAACAGTTTGCCACTAGCTATTAAGTTAATGACGAAATCCTCCCTTATCTTTGCCTTTTTCTTCAACTCGCTGGTAGTCATTACCAGACATGAAACAGGAAACCCATATTTCACGGTCAAGTCGGATGTAATTCTAGAAACAGCATCTCTGTGCAACAATTTGTCAGAAACTACAAGGATGTCTATGTCACTACCTACCGTTAGCTCTCTTGAGGCTGAACCAAATAGGACGACGCTCTTCACATTATATCTTTTAATTTGCGATACAAATTCATTAGTTATTAGCTTTACAATATTTCTCTCTTTATTGAACACTTCCAAGATTATCTTTGTCAGATAGCTTGATGTATCCAGTTCGAAAAGATAACCCTTGCCTATTTTTCTTGATTTCAATATTTCTTTATCTACAAATTCCTTCAGGCATTCACTAGTCCGAGAAACAGAAAGTTTTGCCAAACCCGCGACCTCGATAGCTTGGAACTGCCTCTTTGGAAATCTAGATAAAAGTTTCATTATCTTCATTTTAGCTCTGGAGTCGAGAATTCCTTCCAACATAAGACTAAATATACAAAGCTGTGCTTTTAAACGTTTCGATTTTTCGGAATACATTCCGATTTAATGTATAATATAATAAAATATAAGTTTCCAAAAGCATTCTTTGGATATGAATCGCTTGTTTATTAGAAAGCCATTTATGTTTCTTTTGTCTGAAATAAATATTCTAAATGCCGACGACAAAACATTGGTGAGATTGAGTCAAGAAAATCAGTTGGCATTCAACATAGGAGAAATGAGACGCATCCAGCAGCATTACAGAAAACTTAGTAGAAATCCTACTGATGTTGAAATAGAAGCCATAGCCCAAACATGGAGCGAACATTGCTACCATAAAACCTTCAAAGGGGAAATTTTAACAGAAAATGGGACAATCAAGAATCTGTTCAAGACTTACATAGCCAAGGTTGCAGAAGAATTGAAGTTCCCATGGTTGTTTCTTGTATTCAAAGACAATGCGGGCATAGTTGATTTTACCGATGGGTATGCGATTGCAATCAAGGTGGAAACACACAACCATCCATCAGCGATAGAACCATTCGGCGGAGCTGCTACTGGTGTTGGCGGGGTTATAAGGGATGTCTTGGGTGTCTGGGCTGAGCCTATTGCTAACACAGATGTCTTGTGCTTCGGACCATTGGATTACGATTACAAAAAACTGCCAGCAGACATGAAGCATCCTAAATTTATTTATAATGGTGTTACTCGAGGTGTGGGTTCTTATGGAAACAACATGGGAATACCAACAGTTAATGGTGCTATCTATTTTGATGAAGGTTATGTCGGCAATCCTTTGGTGTATTGCGGTTGTATCGGGTTATTGCCTAAAGACAAATTCATAAAAAACGTTAAGGTTGGAGACAATCTGATAATTGCTGGGAATAAAACTGGCAGAGATGGCATCCATGGTGTTACTTTCGCTTCGGTTGAATTGGTTGGAAAATCAGATGTTTCGAGATCAGCAGTCCAAATTCCAGACGCCATACAGCAGGAAAAATTGAAAAGAGCAATATTGGAAATTCGCGACAGGAAGTTGGCATCCGCAATAACTGACGTAGGTGGTGGTGGTATATCATGTGGTTCTTGTGAGTTGGCTCACTCAGCCGGTATAGGTGTTAGTGTATTTCTGGATTCTGTTCTATTAAGGGAAAAATTAGCACCATGGGAAATTTTTGTTTCTGAATCTCAGGAAAGAATGTTATTAGTTGTTCCGGATGATAATTTATCAGAAGTTCTGCAAATTTTTTCAGATGAGGATGTTGATGCAACACCAATTGGAAAATTCATCCAGGAAAAAACGGCAAAGATATCCTACAAAGGGACTGTAGTTGGGGAGTTGGATTTGGAATTTTTGTTCAACCCCATTACTGCAACAAAAAAAGCCACATGGCAACAACCTGTATATCCAGAACCAACATTCGATGAACCAAAAGATTTGGCACAAGTACTATTGAAATTATTATCGCAACCCAACATTGCCAGCAAAGAATCAGTTGTCAGAACCTACGATCATGAGGTTAAGGGCAGTACGGTGTTAAAGCCATTGCACGGAGAATTCTCAGGTCCTAATGATGCAGCAGTATTAAAACCTTTACCTCAATCGTGGCAAGGAATTGTTGTCTCATCAGGAATGAATCCTAACTACGGAAAGATAGACCCTTATTGGATGGCTGCATCTGCTATTGACGAGGCAATAAGAAATAACATTGCTGCAGGAGGAAGAAGGATAGCATTGTTGGATAATTTCTGCTGGGGCAATCCGGATAAGCCTGATAGATTGGGGGGATTAGTCAGAGCTGCAAAAGCTTGTTATGATGTAGCGAAAGTTTTCCAAACACCATTCATCTCTGGCAAGGATAGCCTGTATAATGAATCGCCTTTGGGAGCTGTCACACCTTCCTTATTGGTTACAGCGTTGGGTATAATTCCGGATGTTAAGAAGGCTGTGTCTGTTGATTTGAAAAAACCGGGAAATCTCATATATGTTATAGGTAAGACTTATGCTGAATTGGGCGGAAGTGAATACTATAAACTGAATGGATATATTGGAAATTCTGTGCCTAAAGTTAACGCAGAAGAAGCGAAGAAAATTTTCGATGTCATCACTGCTGCAATATATGATGGTTATGTTAAAACATGTCATGATGTATCCGAAGGTGGAATTGCAGTAGCTGTAGCTGAAATGGCTTTTAGTAGCAAGTATGGTGTGGAAATAGATTTGAGTAAAGTTCCTGTGGAAAATGTTGATAGAGACGATTTTATTTTGTTTTCTGAATCAAACAGCAGATTCTTGGTTGAAGTTAGTAAAATTGATAAGGAGAAATTTGAAGGATTGTTCAAAGGAATAGCAAGTGCACAAATAGGTAAGGTAACTGAAGATAGCAAGTGTGAAGTGGACGGTTTAAGATGCAATAAAATAATTTCCACAGATACGGATTCTTTGAGGCATGCTTGGAAGAAAACTTTAAAGTAAAGAAAGCATTTAAATATTTAGCCAGCTAAATGGTTTTTATGGTGAAAACTACATTGGAACTTAGAGACGAAGTCTACAGAAAACTCGTCGAAGAAGCCTTGAAAAAGTATGGAAATACAAAAAATATTTCAAAAATGGCAAATGAAGTTATTGAAGAACATCTGAAGGAAACTAGGTCTAAAGCGGCCAAACATTTTACTCCTGAGAAAATTAAAAGAAGAGGGGATATTGTGGAAAGAACTTTTGGAGCATGGGGACATGGACATTCTGGAGCCGAGTATGTGAGAAAATTAAGAAGAGAGTCTGAAAAAAGACTTAAAAGGCTCGGTTTATGACTTCTGTATTGTTCGATACTTCCATCTTGATAGATTTCTTAAGACAGAAAGAAAAGGCGAAAGATATTTTATCAAAAGTAGAGTTGGGAGAACTCACGGGTTTTATTTCTTCAGTAACAGAAGCTGAATTATACGCAGGAAAAGAATCTAAAGATGAGGAGAAGAGAAATGCTATCTTAAAGCTAATCACACTTTTTAAGAAAATTAATGTAGAGAATAAGATAGCTCAGACCGCAGGAGAATTCCGTCGAGATTATAATGTTTCACTATTAGATTGTATAATAGCATCTACAGCTTTTCACCAAAAATGTAAGCTATGGACTAAAAACAAAAGAGATTTTGAGAAGATAAAGGAAATTGAAATAGACGAGCCTTATTAGTCTAAGAAGTTGATTGATTAAACTATATTTTATAGAATAGAGAAGTATTTATGCCCTACGTAGGACAAAAATTCCCTAGTTTTATTTACACCAGATAGTATTAGAAACCTGTAAAAAGTTGTTCGGATAAATTTCATAAGAGACTCAAAAAGGCAAAGTAGTTCACATGATAAAACATAATTAGATTAAATGCTAAATATTAAATTATGAAAGGAGCTATTTCTTCTATCATTCTTGTCATTGTCACAATTCTCATCATTTCTGCAATGGTTTATACATACAACCAATCACCAGAAGACCCAAGACTTCCTGCAAAAAGAATAACAGGCAGGGCTGTTTCTGATATACCATCCACCGCACCTTCCGTATGCGCAGGTTATTATAATGATCCTGTGTGTGACGCTCCAAAGTCAGAATGCCCTGAAGGCACTTTCCTAATATCAGATCCTTATCCAAGTGTCCCAGGGTGCAACGAATGCCAAACTGGGGGATTTGATTGTTCAAAAGCCACAATGCAACCAACCTCTACTACATCGTCAATAAGCGCAAAGTGTCCGAATCAACAAGGCAGTTGTGTAGGAAAATGTAAAGACCCATACGATCCAGATGAACCTTGCCAATGTGATGACCAATGCTCAAAGTTTGGTGATTGCTATCCTGACTACCAAAGTTTTTGCAAGGGAACTTCCGGTAAAATAGGTGGATCAATTGCCCCTGCTGCCATGACTGATAAGTTTTCATCTCTTGGTCTTTACCCTTCGCTAGATTTACATCTGGGGCAAAACTTTATAGGATTCGCTCTAAATGCAGAAATCCCTGTAGAAGAAATAGCGAATCGCTGTCCACTAGAAATTTCAGACGGATACTATTTTTGGACATATCAAGGTGACGAAGCTTCATGGGTTCCAGCAGAAAAACTTGAATCAGGAAAGGCCTACAAGGTGAATTCCAAAGAAGATTGTTCTGTTCAGTTGCCGGGCGAGTATGCGGATTTCAAAAAATTATCTCTTAGCAAAGGATGGAATTTAATAACACCTCCAAAAGCTTCTGCATTCAATAATGTTTTGGGCACATGCAAAGGAAAGCTGGACGACGAACAAAATGTGATCGGTTTTGACGATGAGACTAAAAACCAGATACAAAAAAGCACATTAGAGCCAGGCAAAGCATATTGGGTATTTACAAAATCCAGTTGCGAACTCGACTTTTCTGACAAGCAAGCGCCCTCGGATAAAGGGGAAATTAAGGAGTTGAGCTTCAAAAGCAATGCCTTGGAAGAGGAGAAAAAATACTTCATTTATTTACCACCAAGCTATTCTACCAGCTCAAGAAGATATCCAGTTTTATATCTCCTCCACGGAGCAGGTATAGAGGGCAAATTCATGCCATGGATAAATCAGGGTCATATAGATGAAATTCTAGAAAATCTTATAGCAGAATATGGAATTGAAGAAATGATTCTTGTAATGCCCACTCATGGCCGTAGCGGATTGGAAAATGGATGCAGTGGCCCGGCCGAGATAGGGAAGCAAGTATGCGGAAATTATGAAGACTATATAGTGAAGGATCTTATACCACTCATAGACTCCAAATATCAGACGATAAACGACAAATCTGCCAGAGGTATCATGGGCTTTTCTAGTGGTGGTCACGGTGCTTATTGGATAGCTTTTAGAAATCCCGAGCTATTTAGTTTTGTTGCTGGATACAGCGGCTATTATGAAACTGTGTATTTTATAAATTTAATTACTAAGATACCAGTTAAGATCTTTAACAAAGTTGAGATACCGGCAAAGGAGAAGATAAGTCATATGACACTATACTTCGAAGCATCGCATCATGACATTATTGGGTCAGACAAACAAGCCAAAAAATTCCATGAAAGGCTTGAAAAGGCAGGGATTGAACATACATTTGTTTTATCATATAACG
>CAZERL010000045.1:0-7740 GCA_964514495.1 uncultured archaeon
GTACAAAGTTTCTGACAAGAAGAAGTATGACCCTCAGCAGAAAGCAGCTAGAGCCAAATACGGCAAACCGGCTATTTTCTTGGAATAGCTATTTCGATATGGCAATAGAAGCTGTCTCTATGAGACCGGCTGCAAGTAAAATGACTATTGCTATACCAACAAGCAGCAGGCTGTCTTTTGTTACTGGCCAGAAAAGTTTTGATTCCCGTTTGGTAAATGATACAGAAATCATCCCTCCAGCTATCGCGCCTATGAAGTAAGCTAGAATCTCCAGACTGCCGTGCGGGAAATAGACCAAAACCGCTAAAGGCAGGCTGTGGATGCCGCCTATGCTTTTTGCCGTCAGACCAATTGCCGTGGCCAATATGGAGGCATTCCAAGACAAGATGAAGATTGCGCCAGCACCAAACAAGAACGATAGAATCACTGACAGGATCAGAACTCCTATGTTATTAACTACTATTCTTTCCAAAGTGCCCCCGAAGAGCACACTGCCTCGTATGATGTTTATTTCTTTTATCTGGTCCTCGAACAGTTTTTGGACAGTCGCTTCAGGCAGCATCAGGAAGACTATTGACAAAAATATTATCACGCCGGCAAAAAAGGAGGTGTATATGGAAAGTATGTCGCCGTGCTTGTCCAAGAAATTTCCGTGAATGTTTCTCTCAATCTCCTCCTCTGTAGTGGTTTCTTCGTAAGTTATCAACTTCACCATGAATGGTGTCATCGCAATTGTTATGAGGAATGTTGTAAACAGGCCTACGGATTGCGGGAAGATCAAAAACGAAATGAACAGGCAAATGACGGAAATGGCGCCGCCGACGATGAACATCCACCACGGGTGCCTGAGCGCTTCGCTTACTGAGACCAGCTTCTCCAATACCATTAAAATAAAATTATAAGTGAAAGGATTTATTACTGATATAAATGAAGGCTAAACCTTTGGGGATTTTATTGGTCATGTTCATGCTGGTCGGGGGTTTTTCCATAGTACCCTATGTTCTTCAAGCTCCTTTCTACAAACCCACTACACCAACCAACGTGCAATTGCCCACTACCAATATAGTGGATTACGAGTTGACACCGGAACAAGAAACTGAGATACTGAGACAAGGCAAAACAATCATAAGATTTGAATACAATTTGGCGTGCGAGAAGTGTTTGGAAACGCAGAGTATATTGGAGCAGCTTGTAAATTTAAATCAATTCAAAGACCAGGTAGTATTGGAGGAGATAAAATCAACCTCTGGAGATTTGCCCAAGGTTAACATCATAGGCTTCACGATTGGTGACAATCAAATAAACGTGGATCAAAACAATCTGCAGGGCGTGAATGTGACCGAATCGGGCATAATAAATTCTTTATGCAGCTTGATGATACAGCCTCCGGTAGAGTGTGCGTTGAGAAACGTATAAAAAAGATAATTATAAGAAAAGCGAAGATTCTAGTATGGTAGGAGAACGGTTGGAAAGCGGTATTCCTGGGTTGGATAAACTAGTCGAAGGCGGGTTTGTCAAAAATTCTATAAACCTGATTGCCGGACAGACTGGAACTGGGAAGACTCTATTCGCTATGCAGTATCTGCTCCATGGCCTGAGGAAAGGCGAGAATGGGTTGTATATTTCATTGGAGCAGACGGTTGACGACATAATGATGGACGTGGGGAAGTTCGGGTGGGATGTGGAATTCAAGAAATACATACAGCAGGGCAAGTTTGCAATCATCACACAGGAACCAACAAGTATCAAAGACCTGCAAGATGCCACATTACTGAACATCAAAAAAACCAATGCTAAGAGGTTTGTTCTTGACAGCCTGTCCATAGCAACCATGGGGTGGAAGGTTTCCAGCATGGATGTTGGGAAGATCAGGAGCGAGATTTTCACATATATGAAATTATTGAAGAATTCTGGAATTACGGCTTTGTTGATCACAGAAATACCTGAAGCTGAAACAAAGTCTTTGAGCAGGTTTGGGTTTGAGGAGTTTCTTGCAGATAGTGTCATCATTTTACATTATCTGGAATATGCGGCTGGTGGGACGCCGAGAAGCCTGCTGGTAAGGAAAATGAGAAGAACATCACACGGAACTGACATATACCCCATAGAGATAAGCAGCAAAGGGGTAGCGATTAAGAAGTGATTAGCTGAAATATCTTGTGGCGCTGGGGTAATTTTTCTTCAGATAGGATTTTTTGGCAGCAATAACCTCACAAGTATCCTTGCCACTGATGATACACCTAGTCTCCAAGCAGTCTATGTCATCGTTGAAAACAAAGGACATGCCACCAGCTACTAATCCGCACCAATAGACATCTACGGTTGTGTTTTCTTTGACCTTGATTTTGCCAAAGAATGCTTTTGAAGGGAGTCCTTTCAGATGATAGATAGCAACCTTCTCTTTGTAGTCAACTTTTATCGGAGTTATCTCGCCGTAACCGTTCATTTCTGTCAAGTTAATCAGGATATCGAGAGTTTCTTTCTGGCTTACTTTCAGTTTCTTCTGGATGTCATTGCAGAAGCTTATTACAGATTGTTTACAGCTTTCGTATACATATTTTGCCAGTTTTTTATCTTCCAAAGACTCCCTAACCAAGATAAGTATAAGCTCCAATGGAACAATCAAGACCCTTTCGCCGAAAATGGATAGATTGCCCTTTTCAAAACTGAGTTGCCCGCCCATCAATAGCTTGGCTACAAACGGTAACATTGTATCTATCTATAATTTGCCTTGCTGAAATAAAATAATTAAATAGGTGCTATATGCTTCTGTCATACTGGCTATGTTCATTTCATCATGCAGAAAGGAACCCATCACTCGCGGGATATCGTGCAGAAGAACGCACGAGAGATATATAGGCCAAGCTCTTTCGAATAGTGTGGCATCCCCTGTTATTGCAGTTACAAATAATTTTTCCCCATCTTTTAGTTTGTCCAAAAAAGGGAAGTCTGCTGGTATTTTTCCCGTGAACCCTTTGACCCAATCGGCATGCTGCATATACCACTCTAGTTTACTTTTACTATAATTTTCAGGCAGGGCAAATTTACGGCATTCTTCTAATGCGTGGTACAGCATTCGCTTGAAATTTGGATGGTTTTGAACGCTTGGATGTGTGAAATTGGTTTTTATTTCGGGGTTGTCAACAATTCCGTCGTATGCCTTCAAGACCCCCATCTTATGCACCCCTGCCAACAGGGCATTTTCCTCGCTCACAGGATTAATTCTATGGCGGTTGATGATTTGGTATGCTAACGAGAAGTGAATAGCGCCTTCTAAATACTTTTTGTTGTCATGCAAAATAAATCCTTGCACTTCATGCTTTGCCGCTTCCAACGCATCTTTTCTCATCTGCTCTTGTGAAGCGAGTAAACGATTTTGCATATGAACACCATATAAATAAAATATGGTAATAAACAAAAATAAGCTAGGTTTAATACTTTCTAAATTGGAGGAGAGTCATAGGACGCTGTTGCAACTGTCTTTATCACCAGGGATGGTTGCGAAAATTCTATTTAAATTCAGGGGAGACATCAAAAACAAGGTTGTCTATAATTTGGGATGCGGTACTGGTAGGTTTGCTATAGGCTCTGCTTTGCTTGGGGCTAAGGCTGTTTATGGCGTGGATATAGATAGAACCATGCTGGATATTGCGAGAGAAAATGCGCTTCACGTTCAGCATATGACAGGCATTCAACTAAGCAGTTTGTGCCACTGGCGTTTAAAAGATGCCTTCAAGTTATACGAGAAATGTGACACTGTAGTGCAATTCCCTCCAATCAATACGGATATACTATTCTTCATAAAGGCGCTGGATATTGCGAGGAATGTCTATAGCATACATAAGCCGGATAGGGAGGAGGAATTAAGGCAGTTGGCGAAGAAGTACAAGGCAAAGACTATTAAGATAAAAAAATATCGGTTGACTAAAGGATTTTTGCATGAAGTTATACTTGTTTCAACTAGGCGTTGAGTTTTGTTATCTAACCAAAGACCAGATAGTACGCGAAATAATTCTTGGGGTGAACATTACACTAGGCGGTTGCATCAGATTCATGACATAAAGAAAAGTTTTGTAGACCTCTGTATCGTACATGGATATCCTGTGTACCCTACCTGCATACAAGTTGAGCAGACTAATACCTAGAGGTTTTGTTCCAACAACTTCAGGATAGCGGAAATCTTCTCCAACGGTTAGCAACCATGGAGCATTAATTATATTTTTTATTCTCCTAAAATAACGCTGTGGAAGGCCGTGCATATTTTATTTTGATTGCTGATCCTTCAAAGACTGATTAAGTGCTTCTGCTTCCATTGCACTTACCGTCATACCTTGACCATAGACTGGATTAAAGATGCATATAGCATCACCCACCACGATATAGCCATCAGGAAAACGTGGCATTTCTTCATAATGGTTGCGGACGTTCGATTGGAACTTGTATACATCAAAATCAGTTAACGGTTGGGCTTTTCTTATAACATCGTAAATGTCCTGGGTTGGAAGACTTCGAGCGAATTCTAGAAAGCCTTGTTCATCGGCCGGTGCGTGGTCATTTAACCATCCTCCTAATGTCACTATCCAACGATCTCCTTCAATTGGCAAGACAGCACCAAAACGCTTTCCAAGCGGTGGGGTAGGCATCAAATAAATTCCTTTAGCTCCCTCCAAATCTTCTGGTAGTCGTCTATAGATGCGACTGGTATACCAGAGATCAATTTGAACTCGTTCTTGTCTTGGCCTTGTATAACCCAATGATTCTAGCCATCTAGGAGATCGTGATCCTCTTCCTGTTGCGTCAACGATTAGATCAGCTGTGAGAACTGTTTCTGCATCATAACTAGTAGCAGAACGGATTTTTACACCTGTAACACGGGAATTATCTTTAGTCGCAACGAGGCCTTCAGCACATGTCCATCAATGTAATCAACATTACTCGAAGAAAGTACACGCTGGCGAATTTCATGCTCAATGAGTGGCCTGCTCATAAATGGTACGGTAACACCGCTTTGAAATCTAATTTTGTAACCGCCAAAATGGTGCCAACGTGTATCTGCGGCCAGATCAACGGACAGCGGTGGTTAATAGGACCGATTCACGCACCATGTTGGTCACCCGGAATTTGGCTTTTCTTGTATGCTGAGCCCCTTCTTTAGCTCTTCCAACGCTTTTCTCGACCGAGGTACAGACGGTGGCCACAAACCCGCAGCTACATACAATTCGTCGCGGTCGATTTCCAACGGCCCAGCCAGTGCTTCAATCACATATGCGCTAGTGCGGTATTTATTTGTCTCGACTTGAGCAATGTGGCTATAGTCTAGCCCAGACAAATTTTTAAGTTCCTTGAGGGTTAAACCCTTCTCTAGCCGGGCTTCTCTTATTAGTTCACCAACGTGGTTATATGCGCGGCGACTTCCCTGATAAGGAAGGTCCGCGCTATTTCTACCGCAAGTTATCCCCACATACTTGTTGTATTCTTTCCTATTTATCCCTATCGGTCTTAGTTCGAAGAAATCGTCGCGCTTATCGATATACCAGGCCGCTACACGGGGCGTGTGGCTCAAGACAACAATCCATTTGTCTTCAACGGCCTCAGAGAGGATGCCTCTAGGGTAACCTTTGAGGTCACTCCAACGAGCATACCCCTCCTTTTCTCGGGCCAGATCTTCAAATCCACTGACACAATCTAGCTCCAAATGCCAGGGAGTAGGGATAACCTCTCCGAGAAATGCTACTCGCTGTTCGCCAAGGTCAACCACGACAGCCCCTCTTTTGGTGAGTGTTGGAATAATATCTGGGAATAATTGTGATACAAGTTCTTGTCCCTTAGTGAGTAGTGCATGAAGATGATGTCCTTGAGGCACACCTTTACGATTCTCTACACCTTCGGGAAAATGATCACGTTCAACAAGTGTTACTCTTTCAAAATGATCGGTAAGTACACGTGTTGCCAGTAAGCCTGATATGCTACCGCCGATAACAACTGCTCTACTACCAATCATTTATAATCACCTATTTTGCAGGTAAGAAACTAATCGGATTTACGGGAGTTCATCTCTTCAATTTCTTTTAGAAACCTGTCGACAACCCTAGGCAAGTCAACATCATTAACCCTCAATACTTCGGCTGCCTTCCTAAGAAGTTTCTCCTTATTCTTCAAAACCAGAAATTCCTCTTTTGCCATCAATAGAAATTATAAAAAGATAAGGTTAAAAACCAATTAAAATTTATGGTCCTTTTAGACCCGCCATCCCAACAGTTCGCTCTTTTCATTGATTTGTTCATCTTCTTTTCTTACATAGTAATGACAAGCTTCTTGGTGTATATTGGCAAAATAGTAAGCTATCAAAAGAAGCTTACACTGCCGTGGATAATGATAGCTGGGGGCTTGCTTTTCATATCATTAAATATTTTTGTAGAAATTGTGGGTACTGTCACACAGTTATACATAACACCCCGCCCTGTTTTATGGTATGCGTTTAATGTCATCGCCAGTATTGCGTTAATTGTTGGATTTGCTGCGGTGATGGTAGAGAAACAGGTTGAGATAAGCAATCTTAGAAAAAGACAGCTGGAAATCAAGGACATAATGCAATACTTGAAGGAACAGTACTACAAGAAGGAATTGGGTGAAGATGAATTGAGAAAACTTTATGCGGATTTGGTGGCGCAGCTGGCGGAAATTGAGGTGAAGATTAAGAGGCTGGAGAAGGAGAAGAAAAAGAAGTAATTATTTCTTCAACTGCTTTCTTTTATGTTTCCAAGTTTCAAAAAGTCTTTCAACAGCCTTGGGCACATCTTCCTCTTTTACATCCAGTTTTTTAGCAACATCCTGCAATATTCTCTCTTTCTCCTTTAGGTATTCTAATGCCACATCACCAGACTTTATCTCGATTCTAACCAAACCATCTGCAATTCTTTTTGTCTTTATTATGGATATGCATCCTATGTCGCCTGTGCTATCGCCGTGCGTACCGGCACATGCCTCTATATCAAACTTTTCCATGCTTACAATCCTGATTTGTTTGGAAGGGACATAACCCCCAGTGTAGATTTCAAAGCCGTATTTCCTCTCAGCCTCGCTTCTGTCCATCAGAGTTTTTGTAATTGGCAAATTTTTCTCAATGATTTCATTCGCCATATTCTCAATTTTATCGATTTGCTCGTCGGTTAGTGCTTCGTAATGTGTTATGTCTATTCTTGCTTTGTCTACATCTTTTTCTGTTCCATGCTGGTGGCACCAAGGACCTATTACCTTATGGACAACGCCGTTGATGATGTGGATTGAATCGTGATGCTTTCTTAATTTGCCTCTTCTAACTTTATCAACTTTTCCTGTAATTGTTTTGCCCTCTTTTACATTTCCCTCAATTTTATGGATTATCACATTCCCAATTTTTATTACATCAACAACTTTTGCATCGCCGATATAGCCTGTGTCATGCATCTGGCCCCCGCTGGTTGGGTAGAATGAAGTTTGATCAAGAATCACAAAACTTTCCACAACTTTCAGAACTTTGGCTTTGAATTCAAAGACTGGTGGCTTTTCATAGTATAGAATTTTGGTGGATGGTAGATTGTTTAAGTCAAAGGGGAATTTCATTTCTTCAGATTTATGTCCCATGTGTTTTTCAGTAATTTTTTGGTAGAAATTAGGCGGCGCTTCGATATTCAATTGTTCAGGTGTGATTCCTTCTGATTCATACAATTTCATCAGATCTTCTTCTGGCACTTTTCTTCC
>CAZERL010000046.1:0-7703 GCA_964514495.1 uncultured archaeon
TCAATCTCTGCAACCGAGATTATGTCCTTTAAAACTTGCTCGTATGTCTCTGCCGCATCATCAATATAGCCAGATGTCCCAATTACACCATAACCTCGTGTATGGAATGCTTCAACATGATAACCGCTTCTGATTTTAGGCACTACAACGCCCATCACATTTCTAGTTTCCAATTCTATCTCCGCCTTTTCCTTGTGTGCAAATGAAGCGGATTTCACTACAGCACTTCCATCAACAGCCCTGGCCAAGCTTATTGCCGATTTGGCTTTTTGATAGTTTTCCTGAAGCTTTGACTTGTATTCCTTTGCTTGTGCCAGCACTTTGAAGAATTCTTGAACTAATCCATCTCGTTTTCTTTTTAAAAGGGAATGCCCAGCTACTGCTAGCTTGATAGTTTTGTTCAATCTCAGCAATGTTGAGCGGTTTGGTGTTATCGGCATAATAAATCTTTAATTAAGAATTTATTTAGGAATATTATATTCTAGCAATTTTTTCCATTCTGGAGAAGGGGCAGTAATTCCCTGTACCCATTTCTCGAACTCATCGTCTATTGGATCTTTGTTCATACTTAGAACTTCTACCTCCTCCAGAGATAAAGGATCTGCTACTTTATACACTCTATCTATTTCATCCAGATGAATATCTAAACGATTAGGATAATGAGGATTAGGTACAACAGCTCTTCCTACATCTTCCATGCTTTCGGCATACAGGACACTTCTGTCTCGTGAGTCAAGAAGAATCCTAAAACCATCAAGTAGTGTAAATAAATATACATCTTTATCAAATGTACTTAAGCCTGACTGCACTTCTCCACTACCTTGACGATAGGTTCTCCATGCCACGCCATTAGGAAGATTTTCTATTTCGAGCATGATATTTTTTCTATCAGCATCCTCTCTGGCTGCTGGAATAATATAAGCGTTTATCATTAATTAGTTGTTATTCACTTAACATAATAAAGTTTTTATCTAGATGATAGTAACAGCGAAATATTTAATGCTTTACTTATCTTTCTTATCCAGCAAACTGTAAATTCAATTGCTTAGAATATTTCTCTATCAAAGCATCATCAATCCTTATCAACTCACTTCTAGGCAACAACTGCAGTAATTTCCAACCTAAATTCAACGTCTCCTGTATGCTTCTATCCTCTTTATTGCCTTGTCGTGTGAATTGTTCTTCAAATGCCTTGGCAAACTTCAGATAAGCCCTGTCCCTTTCTGTCAATGCCTCTTCACCAACTATTGCAACCAACCCCCTTAACGATCTTCCTTCAGCATAGGCTGCATACAATTGATTGCTAACAGCTCTGTGGTCATCTCTCGTTTTCTCAGCACCAATACCAATCTGCATCAGCCTGCTCAACGACGGCAATACATCTACAGGAGGATAAATGCCTTTTGCATGCAATTCCCTTGCTAGAACTATCTGCCCCTCTGTGATATAGCCAGTTAAATCAGGTATAGGATGTGTAATGTCATCTCCAGGCAAAGTTAGAATTGGGAATTGTGTGATAGAACCTTTCTTTCCTTTTATCAACCCAGCCCTTTCGTAAATAGTTGCAAGATTTGTATACATGTATCCCGGATATCCTCTTCTGCCTGGCACTTCCTCCCTTGCAGCACCAATCTCACGCAGTGCTTCGCAATAACTGGACATATCTGTAAGAATCACTAGTACGTCCATCTCATGGTTGAATGCAAGATATTCAGCAGCTGTCAATCCTATTCGCGGTGTTACCAATCTTTCAATAGCAGGATCATCAGCCAAATTCAAAAACACAACCGCTCTTTCCAACGCACCTGTTTGTTCAAATTCTCTGATGAATCTCTGAGCTTCTTCATTGGTAATTCCCATCGCGACAAAAACTACGGCAAAATTCTTACCAACTTTAGCCTGTCTTGCTATCTGCAAGGCAATGTCATTATGCGGTAACCCAGCACCAGAAAATATCGGAAGCTTCTGACCTTTAACCAAAGTATTCATCCCATCTACAGAAGATATACCTGTCTGAATGAAGTCCCTAGGCGCATCTCTAGAATAAGGATTTATCGCAGCACCGTTAACATCCCTCTGCTCATCAGGAATTACCTCAGGTCCGCCGTCTATAGGCCTCCCTAAACCGTCCAAAATTCTTCCTAGCAATTCCTTGGTGCAATTAAGCTTGATTGTCTTGCCCAAAAATTTCACAGTGGAGTTTCTGTCAATGCCAGATGTTCCTTCGAAAACCTGAACTACCACTATATCTTTTGATGTATCTAACACTTGCCCGCTCTTTATTTCTCCATGCAAGTCTATTTCCACCAATTCACCATAAGCAACCTCATGCATCTTCTCTACAAAAACCAATGGCCCTGCGATTCTTGAAATTGTCTTGTATTCTTTCATCCGCCCACCAGTCCTTTGAAGTCCGAACTCATCTGCTCATTCAATTTTTTGATTTCATTTTCAAAATTCTTCTCGTCTATAAAAGCAGCTTTTATAAGCTTTGTTTTTATGTCAAGTGAAACGATAGTGGGCAAACTAGCACCCTCTTCTAATGATTGCTGTGCCAATTCACCAAATCTCAATATCGATTTTAACATTCCATATTGTTTCTTCATGCTGCAATAAGAATCAACCGGATGGTACGCAGATTGCTGCAGAAAGCCTTCACGAATCATTCTGGCTATTTCAATAGTCAATCTTTCTTTTTCTGGTAGTGCGTCACTTCCAACAAGTTGGACTATCTCTTGCAATGACGCTTCTTGTTGCAGAATTTCCATAGCTTTTTGTCTGATTTCATTCCAGTCACCTGCGACTTTATCCATGTACCATTGAGCTAAAATATCCTTGTAAAGCGAATAAGAGTCTAACCAATTGATTGCAGGGAAATGCCTTCTTTGCGCCAACCTAGCATCTAGTGCCCAGAAAACTTTTGTTATCTTCAAAGTGTTTTGCGTCACAGGTTCAGAGAAATCTCCTCCTGGAGGAGATACAGCGCCTATTGCTGTTATAGAACCTTCTTTTTTACTAGTACCTAAACAAATGCATCTACCAGCTCTTTCGTAAAATTCAGACAACCTTGCAGCTAAGTATGCAGGATATCCTTCCTCACCAGGCATTTCTTCCAATCTTGATGATATCTCTCTCATTGCCTCAGCCCACCTGCTTGTTGAATCAGCCATCAATGCAACATCGCATCCCTGATCCCTGAAGTATTCGGCAATTGTCATTCCTGTATAGACTGACGCCTCTCTGGCAGCAACAGGCATGTTAGATGTGTTTGCAATCAACACCGTCCTTTCCATCAATGGTGCATTAGTATAAGGATCAATCAATTTTGGAAATTCGGTCAGAACTTCTGTCATCTCATTTCCACGTTCACCACAGCCGACATAGACTACAATCTTTGCATCGCTCCATTTAGAAAGGGCTTGCTGCAAAACTGTTTTACCGCTCCCAAATGGACCGGGAAGTGCAGAAGTCCCACCCTTAGCTATAGGAAATAAAGAATCAAGTATCCTCTGCCCTGTTATCATCGGAATTGTAGGCATTAACCTTTCTTTAACTGGTCTTGGCACCCTAACAGGCCATTTATGGGAAAGGTATAATTTGGTTCCATCTTCCAACTCACCTATTGATTGCCTAACGGTGAATTTCCCAGAAGCAATCTCCTTTATTTTTCCTTTGACATTCGGAGGAACTAAAATTTTATTCTCAAAATGTTTTGTCTCTTGAACTGTTCCAAGTACATCCCCACCTACGACATCATCACCTTTCTTTATTTTTGCAACAAAATCCCACTTTTTATTTTCATCTAACGCTGACGCAGTTAAACCACGATCAACAAAATCACCAGACATTTTTGCTAAAACCGGCAAAGGTCTTTGAACACCGTCATATATCTGAGATAATAACCCAGGTCCCAATTCTACAGATAAAGAAGCTCCAGTTCCTTCTACAGGCTCACCGGGCCTTAATCCAATAGTTTCCTCATAAACTTGTATTGTAACTTTGTTGCCTGTTATCTGGATTACTTCGCCTAAAAGTTTTTCATTTCCAACTTTAACCAACTCATACATCTTTGCCTGCAAACCTTCTGCTACCACTACAGGACCTGATATACGGTATAGTTTACCTATCGCCATAAGTCAACCCCCAAACTTCGTTTAATCATTTCTCTTATATCTGTTTCTTTTCCTTTATCTGAAATCAAAACCAAAACCGGTTTCACTAATTTTTCTAGCATCTTTCTAGTTTTGTTGTTCAACGATTTAAATTGTTCTTCCTCCATCACCAACACACCTACTTCAGGGTATTGCAATGCCTCTTCAACTTTTTCATCCAAATTTGTTTCTGATGTGAAATAATATCTTACTCCTGCCAATGCAAACCCAGTTGCAAAATCGTCATTTCCAATTACTGCAATCTCCATCAAATCACCAACTGCTTTTGAATCAATTCCTCACTCAAACCCGCATGCCTTCCTCTTGTCAAAAGTCTTATGTTGCTAACCTCATTTTCTTTAGCTATGAAATAGCCTAAAATGGGTCTGATGTTGAATTTGACTTCATGAACCATCCTAATCGCCCTTTCTATCAGAAGTTTTTTAACAAAAATTCTTGCTTCTACAGAATCTTCTTGGTAAGGAACATTTATCCTCTTCTCCCTTGGTATAATCTCGACTTTTATGTTAACCTTCCTCCCTCTCAATCTGTTCAATGCATTTTTAACTGCAATCTCCATTCGAATATAATCCTTAAGTTCCTTTTCAGCATTTCCTAAAACTGTGATATAATAAGACTTGTCCAATTCATCCTCCAACTTGGTCAAATCATTGGAAAATTCTTTCAGAATCGAATAGTATTCTGTTTCTTTGAAATGCTCTATTGCATCAGCAGCATTGGAAGATTCTTTTATAACATTCTCCAAAAATGCCCTGGAGAACTCCCCGCTTGCAATAATTTCTTTACTTATTTTTTCATTCGATGTTTTAGAAAACTTGCCCCTCAATATAGTTTTAATATTAGCAACATCATACCTTCGAAGATAAAGCCTAACTTGTTCTTTAGGCTGAAGTAAAGCGAATCCCAATATTTTTGCAAATGTATTTTCCAAGTTTTTATTCGACGCGTATTCTATAAGATTTATTCCACTGAATCTTACTGCAAGTTCTGTTATTTCTTTGTTGTATTCTGTTTCTTGCAAATACCTCGCAATCTCGGCCAAAGACATCTTGAGGAATTTCTGGTAATCCTCTTTTTTCAGCAGCTTTGCCTTCATTGCCTTAATTCTTGTGTTGGTGTAGGCATATCCAGATGTGCCGTCAGCTTTGGAAAATCCTTTTCGAGACTTCATTCAAGTATGCCTCCTTTAAATTTTGGAACAATATATCGAACGTGTAATTTATCCTGACCGTTTTATCCTCATTCTCCACTATCACACCACCCAAACAGTCAACCACCCCACCGAACTTAAGGTTCTTCATGTTTGAAGCCAACTCCTCATCCTTGCTGTTGGAGTAAACAAATTTTGCATCAGGCAGCTCCTTTTTCGCTTTTTCAACAAGATTTTGCATCAATTCCATTCTTCGCTTGGAGTCTAGTTTTCTTATCTTTTCTATCACTTGGCTGTAGAGCTCGTCAAGTATATCCTTCTTGGCTTCAAGAGACATCTTGTGCAACCGAATGTTCAAGGCGGAAATCTCCATCCTCCTGATTTCATCAACCATCTTCCTTGTTTCTTCCTCAAAGACCTTGGCTTGTTCCTTTCTCTTGCTTATAGCTTCATCTAATATTTTCTTGGCCTCTTGTTTGCCTTGATCGATTATTTCTTGTCTCTGCTTCTCGGCTTGGGAAATAATCTCATCTACCACATTTTCTAAAGCCATCTATGCGCCTGCCATGCCGATTATCAGTATCGCTATTACCATGCCGAAGATTACCAGCGTTTCGGGAATGACTGTAAGAATCAAACCCTTACCAAACAGCTCTTCCTTTTCGGCCATTGCGCCTACAGCGGCTGCTCCTATCTGCTGTTCGGCTATGCCAGCGCCTATTGCTCCACCTGCTAGAGCGATGCCGGCGCCTAACCCCAGTAACCCTGTTCCTACATCTACTGCCATTTTTCTATCTACCTCCTAACATTTTAACTATTCCGAAGGGGCTATATCTGTAGCCCCCACCTTCATAAAATTTTTGGAAAAACTCAACATAATGCAACCTAAGCGAATGCAGGAATGGCCCTAATAAACCAAGCAATAAGTTGATGAAATGTCCTGCCAGCAAAACAACAACACCGATTAGCGCAGATACACCACCTTGCACGAAGAATCCTGCTGCCATCTTGTTGAACACAGATGCTAATGATACCGATGCCAAGCCTATAGCATACAAACGGATGTATGAAAGTATGTTGGAAAGTAATGTAGGAAGTTCTACAATTCTTAAGATGCCTTCCCCCTTGACTATCATAAGTATTGAAGCCACTGCCAGTATACCGCCGATTATTTGGAAGGATTGTTTGGACTGCAGATAGCCAAATACAAAGATTGCTACTGCAACCTGAAGAAGCACCCAAGACCCTTTTCTTAGGAATGCGGCAACAATGCTATGGTGCTTGAACTCGTTGATAAATCCTAAAACAAAACCTAGGTTCACATGCACCACCCCAACTGTAACAGCTATCAGCATCATCGTGTTTATATCGTGAACCCTGTTCAAGATAGGATGCTCAATAAATTCGTAACCGAAGAATTCGCCAAAAACAAATCCGAAAGCTATGCTAGCCAAAGAAGACAGTGTTATAATTCGCATCAAAGGCTTGATTCCAGCTGCTAGTTTCCTTTCAAGCAAAAGCAAAATTAACAAAGTTACCAAACCATATCCGACATCGCCTAGCATGAAGCCGAAAAACAATGGGAATGCTATGAACATCAGTATCGTGGGATCGATTTCATAGTATTTGGGAAGGGAGTAGAGACTCAAAAGAAATTCAAATGGATTTGCCAGCTTAGGGTTTTCTAAAACTGTGGGTGGATTATCGCCATGCAGCAACTCTACAAAAACTTTTTCCCTAGCGCTTTCAGTCAGATTTTGTTTTAGCTGTTCCGCCTTGTAGGTTGGTATCCAGCCTGTGGCTATGAAAGTATTTTTGCTTGATGCGAATCTCAATGGCACCTCTGCCTTCTCGTTCAATTGGGTTAAAGCATGCTCATAACCTATAAGAAATTGCGAGTTGGTTTTCTTGAAACTTTCCAACATGCCTTCCAATGCACCTATCTCTTTTCTAACTTTCGATAATCGCTCTTCTATTTCAGTCTTGTTTAATTCTGGCAGATGATGTTCAGTAAAGCCTGCTGCGCTTAAAATTGCTCTAACCTTTTCTCCGAATTCGCGTTTGACAAAAAGTGTGAGTGCTATTTGTTTCTCCAACTTCTTTTGCAAAAGCATATAGTCTGGAGTTATTGATTGCAGTTTTGCTTCTATGGGAGATTTTACTGTGCCTATGAAGCCAACCAGAGATTTGTATTCTTTGATTTCACCTTTTGTAATACCGAGATTTACTAATGGGTTATTAGCGTCCTCTACAAGCTTGCTTTCCATGGATTTTAGTTTGTCAAGATTTTCTGCGATATCCTTGAAGATTTTGTTCAATCCTAAAAATCTTTTTTGAGAGTCTCTGAAATTTTTCAACTGCTTAGGAATACCTGATATATT
>CAZERL010000047.1:0-7688 GCA_964514495.1 uncultured archaeon
GACAGGTCTTTCGGCGATTCTATTTCAACTAACTCAGATTCCAGCACTATGCGTACACCTTCAACATTCTTTTCTCTAGTTTTCTTAGCTACGAATACAGCTTTGGAATTTAAAGTTCTGGACAAACCCTTCACCAATGTAGACTCTCTCCTTATGTTTTCAGCATCCTCAGAAAGTGCGGTTATGAGTGAGAACTTCTCTTTCCCTATTATTTCGAATGGAGCAGAATAGACTGATGTATTGTCTATACCTATCCTGGAAAATTCCCTGCTGACATTTTTTTGAAATTCATCCTTTGGTTTCAGATAGGCCGGTTCTGCATGCCTCATCTCGTACGGCATGCTTAATTTGACTGCAAGGATTGATTCAAGTTTTTTAACAGTTTCTCCAGTTGGGTTTACTCGTTTGTTTTCTATCTCGTATAATGCTTTTTTAGAGATTCCGATTTCATTTGCCAGTTGCTCTAGGGTGTATTCAAGCTCCTTTCTCCTCTCCTTCAGGGCGAATATGTTGATTTCCTTGGTATGTCTCCCTTTTGCAGAGTGGCTTACTGTTATCTCATCCTCAGTTATCATTTCTTCAAACGAGTTTGGCGTTAACACAGGCAAGTCAAATCTCGTGTAGACTGTTTCATCTTCTAGTAAATCTCGATTGTTTCTGGTTGAGATTACAAATGGATAAGCAGATAGGAAGTATGAAATGGCGCGCAGGCTTGTTGCGTGTTCTGGATTCAAACCATCCACGTTCAGCAAAGTTTTTATAAGAAACAAATGCTCCCTTCTTGCAGCTATGTCAAAGCAACCTTTTGTGGTGAAGACTTCGAACTCGTTCTGGTTTAAAGTATTAACTACTTTGTTCAACAAAAAAGATTTACCGAACATAATAAATAATTGGAAGGTAATAAGGATATAAATGGTGCATGTGGGTATATCGGGCCATTAGCTTAGCCTGGTTTTCTCTTACCAGAGAGAGCAATCGACTTATATGTCAGCTAAGCACGTAGAAATCGATAGGTCGGGAGTTCGAATCTCCCATGGCCCATTAATTATTCAATAATAATCTGATATTCTTGATTTGTTACCTTTTTAATTATATTTTTAAAGATTTTTTGTTTATGTGTCAACTTACTGTGTCGTTCATTCCTTTTTACTTCTAGAAATATAATCTTGTTTCCAATTACTCCTATTCTGTCACAAACTTCATTTGGCAAAAATAAATGATCAAAATTCTTCGCTATACTTTTAATGACAATATTCTCATATTTTCGAGATTTCTTACCCATTTCAGAATATATATTGGGATGTAATTCTTTTTGTCTTTCATAACCTCTATAAGCAATTTTCCTACTCATAATATCATTCTTTTTAAATACCATGTTATCACTTACTGTCATAATTACTTTAATTACTTGAGTATTTATAGTTTACTGTCATTATTACTGTATATGGCACTCGAAGGGAAATCAAGAATATTCAAACATACAAAAGCTAAAACATTCTATCTGACAATACCTTCAAGTCTAGCGGATGATTCTAATTTTCCATTTAAAAAAGGTGCTTTAGTTCGAATTAAAATAAAGGAGAATAGATTAGTCGTAGAAAAATAGTTCAAATCCGGCATGATCCATTCCTAACTAAAAAACAAATCTTTCTTCAAGTATTCTCGCATCTCTAGTTAAAAGTCTATGCGTTTGTCTTTGCACACTTTCTAATTCAGTTGGCATGTCGTATATTAAGATAAATTCCATTACACCGACTAAATAGTTATGTCCGATATCGGACATATAAACTTTTCAATAGTTCAGTATCCAACTCACTTTTACTAATAACCCCTTCTCTCACAATTATAATTTCTTCACTTGTAGCATCAACTACAGTAGACGGTTTACCATATTTGCATTTCCCAGCATCAAGAATCAAATCAACCTTATCTCCTATCTGCTCCACAACGTCTTTGGCTTCAACAGGATTTTTCCCACCAGACAAATTCGCTGATGTTGCGGTTATAGGAAATTTTATTTCTTTAAGTAGTGCTTGAGCGACAGGATTATCAGGAATTCTAACACTAACTTTACTGCCGCCTAAGAATTCATCAAATTCGATTTTAGAATTAAGAATAATTGTAAGAGGTCCTGGTAAGAATTTTTTAGCCAGCTTCTCTGCTGCAGGTGTGAATTCTAAAAACTTTTTAGCTTGATTTAAATCTCCAAATGCGATAGAAGACGGCTTCTTTAAATCCCTCCCTTTAATTTCAAAAACCCTTTGGACGGCATTAATATCAAACACATTTGCTGCTAACCCATATAAAGTCTCGGTTGGATAGCATAAAACTCCACCTAACTCTAAAATATTTGCAGCCGTTTCAACATTTTCCTTTTTTGGATTTTTAGAATTTACTTTAATTATTTTCATACTAAACATTGCCGCTATGCAAACTTATAAATAATTAGAAGAACCTAATTACTTTCTAACGTGAATAAGATGGGTGAACGTCAAAAGAAGATTACAGAGAAGGATAATAGTGCTTCTATCTAGTCCTAGGTCTATACAACAATTGCGTGAATTAACAAAAATTCCTGAAAGAACATTAAGATATCATTTAGCAATTTTGAGGCGAAATGATTTATTGAAAGAGACTTTTTCTCTTGGAGATAGAAGGAGGAAGATGATATATGCAAGGTGAACGTCAAAAGCAACATTGGATCGATAGGTAATGCAGGAGAACCTTTTGTTGATCTTGTAAGCCGTAGGGTAAAAGGTATCTATCCTGATATTGTTAGAGATATAGAAGATGTAAATCAATATTTAAAGGAAGCTAGAAGGTTAAGGAATTCCACCAACACATCAAGAATAACTGTAAGGTTCATAACTCCAACTGGATTGGAAATTCCAAATACAGAAGTGCTAATCTTATTAAGTGGCAATTGGGGAGGTTATCAAATAGTTTATTATGGAGAGAATTTACTAGAAAGGATAACTCCCAAAGATGTTCTGGAACAAGAGAATCAGATAGTTTCTTGGGTTCTTAAAAATAGAAGAAGAGATAGTCCGCTTGGAAGAATAAGAGAGTTGGAATATAATGTTACCGTTTTATCGATTCCTACTTCTGATGATATAAGACAACTTACTAGAGTTTATTTAGAGGCTTTTTCGGAAAATGGCAATGCTAAATATATCTTTGAAATAAATGAAGACAATGTAAGGCAATTGGTTACGAACCCTACTTCCAGAGTTGTTGTGGCAAGAAATAATGAAGGAGAAATAGTCTCTACAATCATTGGTGAGACCTCGATGATCAAAACTAGTCGTGGAAATCTGGTTATATGTGAATATAGTGATGAGGCAACTTTAAGGGCATACAGAAGACATGGATTAAGTCAGGCTTGTCTCGAATTACTGGGTAAAGAACCCTATATCAATAGGGGTGTTGATTTACTTTATGCGGAAGCAAGAGCTCTGAATATTGGAGCTAATAAAGTTCCTGCCAATCTCGGCTATCAATATGATGGTAGACTTGTTCAACATTGCCTGATAGGGGGAGATAGAGATATAAGAGATTATCAAGCTGATGTTGAAGACTTGAATGTATGGCATTTGCCAGAGGTAGGAATATGATGTTATTGGAAGATATATTAGAAAATAATAAAGAGGAAATTGATAACATAATTCCCCTTGATTTCAACAAGGAAAAATTATTCGTATTTGATTTCACAAAAACTAACAGGGATTTGGAAAAAATAGACATGAACTCTGCTCAAGATTTCTATAGATATATCAAAGAAACCTTACGGTCAAATAACTCAAAAATTGGAATTGGAAAATACAATGAAGATAGGATAATTTACAGACATAGTCCACTTTTTGGAACTAACGATGGGGAATTAAGAACAGTGCACATTGGTGTTGATATATTTCTTCCAGTAGGGACTAAGATATACGCTCCGCTAGATGCACAATTGCACAGTTTTCAAAATAACAAAGGTATAGGTGATTACGGCCCAACTATAATTTTACAACACAAAATTGATGGAGTAGTTTTCTATACTTTATACGGCCATTTAAGTGAAGAATCACTTGCAGGTAAATTCAAAGGGCAAATAATCAAGAAAGGAGAAAATATAGGCGAAATTGGAAAGGTAAAAGTAAATGGCAATTGGCCAGAACATGTTCATTTCCAAATTATTAGCGACATGATGGGAAAGAAAGGGGACTTTCCTGGAATCGCCACCATTAGAGAAAGAGAGATATATATAAAATTATGCCCTAATCCGAATCTTATTTTAAAGATTAAAAAGCTAATATAGAAATTATGCAAAAGAAAAAAGAATGGGTTTATTGGACAGACAAATTAGCTCAAGGCATCATAGCTAAAGAAAAAAAGTTAAAAAGAGGAATTAAGGTCTTTAGGACAGAATCAGGTGTAGGTGCAAGTGGCTTCCCCCACATTGGTAGTTTTGGTGATATAGTCCGAAGCTATAGTATTTCTCTTGCTTTAAAAGATGCTGGGGTGAAAACCGAATATGTCGCTTATTCTGACGATTTTGACGGGCTCAGGAAAGTACCTTTAACATTGCCTGATAGTTTGGAAAAATTTATAGGAGTATCAGTTGCTTATATACCCGACCCATTCAACTGTCATGGCAGCTATGGTGAACATATGAAATCTTTAATGATTGAAGCTATGGAAAAAGCTGATATAGAATTTACTCTCCAATCTGCAACAGAGAACTATCAAAAAGGAATTTTAGACAAAGAAATCGAAACCATTTTAGTAAATGCAGAAAAAGTTGGACAAATAGTTAAAAAATTAACAGGTCAGGAAAAATTTACTGAAGTATTACCGTATTTTCCTGTTTGTGAAAATTGTGGAAAATTGTATACAACTAAGGCTTACGAATTGGTTAAAGATGAACATAGGGTTCTATATGCATGTGACCAAGAATTTACGGGCAAAAATCTTAATAATGGAAAAGAAATCGTTGTTAAAGGTTGCAACCACAAAGGCGAAACTTCTTATTTCAAAGGCAACGGAAAACTCAGTTGGAAACCAGAGTTTGCAGCAAGGTGGAAGGCATTAAAAATAATTTTCGAACCATACGGAAAAGACATCAAAGATTCCGTAGCAATCAATGATGCTATCTGCAGGGAGATTTTGAATTTCGAACCACCTGTGCATGTGATGTATGAAATGTTTCTGGATAAAGGCGGCAAGAAGATATCCAAATCCTATGGAAATGTCTTCACACCTCAAGTTTGGTTCTACTACAGTAGTACTAAAAGCTGCATATTGCTGATGTTGAAGAGATTCGAAGGTACAAGGGAATTGGATGTAACAGACATTCCTAGATATATGGATGAATTAGCAAAATTATCGAAAGTTTACTTTAGATTAGAAAAAGTAGAAGATGAGAAGGAGAATAATAATATAAAAAGGTTGTTTGAATATGTCTATTTTCTTAAGCCACCTAAGAAATTCGAAATTACTATACCATATGATGTAATGATCGAAATTGCCAAAATACTGCCTGAAAAAAATCAATTGGATTTTGCAATCGAGAAATTGAAAGAATTCGGGTATATCAAAAAAACAAGTAAATCTATAGAAAATGAAGTAGAAAAGTTGTTAGACTTTGCAAAAAACTGGGTTAGAGATTTTGAAAAGAAAGAAACTTTAAAAATTGAATTATCCAAAGAGGAAAAGGATGCTATATCAGAACTCATAGGCATAATTAAGATTGAAGATGATGCAGAAATTTTGCAGAAGCGCATATTTGACATCACCGATGAATACAAAATAAAGCCTAAAAGATTCTTCCAAATTATTTACATGATACTTCTGAATTCCGAAAAAGGACCTAGGCTAGGGCAGTACATCCTCCAAGTGGGAAAAGAAGAAATAATCAAAAAATTAAATGAAGCTTTATGACACGAAAGCTTTACTTGGAAGATTCATACCAAAAAGAGTTTGACGCGAAAGTTGCAGCAGTAAATGGCAATCAGGTGATTCTAGACCAAACATATTTCTATGCTGCTGCCGGAGGTCAACCAGGCGATACAGGTGAAATAAGCGGTGTTAAAGTCTCGGACACCATCAAAGGCCCTGATGGAAATGTCGTGCATGTTCTGGAGAAAGAGCCTGAATTCAAAGTCGGGGGCAGTGTTCATGGCATTATCAATTGGGGCAGAAGGCACAGGATAATGAGATTGCATACAGCATGCCATATAATCAGTGGAGTTGTTTATCAGAAATTCAACGGTGCAAAATTTACAGGCAGCCAAATATACGAAGACAGGGCAAGAATGGATTTTGACATAGAAAAATTTGATGAAGAAACAGCAAAAATTGTAGAGACCGGATCTAACAAAATAATCGAATCAGATATGCCAGTAGCTGCTAAAATGCTTGATTGGGAAGAAGCAGAAAAAGATGCGGATTTGTTTAGAGTACAGCACGAACTTTATTCAAAATACGATAAGCCAAGGATTGTTTCAATAGGAAATTTTGACAAGCAATTAGACGGAGGGACACACGTCCGGAGCACCAAAGAAGTTGGTACAATAAGGATAGTAAAACGGGAGAACAAGGGTAAACATAATAAACGGATTACAATTGTCGTAGAGTAATGCAAAACAATTATACTTTAAAGATAATTAGATAATTGATGTATTCCGAATCCAGAATTTTCAAGAATGAAGAAATGCTATCACATGACCACCTACCAGAGTTACTTCCACACAGGGAGCAACAAATAAAGCAAATAGCTGATAACTTGTTACCGGCAAGCAAATGCAGGCAACCGCAAAATACATTTATTTATGGCTCACCGGGAATCGGCAAGACCGCATCGATGAAGCATGTCTTCCTCAAGTTTGAGGAGTATTCTGGAATAAAAACAACTTACATAAACTGTTGGGATTGCAAGACAGCAACTGCAGTATTATCTAAAATTGCTATCGATTTAGGCTATCCTGTGCAGAGGAGAGGATGGGGAAAGGACGAAATTTTCGGCAAACTGATAGAAGTTTTAAACAAGTCAAGCAAAAGCCTGATAGTTTGTCTCGATGAAGTAGACCAATTGGATCAAGAAGCGCTATACGATTTGTTGAGGTTGGATGTGAAAAATCCCATAGGTTTAGTTGCAATATCCAATGATCCTTTTGTGTTTGCCAACGTGGAAGCACGGATAAAGAGCAGTCTGGCGATGGACGATATAGAATTCAAGCCCTACAGTTTGGCAGAAATGAAAGACATACTGCAGGAACGAGTCAAGCACGCAGTTTATTCGGTAGAAGACGGTGTTGTATTGCTTGCAGCCAATCATGCCGTACAAAAGGGCGGTGATGTCAGAGCGGGATTGCAGTGCCTGTTCAAGGCAGGCAGGATTGCCGAGCAGGAAAATTCGGACAAAGTAAAAGTTATGCATATCAAGAATGTCTTGAAAGAAGTCAAGGAAATCAAACCACAAATATTGAAAGAAAAAGTTTCAGATGAGGAGAAAATAATCTTGGAGATTTTGAATGACGGCAAGATATGGAAATCCGGGGAATTGTATGAAAAATATTGTGAATTGGCGAAAGACCCTGTTAGTGACAGGTTTTTCAGGGATTGCGTCAATCATTTGGGTGAAGTTAACTTGGTAAAAATAAGGAAGAAGAATTTGCAAGGCAGCATAAGGCTCATTTCGAAAG
>CAZERL010000048.1:0-7548 GCA_964514495.1 uncultured archaeon
AATCTAGGCAACAATACCCATAATTTTCATAACTCAGCTCTCCACACATACATTGAGAAGTTATTGCAACGCCGGTTTTGCAAATGACGGAAGTAGCCGCAACACACTGGAATTGCCCTCCTTGCAACGGAGAGAAGCCGCATATCTTTCCTGACACAGCGCAGTCTTCCAATACGCCGGGCTCTGTTTTTTCGCTACAGCTTCCTGACACACACACTGCAACCACTTGATACTTCATCCTCTTCTTTACATCTGACCCAGAACCGCAGAATGTCGCTCCGCTGGAAGGGAAATATTTCCCTCCGCATTCAGAATCAGAAGAGCATGCGGGGGCTGGCGAAACAATCAGCTGTTTTGTCAAAATATTGTTAGTCTCATCCTTTTCTTCATGCCAACTATTGGAATCTGCGACACCGTACAATGTGAAAGTATCGGCCTTATTGGGTTTAAAAATGATACTAAGAGGAATGGAATAAGATTGTCCTGGTCCGAGCACGGCATTGTTTATAGAAGCGCCACCAGATGACCATAATTGTGTTCCTGAAGAGTCTTTGGCATATGTGTCGAGATAAACAGTTGTGTTTGGAGAAGTATCCCCTATGTTTTTGATTGTCGTTGTTACCTTTATTGCATTGCCTGCAACTGGATTTGAGTTGTTGACAGTTATATCGGAAATTATGAGGTCTGACAAAGCAAAAACAGATGGAGGTAAGATATATGTCATGGAAACGAAAACTATCAAGAGAGTAATTTGCGATTTAGAATTAAAGAGTGAAAATGAGGGAGACCCCATATATAATTTTTAGTTTAGTATCTTAAAAGCATACCCAATAAACTTTTCAAAGATTTTTGTTTTCATATGGACATAGCTTCTCAACAGGACACATAGAACATTTAGGTTTTGGAGATTTGCATATATATTTCCCAAATTGAACTAATAATTGATTTACTATCGCCCTATTCTTCGGGACGAGCTTGTGCAATTTCTCTCTTATATCCTCAGGTTTATCCTTTTCACCAGCAATATGCCATCTTTTAGAAATTACCTCTAGATGTGTGTCTACCGGGATAACGTCTTCACCATAACCAAATAATAAAATAATGTCGCTCGTCTTCTCCCCAACTCCAGGCAATTGCATCAATTCTTCTTTTGTTCTTGGAACTTTTCCACCATACTTTTCTACAAGCATCTTGCATGCTTTTAAAATATTTTTTGATTTTTGCCTATAGAAACCAACTGGATATATGAATTTCTGTATTTCCTTTGCTGACAATTTCAGCATTTTCTTTGGCTTATCTGCTGCTTTCAATAATCGTTCTTGCGCGGGAAATGTTGTTTCATCTTTGGTCCTATGCGACAATAAACCGTGTATCAAAACCTCAAATGGTTTTTCTCTTCTAACTTCCACATTATAAAGTTTATTAAGGCGCTTTAGTATTTTATTAAGAGTCGCTCTATCCATGATTTCACTTATGCGACTTGGACATATAATGGTATATACTCCTCTCCTGCTTAGTGGTGAGACTAGTGATTAAAGCAATCATTTTTGATTACTATGGTGTGATGTGTCCAAGAATAGC
The DNA here is from genome assembly GCA_964514495.1 of uncultured archaeon. Taxonomy (GTDB): domain Archaea; phylum Aenigmatarchaeota; class Aenigmatarchaeia; order CG10238-14; family SCSR01; genus JACQIA01. The sequence goes on from CAZERL010000048.1 coordinate 1,582, forward strand.
GCCACTAATTGCAAAGGGAACTGCAAAACAATTTGATATCCCGTATAAAAGTGTGGAACCGATTACAGACGAACTCCTTGATTCGATGGATGACGACAGTATAACTTTCTACGAATATTGGAGATTATTGAAGAAGAAATTAAAAAAAGAGAACGTGAAACTATCCGACCATCGCAAAATTTGGAAGGAGTGCACTCTAAGACTAGAACTTAATCCGAAAATTAGGAGCTTAGTCAAGAGGCTAAAGGAAATTGGCTACAGAGTTCCTGTATTGGCTAATGTCTCTAGAAAGATGGCAGAATACAACAAGACGAAAGGAAGATACAAAATATTCAAACCTGTTTTCCTATCTTATGAAATTAGGTTGAAGAAACCTTCTCCAAAGATATTCATGTATGCATTGAAGAAATTGAAATTAAAACCGAATGAGTGCATTTTCATTGACGACAAAGAAAGCTATTTGAAAGGTGCGAGGGCTGTTGGAATTAAAACTATACTCTTCAAAAATTTCTCACAACTTGAAGTAAAATTGAAAAGGTCTGGTATCAATGGTATTTGAAACCCTTAGCCCGCAACTGCAAAAGATAGTGCAAAAAAGATTCAAAGAACCGACATTGCCACAGAAATTGGCAATACCATCCGTGGCATCTGGATTAAACACATTAATCATTGCTCCGACTGGCTCTGGAAAAACCGAAGCGGCATTGCTAAAAATTTTCGACAAAATCATAAACGATAAACCAAAACCGGTTAGCACTCTTTATGTAACACCCATGCGTGCACTCAACAGAGATATGGTGGACAGGATGTTGTGGTGGGGGAAGGAATTGGAATTGGAAGTTTCAGTCAGACATGGCGACACATCACCATATGAAAGGCAATTGCAGATAGAATTCCCTCCTGACATCATGATAACTACGCTGGAACAGTTGCAGCCTATGCTTACAGGAAAGAGGATCAGGGAACTTTTGAGAAATGTGAAATATGTAATTTTAGATGAGATTCACGAAACAGTTGATTCCAAACGAGGTGTCCAGCTTGCTGTAGCGCTGGAGAGGATAAGAGAATTGTGCGGGGATTTCCAGTTGATTATGCTGTCAGCAACCGTTGCACAACCTGAGGAGGTTGGAGCGTTCTTTTCTGGCGGAAGGATTGTGAATGTGGTCAAAGCAGACATATTGAAAAAAGTTGAGATAAAAGCGATAAATCCAAAACCCAAGTCAGAAGACAGCAAAATAGCTACAAAAATATTCTCGTCCAAGGAAACTGCCGCGAGACTAAGGACTATGATGGATCTGATAAAAAAATCTAGAGCTACTTTGGTGTTTACAAACACGAGAGATTTTGCCGAGATACTTGCTAGTAGAATAAAAATGTTGGATAAAACGTTTCCAACAGAAATTCACCACAGCTCTCTAAGCAAGGAAGTTAGGATTAAAGCTGAGAAGGATTTCAAGAACGAGACATTAAAATCACTAATAGCTACAAGCAGCCTGCAGTTGGGAATAGACATAGGTGCTGTTGATTTGGTTCTGCAATACATGTCCCCACGTCAGGTAACGCAACTAATCCAGAGAGTGGGCAGAAGCGGACATGAACTGTCCAAAGTTAGTAAAGGTGTGATAATTACTGCCGATGAAGATGATGTATTTGAGTCGGCTGTGATAGCAAGAAAAGCATTGAGCAATGAATTGGAGCCTTTGGTTTTCCATAAAAATTCATATGATGTTTTGGCTCATCAGTTGATAGGACTGACGTTCGACTTTGGGAGTATTGAGTTGGAGAAGGCTTATCAAATAGTGAAGCGTGCGTATCCTTACAAGGATTTACCATACGCAGAGTTTTTGGAAGTATGCAAACAGTTGGACAGATTGGGATTGGTTTTTCTAGATGGCTCTATAAGGAAGAAGACAAGGGGATTCAGCTACTATTTCGAAAATCTTTCTACGATTCCCAATTTAAAACAATACAGGGTGTTCAACATGATTGACAATTCCTTTGTCGGTGTTTTGGATGAAGAATTCATTGTATTGCATGGCGAACCAAACACGACATTCATAGTCAAAGGCCAGCCTTGGAGGATAATTACTGTGGAAGGTGATAAGGTGATGGTTGAGCCTGTGGAGGATATTGAAGCGGCGATACCGGGCTGGGAGGGTGAATTGATTCCTGTTCTGTATGATGTTGCCCAAGAGGTAGGTAGATTAAGAGCTATAATTAAAGACAAGCTGAAGGAAAAGAAAAGTGAAATTGAGACTGTTTATGAAATAATGCAATTGTATCCTGTTGATGAGAATTGTGCTAAGGATATGGTGAGGGTTGTAAAAAGTCAAATGAAGTTTGGGGTGGTTCCTGATGACAAAACAATCCTGATAGAAGATTTCGAGAATCTTGCGGTCATCCATACATGCTGTGGGACGAATGTCAATGAAACTTTGGGCAGGTTTATTGTTGCATTGCTAACCAGTAGAGTTGGTTCTGTTGGGTTGAAGACTGATCCTTACAGGATAATGATACAATTCCAGCAGAAGAATGTTAATTTAATCAAAGAAGTTCTCTTCAACACCAATCCAGAGCATTTGCAGAGTTATCTGGAGATGAGTCTAACTAAAAGTGAATTATTCCAGTGGAAGTTCGTCCATGTGGCAAAAAGGTTTGGTGCGATATCAAGGGATGCTGAGTTTGGAAAGATGAGGATGCAAAGAATTATAGATGATTTTGCTGGAACACCTATACACAAGGAGACGTTGAAGGAGTTGGAGACTGAAAAGCTTGATGTGGAAAAAACGATTGACATTTTAAGGAAAATACAGAACAAAGAAATTTCGATGGTGTTCAAACCTGGCTTATCGCCTTTGGGTAAGATTGGGGTTAGGCACAAGTATGCAGAAGTCATAGGATCTGAAAAGCCTGAGCTTGAGATTTTTGAATTGTTCAAACATAGGCTGTTGAATACCAAGATAAGATTGGTGTGTGTTAACTGCGGTGATTGGGATCAAGTCTTTTTAGTAAAGGATGTGAAAGACGATTTGAAATGCAGGAAGTGCGAGGCAAGGACATTAGCTGTGTTAAAACATCAATGGACTGGAGCGACTAAGATTATCAAAAAGGCCTTGAGGAAAGTGCCATTGACGCAAGAGGAGATGACAAAGTATGAGAGGGTCAAGCAGCGCGCAGAAATATTTTTAGTCTATAGAAGAAAGGCTGCATTGGCGATGGCTGGGAGGGGCGTTGGTCCTACAACTGCTAAAAGAATTTTGGGAAAGTATCATAATGATGATGATGATATAATGAGAAATATTTTAGAAGCAGAACGCGTCTTCATACGCACAAAACGTTATTGGAGCGCCTAAGTGACTTTATGGTATCCGAAATTATTTTTTTGAATTTTGCCATCATTAATTAAATTTTTATAGCTTTAGATGTTTTGAGTATTAATTATTCAAATTTTTTTATTACTGATTTTAAACGCAAAATAAGGAAAACTAAAATAGCCGCCACTATAGCCAACAGATGGTTTCCAGAGCCTGCAGCCAATCCTATACCAGCTACAGCCCATAAGCTTGCTGCGGTAGTGACACCGTGAACTTGCCCTCTTGTAGCAATGATACTGCCTGCGCCTAGGAAACCTATGCCTGTTACTATTCCACCGGCGATTCTTGCGGAGTCTCCTTGAAACTCTAATGTTGAAATCACTGTAAATAATGCAGCTCCTAAAGAAACAAGCATATAAGTCCTTAACCCGACTGGCTTGCGTGTCAATTGCCTTTCCAATCCAACTACTGCCCCCAATATTGCCGCAACTACTAACCTAGCAATAGGTTCTACAGCAGCACTAGTTAATTCCACAACCATATTAAAAATTTGTTATCGCTATTTAAATAAATGGCATGCAATAATCTTCACTATGCGGGGTAAGTTTATTGTCATCTATGGGATTAACAATATCGGGAAAACAACGCAAGCCAAGAACGTGGCTCAATATTTTCTAAGCAAAGGGTTGAAGGCCGATTATGTGAAGTATCCTATTTATGACATCAAGCCATCCGGACCTTTTTTAGACAGTGTTCTTAGAAGTGATAAGCAGGAAATCTCCGAAGAGGAGTTGCAGATGTGGTTCACTGTCAATAGACTGCAGTTCCAATCGATTTTAAAAAGGAAATTGGCGCATGAGATAAATGTTGTTGCCGAAGATTATATCGGAACTGGGTTGTCATGGGGCTCGGCTAAGGGTGCTGATTACAATTGGTTGAAGGCAATCAATTCGACATTGATGAAGGAGGATATAGGAATTCTTCTTGACGGAGAAAGGTTTGCATTTGCTAGAGAAGATAGGCATATACATGAGGTAGATGCAAGGCTTATGGAAAAGGTGAGGAAGAGGTTTATTGAAATTGGGAGGGAGTTTGGCTGGCATATGATTAATGCTAATCAAGGTAAGGAAAAGGTTTTTTCTGATATTTTGGTAATCTTGAGGGAGAATAGGATTTTTGAATTTTGATAATTCGAATTAAAACAGAAACGTTTAAATACTTGTAGTTTAGTATATATACAATATTAATTGTATTAAAACGTTTTAGATATGGACCTACTAAAAATAATACCAGATAAAATAGAAACTTATAATGATAGTTGTATTCTAGATAAAGAAATATTTAGCAATAAATTACTCATAAAGTTTATTTTCAAAAGCAACAGAAAAAGTTCTTTAGAGATTAAACGTTTTGTAGACGATAAAATATTTTTCTTCGGTTTGGGCTTATTTGCAGGAGAAGGTACAAAAAGACGTAAGTCTGGAGTAATTAACAAAGATGGTATAGAAATAATAAATAGTGACCCAGTTTTAATCAATTGTTTTCTAAATTTTCTTGAGCAACTCGGATTTGAAAAGTGGAAATGTAAAGCGAGAATACAAATTTCCTGTAGCGGATATGAAAAACTTCAATTCATTAAAGAGTCAACCAAATTTTGGCAGAGTGTTACTAATATTCCTATCGAAAATTTTAATAGGCCAAATATCAGAATTAAGGAAAACTCAAAACGAAAGTCGAAAAACGGTAGTATGAACATTAGGTTATTTTCTATACCATTATGTAGGTTGATGGAATTTTGGATTAAAAATATAGAGTCTTTGTAATTATGGGTCTGCCCAGATTCGAACTGGGGTTTACGCGATTCTGAAAGTCTTCGTCAACGCGCCGTCCTAACCGCTAGACTACAAACCCATTAATCAAATTATATAAATAAGCTAATTAATTATATGAATTTCCTGCAGCAGCTGGATTTGGTGCATGCTAAATATGCATTTTATGATTTGCATCTGGACAATAGGGGAATTGCTGAAAATATAATAAACGAATTGAAGAAAATATCTGCTAAGAATTTGTTAATAGTTGGATGCGTTGGTATAGCCAATGAGCTAATTAGAAAGGGGTTTAATGTAACAATCTTCGCAACATCAGACGATATGAAAAATTACATAAGAAAATACGTACCGTTTGCAAACGTCATAGGTGGCGATGTAAAGAAATTGAATTCCAATGGAAGATTTGATGCAATAATCTGCCTGGGAGACACATTCTCGTATTTTACTGACGATAAGGATGTGCATTCTGCGTTCGAAAGCTTTTACAGGAATTTGAAATACGGGGGTATAATTTTATTGGAAAATATAAATTCACTCAGGCTTTTGGAAAATAATGGCAGCACAATAACGAAAGTCGAAAATGAGAATTTAAAGATCAAGAAAACTTCTACACTAATACCGGAAAGTAAAAACCCGGCAATAGCAGTCTGGAAAGTTGCATACGAGCTTATCCAGAATGACAAAAGGAGTGTTTATGAAGAAAATTTAAAGATAAGGGGGTTTGCTGCAAAAGAGGCTGAAAATTTTTTGAAATCAACCAATTTTCAACTGATAAAATTCTTGGAAAGTGGGAATGGAAATAATTTTTTGACGATTGCTAG
>CAZERL010000049.1:0-7465 GCA_964514495.1 uncultured archaeon
GAAATTTTTGTAAAGTGGCGCTAAAATAATTTGTAAAGTTCTTCTTTGACCTGTTTCATTATTTCTTCTTTAACTTTGCCAATTTTCATTCTAATTATTTTTTGACTCACACTAAAAATTCTATCTACCTTCACTTTACTATCTTTTATTAATTTACCAGATTCTAAATCGCTATTCGTTACTAAAAATGCATATTCCTTTATTTTCAAGTTTGCTGTCATTGGCACGACAATCATATCTTCAGACTTTTTATTATATCCATCATTAGAAATGACTATAACGGGCCTCACTTTAGAACTTTTTAAATCGCTGAAAGGAAAGGATAGCAATGCTATATCTCTTTGACTAATCACTTCTTACCACTTTTAAGATACTCATCCCAAATGTCGTCTTCTTTGTTAAGCCAAAGATTTTTCAATCTTTGTTCACTCCAATATAGCAAATCGGCAAAATCATCAAATTCGCGTTTAGTTTTTTTAGCAAATTCTTCTGGTTTTTCCAACATTATTCTTTTACCTCTTTTCACAAGCAATAGTTCATCCCCTTTTTTTATACCGACTTCTCTTCTAATGTCAGAGGGAATTGCTATTTGTCCCTTTTGAGAAACTCTAATGGTCTTGAATTTTGTTTCATCCTCTAATTTACGCATACATATTGTAAGAATTTTCTTACTTATAAAGATTTATGTTGATATCATTATAGTTGTATCTGAATTTTTATGAACATAGAAACTTTATCAAAGAAAGAAATAGACAAAGTAGAGCTTATACTAAAAGAATTGAAATTGGTGGATTCAAAAGGCAAGAATATACTAAATTTAATCAATTCGTATTTTGAGGATGCCAAGTACTTCTACAATAAAAAACAGTATATCCAAGCATTCGAGGCAGCTGTGATGTGCTGGACTTATGCAGATGCTGGTCTGCATTTGAAGGTGTTTGAAATAAATGATAGTTTGAAGAAATTATTTACGGTGGATAAATAAGTGTAATGATTTTTAGGTTAAACTGAATATAGGAAGTAAAGAAATCAAATTAATTTATGTTGTTCTTTATAGGATACTGGATATTATATAACATCACGTTTAAATCCTTTTAGGGTAGTTATTTGTGTATGACTTATTTAACGTCATCAGAAGCTTTAAGAAGACTATGTGAAACTCAACCACCCCAACCTATCAGAGGTGGTATTAAGAGTAAAATTGTAGGTGGTTTAGGTATTGCAGGTACAGCATTAGGTGCTTATTTCCATAACTGGACTCTTTCCCATCCAGGTCGTATAGCAGCCTATAGTGCCATCACACTCTTAGGGTTATATGGTCTTTATAAAATTTATGATATTGTAACGTCATCATTGGAATCTAAATTTCCACATAGAGAAGACGGTCGTGTACGCTTTAGAAATGATGGATATTCTACTAATTCTTATATTTTACTTAGAAGATTTAGTGATGTAGTTCATCCGATTGATACTGGTGATGAATTAAGAACACATACTAATCTTTTCCTAAACGGTGTGACTTTAAATGAAATAAAGTTCACACGAAAAAGACAGAGGGAAGTTACACGAGATGGACGTAAAGTGACTATCACTGAACAGGTACCTGTTTTCCGAACAGAGATTCTAGGAGATCCATTACCTATTGGTTACAGCGCATCTATTGTAGGTGAATTCCATGGTAAACGCATTTTGGCAAAAGCTGGAAATTCGGCTTTAGCTAAATCTTTAGCAAACATAGAAGTGGGAGATGCATTGTATTTACAGGGTTTTTATTCAACAAGACATGCCTATTATCTTTTACCAAAAGGGACTGTTGAATTAGAGGAAGTTGGTAGAGCTTTAACAAGATGAAGTTTTGACTCTTTTCTAAATTGAGCATTAAAATAACTATTAAATACTTAAAAATACAATATACATACATTGTAGATACAAATGAAAAAGCGTTTAGTAGCATTTAGGGTAACTGACCAAATTATAGAAACTATGGAAAAACTAATTCCATTAGGCAGGTATAGGGATAAGACTGACGTTTTCTACGATGCTATAAGGCAGTTGGCAAAAGAATACGGCATCATACAGACAAATAACAATAATCGAAGGAGGATAAAATGAAAACATCTATAACCAAAATAACATTACAAGGATTCAAGAGTTTTAACAAGAAGATATCTATACCATTTTTGCCAGGATTTAATGTTGTGGCTGGTCCAAACGGTAGTGGAAAATGCCTACGTGGCGATTCTTTAGTACAATTACCTAATGGTCAAAGGAAGGCCATCAAGGATATAGTCAATGAAGCATTTGAGAAATCCAATAGTATTGAGGAATTAGATGACGGGTTTGTTACTAAAAGCAACCCATCGAATGTAGAAATATTGAGTTTAAATCCAGAAACCCTTTTGATAGAAACGAAAAAAGTGTCTGCATTTGTAAAAAGAAAATGTCCTGAAAATTTGATTAAAATCAAAACACGCTCAGGAAAGGAGGTCGTATCAACAGAGTACCATCCTGTTTTCACATTTAGAGATGGCAAATTAATTGCCCTAAAGGCTGGTGAACTTAAAGCAGGTTTAAAAATAGCTACACCGCGCTCACTTGATGTGAATAGCGAGATAGGAAAAATAGATTTTGCCAACGTCTTTTCTAAAGATGAAAAGTTGTATGTACCTTACTCTGGTAAACTCGAAAACTTTATAAGGTCTCTTATAAGAGAATTTGGTGGTATAAAGAAGCTTTCGCAATTATGTGATGTACCTCATACAGTAATAAAATCAGTTCTAGACAAGCAATCTATTAACGTGTACTATCTAAGCAAGATTTTACGACGAACTGGCAAAAAATTTCATTTTGATAGGCTAAAATCAAAGACTGCTTCCAAAAGTTTTACTGCTCCATTGAAGTTAACAGATGAATCGGCAAGGTTTCTTGGCTATACAATCGCAGACGGTAGCTCTTTAGAATCAACAGGTCAGGTAAGATTCGTTAATCAAGAGAAGGCCTTACTAAATGATTTTTCCTACATAGCAAATTCTCAATTTGGGTTGGCTTCTTCCATCAAAAGCTATAAACCTGTAGCATACGATAATATAATATATTCAAAACCTTTACAAGTTTTCCTAGAAAAAGTATTTGGTATCAATCGCGGTCATAAATCTTCTGTTGTAGAAGTGCCTGGACAAATTTTCACAGCATCAGATAGTATTAAAAGTCATTTTCTTGCAGGATTGATAGACTGTGATGGTTATGTGAATGCCGTAATAAGGGGGAATAAGCACCAGTGTTATCTTGAGTATTCGACTGCAAGCAAAAAATTCGCTGAACAGGTTTCTACTTTGTTGTTATCTCTTGGTATAATAGGGCTTGTGAAAGAGAAGAGAAAACATGCAACCAACTCACGACAAAAGAGAGTTAAAACTTACTATTCTGTCATGGTATATGGATTGAGAAATCTGAAAAAAATGATGGAAGCTATTCCTCTAAGATCTAAAAAAGCGGAAAAATTACTTGAAATTAGCAAATGGGAAATTAAAGGTGGGAATAATTTAGATGTTATCCCTGGGCACAATATCCTAATAAAAAAATTAGTTAAAGGGCTGGGAATAAAAATAAAAAAGGTGAAATCATTGGCGCCGAAACTTGCAGCATATTATGAAGACAGATGCAATGCAACCAGAGCAGGTTTATTAGAGATAGTTGAATTTGTGACCGAAAACTACCCTATTACTTATGAGGCAGAGCAAATTATAAAGAAAATTTTACTCTTAGCAAATTCAGAAATATTTTGGGATGAAGTCGTTTCTATAAGTAGAATAAAACCATATGAAGAATGGGTCTATGATCTATGCGTAAATGGAACTCACAATTTTATAGCAAATAATTTCATTGTCCATAACAGCAATATTTTAGATGCCATAGCATTTGTCTTGGGCAGAACTTCAGCCAAATCCTTAAGAGCTGATAGACTACATGAACTGATTTTCAACGGCGGTGAAGGCAAAACTGCTGCCGAATACGCATCTGTAACACTCTATTTGGACAACTCCCAGAAGCAATTCCCATTCGAGGATGGTGAAATTGCAATCGTGAGGAAGGTAAGTAAAAACGGTCTGTCTATCTACAAACTGAATGGGAAAACACTGACAAGGGAGAAGATATTGCAGCTATTATCTGCTGTTAGAATCCATCCCGACGGCCACAACATAATCCTGCAGGGCGATGTAACCCAAATCATCGAGATGAATCCTGTAGAAAGGCGCTATTATATAGACGAGATATCCGGCATTGCCGAATACAACGACAAGAAGGAAAAGGCGCAGAAGGATCTGGATGCTGTAGACCAGAAGCTGAAAGAAGCTGAAATAATCATTACCCAAAGATACGACATCTTCAAGAAGCTGGAAGACGAGAGGAACGCCGCGATCAAATTCCAGAATCTCCAGAAGCAATTGACAGTTTTAAAGGCGTCTTTCGCACACAAGAAATTGGTAACATATGAAGAACAGATAAAGAAGATTGATGAAAGCCTGGTTAAAAAAGAGGAGTTGAACAGGAAGCTGAATGAGGAGACAGGACAGATAGAGGCTGAGCTGGACAAAAGGGAAGCGAGCATAAGGGAGGTTGCCAGCAAGCTCATAGGCATATCAAAAAGTGTCAGAATGGATAAGGAGGTTTCTGAACTGCGCTCCAAGCTGCTGATAACGAAGGATAAGATGGATTCTGATGCCAGGGAAGTTGACAGGATAAACAACCTTGTAGAAAAGTTGGAAGCTTTGGAATCAAGAAAAGTTGAGCTGTCTGGAGAGATGCCTAGGGCTGTGCAGGCCATACTTAGGATGAACTTAAGAGGTGTTTTGGGGACTGTGGCGAATCTTATATCCGTCCCGGAAAATTACAGGGTTGCTGTTGAAGTTTCAGCAGGACCGCACCTAAATGATATCGTTGTTGAAGATGAGAATGTTGCGAGCTATTGCATAGATTTCTTGAAGAGGGAGAGGATTGGCAGGGCTACGTTCCTGCCTTTGAACAAAATCAAGCCTTACTTGTTCAGGGAGAATGAGCTTTTAAGCAAGTATGGGGTCATCAATGTTGCCAGCAAGCTGATCAAGTACGATACGAAGCTGATGTCTGCAATTGAGTTTGTTTTTGGGAATACGCTTGTTGTTGAAAATTTGGAGACTGCAAAGAACTTGGGGATAGGCAAGGCGAGGATGGTGACGTTGGATGGTGATTTGGTTGAACGCTCTGGAGCGATGATTGGGGGGCATTACATAAAAACCCATCCCAAATTGGTCGAAACTATAACCAGCAAAGAAATAGAGATGTACACCAGCAGAAGGAGGGAGTTGGAGGAAGACATAAAGTCACTCAGGCAAGAGGTATTCGCACTGGAGAAAAAACTGAAGGAATACGCTGTTTCCGAAACTGCCAAGGAGCTTATAGATTTGGAGAAATTGAGAATTGCATCCGAAAGAGAGGTTGATGAATTAAGGGAGAGAAGGAAGAAGGCGCATGAAAGAAAGGTCAACCTTGAGATAGAAATCAATACTGCCAATATTGAGAAGGCAAAACTTGAGACTGAGTTGGAGAATGCCAAGAATGAGATGCAGCAATATGGACAGGTAGAATATGTGGATGAGAAGCTGCATACTTTGGAGAACTTCATCAAAAAAACACAAAGGGAGCTTGACGAGATTGGTTTGGTGAACTTAAAAGCAATCGACGAATACGAGAAATTCAAGAATGAGTTTGACCAGTACAAGGAAAAATACGAGAAAATACTTCTGGAGAAAAAGGCGGTTATAGAGATGATTGAGCAGATAGAGCAAAGGAGGATGGGGGTTTTCAACAAATGCCTGCAGGAGATAAGCAACAACCTCAATGACATTTATTTGAAGATGGCTGGAGGAAATGCAAAACTTGAATTGGAGAATCCTGCTGATATAGAATCTGGGCTGATAATAGAGGCGAATCCTGCTGGGAAGAGGTTGTTGAATCTAGATTCGATGTCTGGTGGGGAGAAGACGCTGGCCGCATTGGCATTTTTGTTTGCGATACAGAAGTATAAGCCAGCCCCATTCTACATGTTTGACGAGGTTGATGCAGCTTTAGATAAGGAGAATAGCTTGAAGCTTGCAGAGCTGGTGAAATCATTATCAAAGTCCGAGCAGTTTATAGTAATAACACATAATGACCAGACGATTAAATCTGGCGATACTGTGTATGGATGCACGATGGATAGGGGGGAGACAAAGATAGTTGGACTGGAGATGCCTGCGAAATGACAGAAGAACAGGATATTTTGAAGATGATTGTAGAGAAGGAGAATTGGGAGGAGATAATCTACTATATTGTCAATGTCCAGAACATAGATCCTTGGAATGTCGACTTGGTGAAATTGAGTGAGAATTTTTTGAAATTCATTAAGGCTACTGAGGAGCTTGATTTCAGGATTCCAGCAAAGATAGTATTTGTTGCTGCCATACTTCTCAGATTAAAGGCTGATTATTTGTCCATCTTCGAAGAAAAGGAAGAGGATATAGAAGGCATGCTAAGGGAGCCAAAACCTTTTGAAGAATTGGGCATAGACCCTAAGCTGATTCAATTGGGCTATCCTATGAAAAGAATTCCAAAAAGGCAGATTAGTTTGGATGAGCTGATGGATGCTTTGAAGAAGGCGATGGTGGTTGAGAAGAAGAAGACTGACAGAAGGCAATTATGGCAGGAGAAGCTGCAGACCGCGGTTGTGGTTGAAGAGGAGGATATAACCGTGAGGATTGAGAGGCTGATGAATAACATAGACGAGTTGATGGGGAAGTTGAATAAAGACAAATTGGAATTCAAGGAGATAGTTAAGGAGTGGAAAAGGGATAAGATTGTGTCTAACCTAATCCCGCTTTTGCATTTGGAACAGAATCAAAAGATTACTACCGAACAGCTGGAGTTTTTCAAGGACCTGTGGATAAAAAAGCATAAATCTTCCGATGGGAATTCTAATGAATAAAACAACTAAATATAATGTATGGCTTATTCTGTAGAAACAACTGAAACTTTTGAAAGAGTGTTCAAAAAGAAACACAGAGATAAAATAGAATGGCTGAAGAACATCAAAGATAGATTAAAAGACAATCCGGAATGTGGAAAACCACTAAGGGGCAGGTTGCATGGCATTTGGCAGATAAGAATAGGTCCATTCAGAGTGTGGTATGAAATTGACCATATGGAGAAAAAGGTCACATTAAAAGCTATATATCACAAGGATGAGGCTATAAAACTTTATTGATTATCTTCCAACTCTTTAATGAATTTGTCTATGCTCCTTACCTTTTTTTGCCTTATATCCTGCTCGCTCTTTTCCAATTGTTCCATTACATCTCTATTTTCAAGAGTTTCTATAGTAGCTTCCATGCTTTCCAAGTCGCTTTTAGGTATGCTTACTAATCTTTGCATAAGACCACTGATAATCTAA
>CAZERL010000050.1:0-7187 GCA_964514495.1 uncultured archaeon
GTATAAACCGTTAACCCGGTTTTGTTGGGTGTTTTTGAATGTGGGAGGTTGGTGGCCTCGAGTTTGTTGGTCTGGATAAGTTCATTTAGGTATTTTTGAATCGTATTCCAGCTGAATTTTTGTTTAAACTCTTCTATTATACTGTTTCGTATAGATGAGGCCGTCAGGGGCACTTGAGATTTCTCCAAAACTTGGAGTATAGTTGTTGTCGCCTCACTTCTGGCGGTCGGTCGCCCCCGCTTCATATTATAGTGTTGTGCTTAACAGATTTATATATTATGTGATTTCCGATTGCTCTTCGGGTAGCTGTATGTATGCGTCCTTACTAACCCAAAAACAAACATAAACAGCAATAATAATAATAATAACATAGTTATAATAAAATATAACTTATAATATAAGATAAAACACAACATAAAACACCAAACACACCACTATAGGAACAAACTTCTGAACTTCCAATAGAAAAACGCGGAAAGGTTCTATTATTTCAGGTGAAAGCTCTGAGAAATTAACTGAATGTTGATAGAAAATCCGATGAGACTTTAGAAAATATCATAGGAAACATCATAAATATTTGGATAAGCCATTTATTAGGAAGAATTTCATGATAACAGCCCGCACAAACCTTTCTTTACCTCTTATCGGGTAATAATTGGTTGGGTTGGAGTTTTTTACCTTCGTTAGCAACTCCACACGAACCAGATTGTCCAAACGCTTCCTTAAGGCTTCCAGCCCCACCTTTATTTGCCGGCTGGCTTTCAACTCACCATATAGCACCGGAAAGCAGTATGGCTGGCAATCGTCTGGAAACCCCTTACCTGTAGAATAAAACTTTCGCAAGAGCTGGACATCCGAGAAATCTAACTTCTCGGCAAAAAAACCAATCTTATCAACCTCGTCCTTCCCAACTTCAATCTCTACAGGGATCTGCAGTAACTCATTTTCGTTCATCAACACCATCAATACCTTAATCTCACCAAAACACTAGGCAAAATTCACCGTGGTAACTTATACTTTACGAAAACAACATAAAAAGCAATTTGTATACACAATTATTCATATTAGACTGACTAGTTTTGCTGTTACTTTGAGCTTGTCAATCTCTATTAAACCACAGTGGCCTTCTGGAAACCGGCCGCAGTTGATCACTTGAGTGTTTCCGATGGCATCCGTCCCCTTAGCCTCATGAATGTGGGAGCAGATGGCTACGTCGGGCTTGTGTAATTCTATAAATTTCCGGACCGCCTCAGAACCGACATGTGCTCCACTGGGTATCAAATCAACTTTTGTGCCCGCTGGAGGAGCGTGAGTAATCTGGATCTTTATTTGGGCGCTTTCCACTTTCTGATAGGCCGCAGACAGGCCTTTGTATAGTTCATCTTCTGAAGGCTCAAAGGGGAGTGAGAAGGGGGTCTTCGCTCCACCAAACCCATACAATCCCAAACCATCATACATTTTACCAACACCATGCACACTTATACCCTCAGCTTCAAAAAAATCAATTAATTCTTTATCCCAGCTGCCAGGAACAACAAACAAAGGTTTCCCAAGCGAACGCAACTCCTCAACAACCAAAGTACCTATGTCCTTCCTGTCGAAACCCCTCGGGAAAAAACTGTCTGTAAAATCGCCCGTACAGACAATCATATCAACCTCTAATGCAGACAATCGTTCCACGAATGTAAGTAAAGTTTCAACGTCGTTGTGTATGCAACCAACAGCCGCTATATTCAAAAGACCACCTAATACTTTATTGCCGCTATAAATAAAATTATTTTTATGACAGGTCAAAAAAGGAAAGGTTATATGGTGGAAAGGAAGGTCCGCCTTCTTCTGGAGAGTAATGGGTGGAAGGTTGTTAGAGCAGGCGGAAGTTTGGGGGTGGCTGATTTGGTTTGTATAAGAAAAGGAAAGTGCATGCTGTTGCAGGTTAAATCAACGAAAAACAAAACGCTTTATTACTATGGTTATTTGGATGATCGATTCGAAGGCATACCATTCTATTTGGTTGTGGATTTTGGTTATGGTAAAATAAAAGTAACACAACCGAAAACAATAGTAAGAAACTCAGAAGGAGCAGACCTGTCGGAATTTATTAAATAGATAAATATAAACGCATAATTAATTTGCAAGGTGATTTTTTGCCGATATTCGTGAAAGATATAATGTCCAAGCCGGTCCTCAAGATCGAGGAAAACAAAACAGTTAAGGATGCGGCCAAGAAAATCCAAGAATCCAGAAGGGGGTTTCTAGTTGTTGTTAATGGCAAAAAGCCTGTAGGTGTGCTGTCAGATAGTGATATAATTGGTCGTGTTGTTGCAGGTAACCGCACTCCAAGCAAGGTTAAAGTTAAAGATGCGATGACGAAGTATTTCGTATCGATTGGTTCGGAAGCGGACATCCTAACCGCAGTTAGAAAGATGAAAAAAGGGAACGTGCATAGGTTGCCTGTAATTGATGATGGCAAAATAGTCGGCGTCATATCATTGACAGACATAGCCAGAACTTCGCCTGAAATGTTGGATCTCCTCGAGTACAGGTTGAAGATGAAAGAGACGCCTCCTGAGGCAACGGAAGAACATACTGCAGGCATATGTGACTCATGCGACGATTATGTTGAGGATGTCAAACGCGTTAATGATAAGTGGTTTTGCGAAGACTGCAGAGAAGATTTGGGTCATGAAGGTTAATTGGCTTGACGTCGAGGATTTGAAAGTTGAATTGAAGGATGCAGCTATAGTAGTTGAAGGTAAGAGGGATAAAGAGCCGCTGACGAATCTAGGTTTTTCTAATATTTTCACCATTTCAGGGCGCACATTAAACGAGGTCGCTGATGACATATCGTCTAAATACAGAAGTGTTTTAGTTCTTACTGACTATGATGGCGAAGGGGAAGAGAAAGAACGCAGATTAACTAAACTATTCATTTACAATGGAATTAAGACATTACCTAGGTTACGGCATAGTTTCAGAAAAATTTTTAAAGTCGTGCGGATTGAAGACATATCGTCTATGCTTAACCAAATCTAAACCAATTTACTTTCATGTAGGGTACTGTAAACAGGGCCGCCTCTACTTAATTCACTTTTTATTAATTGGACACTGTTAACTTGAAATTCACCACAGAAAGAATCCATATACAACAATTTACTCAAAACTTCCCCTTTGTTAATTTTTCTCACTCTACACAGTGTCAAATGCGGAGGCTTGACATCACCACCGATGTCTTTCTTGATTTCATTTGATAGGTGAGGAAGGTAACCTAAATTGTCTATAACATCTAAAGCTATAACGCGAACGTAATTAGCGTTCGGAATTAATTTCGTACCACCTACAGACACACTAAATGCCTTAAAATTTCTACAAATGGCATCCAAGTCTCTTTTTAAACCTTCTAATTTAGCGTCCACTATTTCCCCAAGGAACGATAGTGTGAGATGCAGGTTTTCAGGTTCAATAAACTTACAGTCTATATCAAGGGCCTTAATAAAACCCTGTATTTGTTGCACGTTGGGTTTTATATTGTCTGGCAGAAATATACCGACAAAACATCTAACCATAAAAATCTATGTGTTAAAAGCTTTAAAATATAAACACGAATAATAATTATAGTGATTTTGTGGCTGAAAGCAGAGTGAGAGCAGGCGAAGTCGTCGGGAAAACCATTGTAAGCGAAGAGACTGGCAGGAAATTCGGCGTTGTAAGCAATGTTGATTTCGTTACAGAAAGCGGCGAGTTGTTGAATATTGTAGTTGAACAACCATCCAAACATTTATCCGATCTCAACCTTAAGGCTGATGAGAATGGGAGGCTACTTATACCGTTTTCTTCTGTGAAAAGTATAGGCGATTTCGTCATCGTGAGCGAGAACGAGCTCATTTAAACCAGGTGATTTCTACATCGTCCGTTCTCCATTTGGGCATTATTTTGTCTTTGAAGTCAGGTTTCCAACCTGATTTGTACGCCAATAACCCAGTCCAACCTATCATAATCCCATTGTCCCCAGAATATTCTGAGGGGGCAGCATAAAACTTAGCACCTCTATACACACACATCTTTCCCAACATCTCCTGTAACCTCTTGTTAGCTGCCACACCACCAACAAGCAAAACTTCATTTTTTCCAGTGTGCGCTAAAGCACGTTCAGTTACCTCAGAAAGCATGGCAAAGCATGTTTCCTGTAAAGAATACGCTACATCTTTTTTTGAAATGCCCTTTTTTAACAGTTTAATTGCGGCTGTTTGTATACCCGCAAATGAGAGGTCCATGCCCTTTACAACATACGGTAGGTTAATATATTGGCCATTTCCAGCTAAATTTTCTATTTCAGGGCCGCCAGGCATCGGAAGTTTCATTTCACGCACCACCACGTCCAAACAGTTGCCAAGAGGTATATCCAACGTCTCGCCAAAGATTCTATATCTTCCATCAGCATACGCGATAATTTGACTGTTCCCACCGCTTAGGTATACTATAACAGGGTCTTTAGCATCCGTCTTCAGCCTCCCTATTTCTATGTGCGCAACCTGGTGGCAGACTGGAATTAACGGTATATTCAACCTTTTAGACAGTTCTAAAGCAAAATTAGCACCAACCAACAGACACGGCGGTAATCCAGCACCGCATGAATAAGCGATGATATCTGCATCATCCAGAGATATACCGGATTTATCAATCGCATTCTTTAACAAGGTGTCTTTAAACTTTTCATGGTGTTCCGCAGCTTCTTGAGGAACAATCCCTTTACCTAACGATGGTTTATAGGCGTCTCTCTCGTTAGCCAGAATATCCCCCTTTTCAGTAATTATACCTATACCAAAGGTATGGGCAGTGGATTCTACAGCAATACAAATTAAGTCCTTCTTCACAACAATCCGTGGTTTAGTAAATATAAATTAGTTTAAATATTATCTTAGCGGGTTTCATGAAAATCGAAGAACTGCAGAAATATGGCATATCCGGGGATTACGTACAGAAGTTCAGAGAAGAGAAAATATCAGAGTTATACCCGCCGCAGGCCGATGTGGTTAGGAAAGGGTTGTTACGAGACAGGAATATTGTAATCTCAATGCCAACTGCGGCCGGCAAAACATTAATTGCAACTTTAGCCATCATAGAAAAACTTTCCAATCCCAAGAAGAAAGCGGTCTACATAGTTCCACTTGTAGCATTGGGTAATGAAAAATACAATTATTTCAAAATGTTTTTCAACAAAAAATGTAAAGTCGCACTTTCTGTAGGCGATTATGATTCTTCAGACGCCTACTTGTCGGACTATGATATAATCGTCGCGACAAGCGAGAAGATGGACAGTTTATTACGCCATAATGTTCCGTGGACGAAAGACATAGGGCTAATTATCATCGACGAGGTCCATTTGCTCAACGACACCTCACGCGGCCCGACTCTCGAAATTCTAATTACAAAATTGAGAGAATTGTGTCCGAGAGCAAACATGCTAGCTCTGTCAGCTACAATAAAAAACGCCAAGGAATTATCGGAATGGCTGAATGCTACGTTAATCTTGAGCGACTTTAGACCAGTGAAATTATATCAAGGAGTTTCCCACAATTCCAGAATAGTTTTTCCAGGGAACAACCGCAGTTACCAGTTAAGCGACACAGAGTCTGAAGAGGCGATAGTAGAAAATACATTGGGCTTGCAGAAACAATGCCTGTTTTTTGTTTCGACAAGAAGGTCAGCAGAAAGTTTGGCAGAAAAACTGTGCAAGGGCGTCAGGTTTAAACTGAAGAAAGGCGAGCATTTCCAGTTAGAAACTCTCGGAAACGATGTTGAAAATACATTAGAAAATCCAACTAAGCAGTGCAAAAAGTTGGCCAAGTGCATTAAGCATGGCGTGGCTTTCCATCATGCGGGTCTGTTAAGAAAACAGAAGAGTTCGATTGAAGAAAATTTCCGGAGAGGTTTGGTAAAAGTCATTTGCGCTACACCAACGCTTGCAATGGGAGTTAATATTCCAGCATTCAGAGCAATAATCAGGGATGCAAAAAGATATTATCCTAGTTTAGGAGCGGTTTACATACCCGTACTTGATTACTATCAGATGATAGGGCGCGCTGGGAGGCCTCAATACGACGAATATGGGGAGTCCATATTGATTGCTAAAGATGAGGATGAGGCGCATGATTTAACGGAACGATTTATTTGCGGTGAACCTGAACAAATCATCTCTAAGCTTGCTATTGAACCAGTACTTAGAGTGCACACTTTGGCATTAGTAGCGAGTGAATTTTGCAAGTCAGAAGAGTCATTATTAGAATTTTTTTCTAAAACATTCTACGCATTCCATTATGGCAACATCAATCTGGTAGAGGAAAAACTGCTGGACATACTAGATTTACTAGTTAAATGGAAATTTGTTATCAAAAGAGGAGGAAAGTTATTGCCGACAAGAATCGGTAAAAGGGTTTCGGAACTTTACTTGAATCCTCTAACTGCATACAATTTCATCAATGCATTAGGTAAAACTGCCAAAGCGCCTCCAGAAAAGACAATAGGATTTTCTCAAATAATTTCAAACACTTTGGAAATGCGGCCACTACTTTCAGTAAGAGTGGGAGAATTCCAAGAAATGGAGGAAGCTGTAATAGAAAATGAAAAAGAATTCCTTCAGAGTATTCCAGAACAATACGAACTTGATTTCGAGGATTTCTTTAAATCAGTTAAGGCAGCTTTGCTTTTTGAAAGCTGGATTGATGAAACAACCGAAGATAACATATTAACAAAATTTAAAGTGGCTCCTGGTGAATTGCGAAGCAGGTTGGATATAGCCGATTGGTTGATCTATTCATTGCAAGAGCTTGCCCTGATTCTAGACTATAAGGATATTTTGAAGGAAATAAGAAAATTTAGAATAAGATTACAATACGGGATTAAAGGAGAGTTAATTCCGCTTGTGAAATTAAGAGATATTGGTAGGATAAGGAGCAGGATTCTATATAAAAACGGTCTAACCTCATTAGAGAAACTGCGGGAAATATCTTATGAAAAATTAAGTTTAGTCATCGGTGCAAAGGTTGCCAAATCAATTAAAGACCAGTTAGAAGGAAAGAAAGAAACTAAAGAAGCAATTGAACATCAGATAACTTTGAAAGATTTTTGAATGGGATCGCCGAGATTTGAACTCGGGTTGCAGCCTATTTCTTATTTTCCCGAAGGCTGAG
>CAZERL010000051.1:0-7134 GCA_964514495.1 uncultured archaeon
TGCTACTGCTTTCTTCGGAAGGCAGGCACTCATGCGAGACCGCTGGTGATAAACCAGAGGAAGGTGTGGGCGACGGTAGGTCAGTATGCCCTGAATTTCCTGGGCCACACGCGCTGCACAATGCGCGCCACAATGGGATGCAACACCGAAAGGTGCAGCAAATCCCCTAAAAGCGCGCCCAGTTCCGATTGAGGGTTGTAACTCACCCTCATGAAGCCGGAATCCCTAGTAGGCGAATGTCACTAAATGCTGTAGAGAAATCTATAGTTATGTGAATTCGTTCGCCGAATACGTCCCTGCTCCTTGCACACACCGCCCGTCAAGCCAATCGAGTGGAAGTTCATCGAGCCTAGCAATAGTCAAGTTGATCTTCCGCAAGAGGGGCTAATCTCTGGAAGTTCGAAACAAAAAGTTAAAGCAAAGATGATAAAAAGGACTTGACTCTGATTTAATGATGAGTCGGAGGTGAATTGATTGCTTAGAAATGAGCTTCCGGGAGCCTAAAGTCGCCACAAAGAGATTTAGTTGATTGCTAGTCTCTTGGTTTAGGTAGCCGTACGGGAACGTGCGGCTGGATCACCTCCTTAATTTTGTGCAGGGTCCCTACCTCAAAGGCATCAAACATCAACCTTTGCTTAAGATGTTTTCTAAAAGCATCGGAAGTTTACTCTAGTTAAACTTATAAGTATATACTGTAGAATATAAAATATGTCTGTAGTCGCAACAATCCCAGCATGGTTAGTAGGAATTACTATAGGAGACGGTTATTTAGATGATAGACATGTGGAAGTTTACAATTCGTCTAAATTTATCTTAAAAGAGGTAGCCAAATCTATAAAGCAGGAATTAAAATTTCCAGTTGATAGAATAATGGTGGATGTGTATTCGTTAACAGCGGATAAAGAAAAATGGAGTAAAATCTTGGATATACCAGAAGTACAAATTAAATTAAGACCAAACTCAAGTCCTTGGAATGCAACATTTGAAAAACTTAGAATTAGGATTTCTTCGAAAGAAACAGCTACACAGTTTAGCGAATTCTATAAAAAAATAATGCATAAAACAAGGTCTGAAAAAATTGAATTTGTTAAAGGTCTGTTTGATGCAGAAGGTTCGGTGGATCTAAAAGGTAAAATAGAATTCAAACAAGTTAAGGATGATAAGGGATTGAAAGTTGTTAGAGTTGTACACAAGATTCTATCAGAATTGGGAATTAAGTGCACAAAACCTAAAGTCAAGCATGATATGAAAAAGGATGATTTTTATTTTTATGTTAAAGATTTAGAAAAGTTCAAATCATTAATCGGATTTGTTGATATGGAAAAGACTCAAAAATTAGACATAATCATAAAGACATACAAAAGTGAAAAGGTACCTTCGGAGGAAGAAATTTTAAGTGCTCTTAAAAAAGAACCTTGTTCAATGTTTAAACTTATACAGCTTTTGAAATCTCCTCATTATAGAATTCAGAGAAAATTGAAAGGCTTAGCAGATAGTGGCATGATTAAGAGAGTCCGCGCAGGCAGACAAATTATTTACTCATCATCATGATTAGTTCTTCACATCCAGAAAAGAAATTAAGATTAGATAGATGAGCATCAACCCTATCTAAAATGACATCAAATATCAATCAACCTTTGCCTGTTAACGACCTTCTTAATTTAATTATCGGAAGTTTATTCTAGTTAGCTTATATAATATTGATACCAATTGGTATCTATGAAACCACAAATTAATCTAAGATTGCCTGAAAATTTGAAAAAGGTTGCAGAAAGATATGCAAAAGCGCACAGGTACAGAAATTTACAGGAATTAGCAACTGAAGCCATAAGAGAGAAGGTTATGGAAAAAAATTATGATGAAAGCTTCACCCCAAAGGAAATAGAATTGATAGATAGATTAATAGATGCAACCATCAAAAAGGGCGACTTGGTAAGTGAAAAAGAGCTGAGAAAGGCTTTAAGATGACTTGGGAGGTAGTTGCGAGTAAGACACTT
Organism: uncultured archaeon; assembly: GCA_964514495.1. Taxonomy (GTDB): domain Archaea; phylum Aenigmatarchaeota; class Aenigmatarchaeia; order CG10238-14; family SCSR01; genus JACQIA01. The sequence continues at coordinate 1,998 of CAZERL010000051.1, forward strand.
CTTAAGCAGTTAGAACATTTGGATATAAAATATAAGAAGCAGATTGACAAGAAAATAGATCTTATAAAGGCGAATCCTTTCAGATTCAAAACAATACATTCCAACCTTTATTCAAGAGTTTTCAGGGTTAGACTGGGTATAGCTGGTAAGGAAACTAGATTGATTTATGTTGTGTTTGGAACAAAGATTATTTTGGCTTGCCTTTTGGATTGGATCAAAGAATACGAAGATTTGGAAAATTATTTAGCAAGACTTGAAACTTAGCTTTTGGTGAGCACCTGTCTTCTTTCGCCTCGATTGAGAAACCGCCCTGTTCTTCCAACAAGTTTCGTGCGTACGTGTGATTGGAAACCTATCAAATATCAACCTCCAAACGCTAGCCAAAAGTGAATGTGTAGATCTGGAATCCTTTGCCACTGACTTTAATTTGTATCAAATGAGCACCGTAATCCCTGTCAAAAACCAAATTGTACAGTCGATTCTCATTTACATCAACCCTATAAAGAATCACATCAGAGCCCCTGTTATTTTCACCGACGATAACGCCATCAACATAAACCTGCAGTGAAGATTTCTTGCCGGCAACTATGTTCACAGCCTTTGCGGAATACAGCAAAACAACATCACCCTCGTCAGAAACAAGCTCCATGTAGTCCGGCGTATTCTTCCATACGCCATTCAAATAAACCAGGTTCGGTTCTATCCCAGCAGGCATCGAATAATTGACTTCTTGTTCAGGTTGGAATCCCTCAGAATTTCCTAAAGGAGTTCTGGCAAACTTATATCCAAGATACAATTCGGGTGTGTTCACTTTAATTGGATTGACATCGGCTACATTCTGTGGTTTTGAAATTTCCTGATCCACTTTTGAGCCCATTTCAACCAGCAATTCTTGTATCGTCTTCTCTGTTTCCTCATAAGCACCTTCACCAATGTGGTCGTATCGTATGAACCCATTTACATCAATCAAATATTTCCTGGGCCAGTACTGGTTGTTAAAGGCATTCCACGTTTTATAATCGTTGTCAAGAACAACCCGGTATTTTATTCCGTACTTCTCCACCGCATTTTTAACATTGTTGTAGTCTTTCTCAAACTCAAACTCAGGCGTGTGAACGCCAACTATCACAAGGCCGTTGCCAGAATATTTTTCATGCCATTGGTTCAGATAAGGCAATGTCCTGATGCAATTAATGCAAGTGTATGTCCAGAAATCTACAAGAACAACTTTTCCTCTGAAATCTTCCAATTTAATCGGTTGTGTATTTATGTAACCTACGATTCCTGTTAGTTCTGGTGCTTTTTGAAAATTCTCTGATGATGATTTTGGCTTAACTTCCAGCGTGTTTAGATGGAAGTTTATTGCAAGTATAGACGCAAATATCACAACTAGAAAAACAACTATCTGTTTGTGTTCTGTATTCATACCATCATTGTAGCAATTCGAAAGCTAAAGGAAAGCTTGCAAGCTGAGGTAACTGGTTCGTAAACACTAGAATTCCAAGGATTATCAACACTACACCCATAACTATATTGAAATACCTTAGAGCCGGTCCAATTTTCTGTATGAATGAAGATGCTTGGGCAATGAAAGCACCGGTTAAAAGAAATGGTATGCCCAAGCCGATCGAATATGCTAGAAGTAAGTTAAACGCAACCCCAGGTGAAGTGATGGCAAGGGTTAAAATGCTTCCCAATATCACGCCTATGCATGGCGTCCAGCCTGCAGCAAACGCGACGCCAAATACAAATGAAGTTGGGTAGCTGTACTTGAATTTTTTCACTTTTATTTTATGTTCAACATCTAGAAATGGTAATTTCAAGATTCCAAGAAGGTAAAGGCCAAATCCTATAATAATTATTCCCCCGATTCTCGAAAGCCAAATTCTCAAATCATATGCGATCGATTGCAATACACTGTTTAGAAGAACCCCGATTAATGAGAATACGACCGCAAAACCCAAAACAAAAAATACTGTGTTTGTGAAAATATGCAGCCTAGCTTTCGCTTTATTCTGTTTGAGCTCATTCAAGCTGGTTCCAGACAGATAGGCTATGAATGCCGGGATCAATGGTAGTATGCATGGTGATAGAAATGACACCAAACCTGCAACAAATGCAATTAAAATTGTAACTTCAGCCATTATATTAAACTCGCTATTTTTTCTTTTATCGTTTCTTTAGATATAGGCTGCAGACTTCTAAATGCTTCTTTTCCGGTTTTATCTACACCAACCACATGGATTATTGTCGAGTGCTGGTAGGATATACCGAATTGTCTCGCAATATTCTCATCATCTGGTGTGACTTCATTATCGTTGAAATGGACTTCAAACCCAACAACATTAGGATAGTTCATCTCGTTAAACGCAGCCAATATGTTTGGCCTTTCCTTCGCGCATATAGGACACCAGTTTGCGTAGAAGTAGAAGTAAATCACCTTGCCTTCGTCCAATGCCTTGTCATGATCAGCTTTATTGTATCTTATGTATTTTGCTGTGGTGCCGGCGATGACTTTGCCTGCATATGGTGTCTCCTTCTCCAGCATAGTTTCTCCCTTCTCCATAGCTTCGTCGAATTTTTCCATGACTTCACCTTCTTTTTTCATAACCTCGCCTTTCTTTTCCATAGAATCATCTATGTTTGACGTTTGAGAAACACATCCTGATAAGAAAACGACAGAAATGATAGCAAAAATAAGAAGTCCTTTCATGTTAACTAAATTCTCGTGTCTCTTTTAAAGTCTTTTCCCAAATCTTTACCAAATCAGTATCTCCATGTGATGAAGGATAGAATTACCAGGCCAAGTGTTTGTATTGATGTTAGGATGAAGATGTGTTCGCTAACTTCTGGTGTGTAGTAATTCACCATCGCAACTTGAAAATAAATCGCCATCAGATTTTGGACAAGAAAGAATGCAGCGAAGAAGAGGAGTCCTAATGCGAACTTCGAATGCATGCGGCGATAATTTTGGAAGTATATGTAAATCAAACCTGCTAATAGAATCACGTTAATTATCTCGGTTCCTGTTGCAAGATTAAGCATGAATACCATTTTTATCAATTCTAACTTATTTTATTTGGTTTATTTGCCTTTCCCCAAATTCTTCGAAACATCCTTAAAAATATCCAGATTGTCTTTCAAAAGTTGTGAAACAAAATACACAGCTCCGTATTTCTTTTTTGATGAAGTAATTACATTATTTTCCAACATAACTCTTATGTGGTGCTGCACAGTTTTGTAATCAAGATTCAACTCTTTTGTTAGCTGGTTTGCATTGAAAGGTCTTTTCAGAAGCAGTTGAATTATCCTAACTCTCGTATAACCTCCCCTAGTTCCGTATATCAAATGAAGCAGATGTTTTCTGAACTGATTTTCTATTAGCATCTTAAGATTGAATAAACGGTCTATTGATAAAAACTTTTAAACTAATGATATCATAGTATAGCTGAGGGCCGATAGATCAACGGTAGATAGTTAAAACCTATAACGCTTCCCTTGCAAGGAAGAGGCTTCGGGTTCAAATCCCGATCGGTCCATATATTATTTGACAATTTTAAGAAAAAATTTATTTCTTTGTTAGTTCTTTTCCTTTTTTTAAGGAAGTTGCAAAAGCCGATAAAGATAATTGACTAAGACTTTTCATGCCTACGGTACCTCTTCAAGATGCAAGAAGAATTTTGTCGAGAGCGGAGGAGTTATTTCAACCTTTTCCCGTAGAATTGGTAAGGTTGCAGGAGTACTTTTCTTGCACGAAAAGAAAGAAAGGAGACGACAGAGTGACAGAACCAACATACCCTTTGCCCAAAATAACTCCTCTCGACTGGACTCTCAGATATGCGATAAAGCCTGTGAAAAGTCCTAGCGAGTCAACTTGGATGGACGTTTATTATGGGATACAACGGCATGCAAATAACATAGCCCAAATCATAAGCGCTGATGGGAAATTCACAAAAGGGTATGAATTAAGGGGCAATGCTTTCGGCGTACCGGTTTCCGATTCATTTGGCTATAAACGCATACGGGAGTTTGAAGTCCGTTTCTCACTGCCAGTGGACATAAAATTTCAATAAGGTTTCGTGCGTGTGTTTGAGTAGAAACTCTATGGTGATATGATACACTATCAGACTGTTAATCTATCTGTCGTCACCATCGCCACTTATTTTATTCCTTTCAAGCCTTGAAAACAATTTCTTCAAATTCTCATTGGCTATCTCATCCAAAGACAAACCCAACTCTGTCGCTAATTGACTCAAATACCATAAAACATCCCCCAGTTCTTTTGTAATTTCTTGCTTCACTTTTTCGTCTACAGCACCATTCTTGTCCCTGATTAATTTTTTGATTTTCTCCACAACTTCTCCAGATTCTCCAGCCAGGCCTAAAGTGGGATAGATGAAATTGTAGCCTATATTTGGATATGTTGCTGTTTTTCTTGATTCTTTTTGGTAGGTTTCAAAATCCATGTAATCACTCCTTAAGTCATTAGATTTTTAGATTTAAATTTGGATTAATTAATGAAGTTTTATTAAAGATACTCTGCCATAACATATGTGTAGTAATCCAAGAGACTAATGAGTTAGGAATAAATGCGAGGTTTTGAAATGGCAGATATTAAGAAATCAGCAGAAGCCTTAGAAGTCGGAGATAAAATAACACTAAATGTAGATAGCAAAGAAGACCAAGCCATTCTTATAGCTTTCGATAAGTCTGTAGATGGCAAAGATAGTTTGGATGAAAAAATTAAAAGAATAGTTAGACAATATATTCAAAATGACCCTTATCTAAGTCAAAATCTTCTAAGTGCTAGAAGAAAATTGGGATTAGTTGAATGAGAGTGTTTCATAATGTTTTGTTCAAATTGTGAAAAGAAACTTGCTACCATGTCTATATCCAATAATGTAAGATTTCGTGGTAGTGAGCATACCGTTACAATTAATTTTTGTAAAGAATGTGGGTATGAAAGAATTAAGAGATGGGGATTAGATAAAACAGACGAAGATAACTTGCTAAAAGGAATTTTGGGTGAATGAAATATGTTGTTGCGAAATTATCCAAAAATCAGCGATTTAGCAACAAAGCCGCTTCGAGGGGCATCGGCGCTGCAACCGCAATTCTGGCCGCAAAAGAAGGGGCA
>CAZERL010000052.1:0-7129 GCA_964514495.1 uncultured archaeon
TGGAAGTTTTGAAACCATGGAAACCTTTAATTATTAAATTCGAGTTTAAGTTTAAAATATCTCTATTTATTTTAGAAAAATAGGTTGATGTTATGGTTAAGAAGGTTAGTGATAAAGGAAAGTTGATTTACAAATGTGGCGTGTGCGGGTTTGGTTATTTGACTATCGAATTAGCAAACAAATGCGAGAATTACTGTAAAGCACACGGTGCTTGTTCTCTGGAGATAACCAAACATGCTGTGCTTAAAGGCACTTAAAGAATTTAAATTCGCTTTCTTATGAAATAATATGGAAAAAGGTGACTGTCCTGATTGCGGAAGGAAATTCGATACTTCAGATGCGATGAACCAGCATAGAAATGATAAACATAAAAAACAAGAAGCTGCAGTTGCAAGAAAACCAAAATTAAGTTTCGGAAAGATTCTACCTTATGGAATTATGCTTCTTGTAGTGGTTGGCATGGGGTATGCATTGATTTGGGCGTTGACAACCCCCTCAGAATCAAGCAGCATAGGCCCAGCAGGCTCTACACATATACACCAAGATTGGAAGATGTATATCAATAGTAATGCAATAGATTTTTCTCAAGGCAAATATCAAAAACCTCACTTGAATACCAAAGTTCATATGGAAGGGGGGGACGGTGACATGATCCATGTTCATGCCACTGGAGCTACAATGGAATTTTTCCTAAACTCGTTAGGAATAAAGTTTGACAAAGATTGTTTAACAATTGATACTGGCGATAAATATTGCAATGATGCCGATAAGAGTTTGAAGTTTTATGTCAGCGGTAAGCCGAATGATGAGTGGGAAAATTATGTTTTGAAGAATTTGGATAAAATTTTAGTTTCATACGGCAATGAGTCCGAAGAACAGATAAAGCAGCAATTAGCTTCTGTTACTGACAAAGCCGGTCGAGCTTGATGCGGTTAAATTTTTATAACACCGTAATATTAATTGGAGTTATTTTACTTTCAGGCTGAGTATCCCAGTCTCAGGTGAATGTCATGGCTGAACAAATTTCCTTAAAGACAGAAGACGGGTTTGAAATAATCGGAAGTTTCTACAAGTCACAATCGGATGTTGGTGTAGTTTTGCTTCACATGTTGAATAAAAATAGAAATGATTGGAATGCGTTTGCCGAGCAGTTGCAGAAGGAAGGATACAATGTCTTGTCGATAGATTTTAGAGGGCATGGGCAGAGTTTGAAGAAAGATGGAAGAAGTGTTGAGTGGCAGATGTTTTCCGCAAAAGATTTCAATGAAATGATTTTGGATGTTAAAGCTGCCAAGGAATTCTTGGAACAAAAGGGTATAAATAAAATCAGTTTAATCGGTGCAAGTATAGGGGCGAATATTGCATTGAATTATGCTGCTGAGGACATTGAAATTAAAACCATTATTTTGCTATCCCTTGGGTTGGATTACAGAGGTGTTAAGACAGACAACAACATAAGAGATTACGGTAACAGACCTGTATTGATTGTTGCAAGCGAGGATGACGAATATTCGGCTACATCATCTAAATCATTAGTGGAACTTGCTGTAGGTAAGAAGGAGTTGAAGATGTATACTAATGCCGGTCACGGCACTACGATGTTTTCAAATACAGATTTGGATAAAGTTATGATCAATTGGTTGAAGGAGAATGTTTAGTGATAGATCCTGTATGCAAGATGCAGGTAGGTGAAGATTCACCGATAAAGGCTGATTATAAAGGGAACACTTATTATTTCTGTAGCAGCAATTGCCAGGCAGAGTTTAAGATTAATCCTAAGAGATTTGTAAAGTAATTTAACTTAAGCAAATTATAATAAAATTCTATGGCAATCGACCCTGTATGCGGGATGCATGTTGACGAGAATAAAGCAATCTACAAGAAAGATGTTGATGGTAGAACAATCTATTTCTGCGCTGAAACTTGCTTGAAGACTTATGAAAGGCCTGATGTTGAATTAAGAAATCTGAAAATTTTAGTTGCTTTTAGTGCAATAATTTCAATTCCTGTTATTCTTCTTTCATTCTTCTTAGAAATTACAAATGAAAATCTAATACTGTTTTTATTAGCCACACCAGTTCAATTCATCGCCGGCTTTAGATTCTACAAAGGGTTTTTAGATGCGTTAAAAGCAGGAACATCGAACATGGACACTTTGATAGCTATAGGAACATCGGCGGCATGGGTTTACAGCAGTTTGGTCACATTCTTCCCAACCATCTTCCAAGGTGAAGCATACTTCGATGCATCTGTGCTAATTATCACCTTGATTTTAACTGGTAAACTTTTGGAGGAGATAGCGAAAGGCAAGGCATCTGCAGCCATCAAGAAATTAATGGGATTGCAGCCAAAGACTGCAAGAATAATTCGTAACGACAACGAAGTTGATATACCAATAGAAGATTTGTTGGTTGGGGATATTGTAATAGTAAAGCCTGGAGAGAAGATTCCTGTTGATGGTGTTGTTATTGAGGGTCATTCTTCTGTTGATGAGAAGATGATTACAGGGGAAAGTATGCCTGTTAGTAAGAAAGCAGGTGATGAAGTTATAGGAGCAACGATAAACAAATCAGGTTTGCTGAAAATCAAAATTACAAAAGTGGGTAAGGATACAGTATTGGCTCAAATAATTAAAGTCGTACAAGAAGCATTAACTGTTAAGGCGCCTATACAGAGATTGGTAGATAAAGTTTCTTCTTATTTCGTTCCAGCAGTGATTGTAATAGCAATTTTATCATTTTTTGTATGGCTGTATGCTGGGATGGGATTTGTTTTTGCTCTGACTATTTTCATTACAATTCTAATCATCGCCTGCCCATGCGCTTTAGGTATAGCAACGCCGACTGCCATCTTGGTTGGAACCAGCTTGGGGGCTAACAACGGCATTCTTATCAAAAGTGGTAAAGCATTGGAAATATCGCATAAGCTGACAGCAGTTGCGTTTGACAAGACCGGTACTTTGACAAAAGGCGAGCCAGAGGTTATGGATATAAAACCCATTGACAGGACTGGTGCAAAAAAACTTTTGGAACTGGCAGCGATAGCCGAAAAAGGGTCTGAGCATCCTCTGGGAGAGGCGATAGTAAAGAAAGCGGGAGAAATGAGGATCAGGATTCCAGATGGAAGCAATTACGAAACTGTGGCTGGCAAAGGTATTAGAGTAAGTTATCTCAACAAGCCAATCTTTGTTGGCAACAGAGTTTTCATGAAGGAACTCGGATTTAAAGTTGAAGATTTGGAAACTGAGATACAGAAATTGGAGGAACAAGGTAAAACCACGGTTATTGTCGCTTTTGGCAACAGGATAATAGGTATAATCGGTATAGCAGATGCAGTAAAACAGTATTCTAAAGAGGCAGTTCAAACGCTTAGGAAGATGAAAATAGATGTCTGGATGATTACTGGGGATAATGAAAGAACAGCTAGAGCTATAGCCAAGGAAGTTGGGATAGAGAATGTCATGTCAGAAGTTTTGCCGCAGGATAAGGCTAAGAAGGTGAAAGAACTTCAGAAAAGAGGATACAACGTAGCTGCGGTTGGCGACGGGATTAACGATGCTCCGATGCTGGCTCAGGCAGATATAGGAATAGCTATAGGTTCTGGAACTGATGTGGCGTTGGAAACAGGGGATTTGGTTTTAATCAAGGATGACTTGAGGGATGTTGTTACTGCTATAGATTTGAGCAGATATACCATAAGGAAGATAAAGGAAAATCTGTTCCTGGCGTTCTTCTATAACACTGCAAGCATACCAATAGCTGCTGGAATCTTGACGATATTCATCCCTGGTTTCCTGTTGAATCCTATTATTGCCGGAGCGGCCATGGCTTTCAGTTCCGTATCAGTAGTTGGAAATGCTCTTTTGATGAGGAGATACAAGCCGAAGATACCAATGGATTAAGCTTAAATATGTATTTCATACAATATGAAAATATGAAAATTGAGGAAAAGTACGTAAAAGTGGGAGAAAGAGGGCAGGTAGTAATACCAAAATCCATGAGAGATTCTGAAGGGATTAAACCTAATCAGATTCTGCGTTTAAAAAATATTCCTGGAGCAATTGTGATTGAAAAGCCTTCAGCTGTAAAGTCTCCTGAAGAAAAAATATTAGATATATTTACTAAGATTAAAGTTAAGTTTACAGAAAAAGATTGGGAACAAATCCATAAAGAGAGGGAGGAACGTTGAATTATTCTGCTGATACGTGGTTCTTCTTACAACTTGCTAACAAGCATCCTAAAGCAATAGCAATTTGGAAAGAGATAATTGAGGGTAAAGGCCGACTTTTGGTATCAACTGTAGTTATTGCTGAAACTGTTAAAAGATTTTTTATGAAAAATTTGAAAAAAGAATTAGAAGGCTTATTGATAAATTTAAAAAATTCAGAAAAGGTTTTGGTAGCTGAAGTGACTGCAGAAATAGCAAATGATGCCGGGAAATATGCCTATTCTTATGATATGACAATTGTAGATGGGATAATTCTTTCGACTGCATTAAAAATGAATTACAAAAACATCATTTCTATAGATGAACATTATAAACATGCTGAAAAGCAGGAATTGGTTAAAAGGGTATTCTGGTAGTTTGGATAAAAGGTTAAATGATTTCAAAATTCTATATAAATTGGTTGTTATGAAAATAGATGTTTTAACCCATCCGTATTTTACGGAAACAGTTAGATTTAGGACAGAGAAACCACTCTTAACTGCTGAAGAAAAAACACAGAGATGGTATCAAGCTATAGCAGAACTAGGTCCGACAGATTGGTTAATTGTAGTAGCATCCAATGCCGATGGCATCACTCGTAGATTAACAGGTGAATTATTGCAATATGCAAGGAGTAGACTTGGGGACAGGGTTGTTGTTTATCAAAGTTTTTTAGATGATCATGTAGCGCAGGACTTGATGAATCCACACCAATCTAGTATAGAGCGTATAAGGGGTTATGGTGAAATCTACGGTGCCTGTGTTAATGATACATTCGAGGTAAGTGCCCAATTAGATCCTGAGCATAGGGTAAGGTTAGAATTGCCTGAAGAATTATCTGTAAGTTTGGTTGATTTAAGCGCATTTCCCAAAGTGTATAATTGTGAGTGAATGGTAGACAAAGAAGCCGTGATGAAGGAGTTGGAAAGGGTAGTAGATCCTGAGATAGGCGTTCCTATAACCGAGATGCAGCTAGTAGATAACATTGATATACAGGACGGTAACGTATCTGTAGAATTCCATATAACAACCCCCTTTTGTCCTCCAGTGTTTGCCATCAAGATGGCTACCGACATCAAGACTTTAGTTTCTAAGCTAGAAGGTGTAGAATCAGTTAAAGTAAAGGTGAATGGCCACTACATGTCCGAAAAGATCAATGAGCAGGTTAATGCCAATAAACAAATCTAAATAAAGAAAAAAAGAAAGGAAAAAATCAAGCCTCTATTTTCCGTGTTCGTATACTGCCTTTAATGCTACGATTACAGCAGCAGGTGCTACGAAACTGACGATGTTTGTTAGCACTACGTTTACCATACTACCAACTACTGGAAGTGTTTGTAAACCAGCTGTACCGGCAACTAGCAAAGCTACCGAAGCTAGCAAGAAACTGTGAGTTTCCTTAGCTCCAATGTTGATCAATCCTACTAGGATTCCTAGGACTAGCAACACCAAGCCTACTAGATTACCTGGCAGTACACCCGGGACAAGACCTACTAGGACAGCTAATACAACTCCACCTAGAAAAGCCCATTCCCCAACCTTTGATACGTCTTCATTTTTCTTTGCTGCCATATTCATCTACCATTAATTTGGTTGTACAACATAATAAAAAGATAACTATTTAAGCTTTTCATCACCAGATGGTAACTAACTTGAGATATGAAACCCGTCAAACTCGCCCGTATAGCCCCCTTCCGTCACATCAACCCTCTCTACCTTGGAGCCTATGGTTCCTTTCCTGCACCAGCTAAGCACTTTTGCCAGGTTGTCTTCCTCGCCTTCAAACACAGCCTCCACACTACCATCAGCGGTGTTCCTAACCCAGCCCTTGACATCCGCCTTCTCAGCCATCTTGGCAGTGTTATGCCTGAACATCACGCCTTGGACTTTGCCGTGGATGACTACGTGGTATCTCTTCTTCATTAAAGCACCTGGAATCAGTAAAATCTTACTCCGCTAAACATTTATCTTGTAAAACTAGTAAATTAAATGCTAGCTATGACAAAAGTTATTCTGGTAAAGACACAGCACTGCGTATACTGCCCTACTGCGTCTAGATTGTGGAATGAGTTAAAGGCTGAGCATAGGTTTGACTATGAGGAGGTTGATGCGGCAACACCGAAGGGGCAGGATCTGGTGATGAAATTCAGCATCATGGCAGTGCCGACAACCATAATAGAGAAGAACGGCAGGCAGTCTGTAGCTTTTGTCGGTATTCCACAAAAGGAGAAGGCTATAAAGGCGGTAGGTTAGATGGCTAAACCAAACATCACCCAACTGATATTCGAATGTCATGTGTGTAAAAGCATTTACAAGCAACCGGGCATGTGCAAGGAATGCGATTTGATTTTGAAGCCTAGAGCCGCCTGAATCTTTCATAATGACTTAGATTCAGTCCTTTGTACAAAAGGCTGATGAGACCAATAGGCCTTATATTTCGAAAATGTACCAACAGCTCATCGGTTCTTTCTTCATCAAAATTCCAAGCGGTTTCTTCGGACCTTGCCGCATATCTCGAACGTATGTAACTTTCTTTGGCGTGATGGACGAGTATATTACAGAGAATCCAAAACTATCCAACCACCTAAAACAAGCGGACCATACTGCCTTAAGCCATGAATAATTTCTGTCTGCATGCAAATATACACGAGATTAAAAATAAATCCTAGTAATAAAAATTACATTAAATGTTGCTCAAAGATAAAACGGCGATAATAACTGGCGCTAGCGGTGGTATAGGTAGTGTTGTTGCATTGGAATTTGCCAAGGAAGGGGCTAAAGCCATAGGCGTGCACTACTCGTCATCAGAAGCAAAGGCTATAGAGATTGCGAAGAAGATAAAGGAATCGGGGGCTGCTGCCATTACATTGAAAGCGGATGTTTCCAAAGCTTATGAAGTAAAAGCAATGATTCAGAAGTTTGT
>CAZERL010000053.1:0-7113 GCA_964514495.1 uncultured archaeon
CTTTATAGAAAAATGGCGCAAAATGGATTTGACGATGGTTTTCTAAGAGAACTGGATTATTTGGAAGCTAGGCTTCAGCCAAATACAAAAATGAGTGATTAGTTTTCCCCCTGAAGTTTAATAGGAAAAATTTGTTAATTTTCATTTTATGAATAGTTAAATATCTTAACTTCTTAAGTGATAACATGACTGTGATAATGGACGCAAAACCCCTGTTTGATGAGATAAAAATGCAAGTAAAATCGGAAGTAGACTCCTTAAAGAATGACGGCATTAATCCCGGACTGGCTGCTGTAGTTGTCACCGAGGATGCAATTTCGCATACATACGTCTTCTTCAAGCAACAGGACTGCAAGGAAGTGGGGATTAATTCTGTGATGGTTGATTTGTCTAAAACTAATTCAAGTATTAGAGGATCTGAAGCAATTAAAACTTTGGAGGAATTGAACATCAGAAAAGATGTCCATGGCATAATTACCCAAATGCCGTTTCCTGATTTTGTCGATACAGAAAAGATTTTCGATACGCTGTCACCAGATAAAGATGTTGATTGCCTTACGCCTTTTAGATTGGGGAAGTTGATGAGGAAGGAATACACTTATGATAAAAGTTTGTTGCCATGCACCCCACGAGGTGTTGTGGAACTGTTGAACCATTACAATATAGGCGTTGCCGGCAAGGATGTCGCAATCATAGGAAGAAGTGTTTTAGTCAGCAATTCCTTGAGGAAGATGTTGGAGGACATGGATGCTACGGCCACATGCTATCATACAAAAAGCAAGAGCTTGATTGAGAAAATTAAGCAAGCCGACATAGTTGTTAGTGCGGTTGGCAGGCCTCCTGAAATGTATGAAAAGAATTCATTTAGGCTTACTGGCGACATGATAAAAGACGGTGCTGTGGTTGTTGGAGTTGGAGTTAGGAAAGATATGGCAACGGATAAACTTTATTTCGATGTTGATTTCGATGGTGTTAAGGAAAAAGCATCATTTGTCACACCAAATATTGGCGGTGTTGGATTGATGACCAGAGCTATGCTGCTCGGTAATACGATAATAGCTTGCAAGAATTTAAACGGGATAAAATGAGCGAAGAAGAAAGATTTGAAGAGAAGAAAATTACTAAAGAATTTCTAAGGGAGCAAATTAGGAGAAAACGGCAGAAATTATCGAGGGAAGAGGTTGAAGAAAAAAGCAAATCGATTAAAGAAAAATTGTTTTCTTTGTCAGAATTCCAATCGGCGCGCACAGTCGCTTTTTATGTTGCTATGAAGAAGTCTAATGAGGCTGAAACCGAGGAAATGATAAAGGAATCTTTAAGGCTGGGCAAACGAGTCTTACTTCCTATAACCGATTTGGTGGAAGATAAGATAGTATTTTCTGAAATAAAGAGTTTTGATGATTTATTGCCGAGTACTTTTGATATTTTGGAGCCGGCGCCTGAGTTCAGAAAAATATTGCCGTATGAAGCTATAAGATTGGTTGTTGTGCCTGGACTTGTGTTTGATTTGCATGGCCATAGGATTGGTTATGGATTGGGATTTTATGACAAGCTTTTACCTCAATTAACTAAATACGTGAGCAAGATTGGATTGGCGTTTGAATTGCAGGTTGTGGAAAAATTGCCAAATGAGGATCATGACATAAGATTAGATAAAATTATTACTGAGGAAAGAATTATCGAATAGTAATTTATTTAAGACGGATTTTACTGCCATTGAAACTGGCTGTTATATATCCAGAAAAATTTATCCTGCCTATGATATCCGCTTCTACTCGATTATTCTTTTCAATGCAATCTAATACGTCATCTTTGTCATCTTTCGATACAATTAAAGAAAACCCCCACCCTAAGTTAAAAGTTTTAAAAAGTTCTTTATCGGTTAATTTTTTATTCAAATGGGTTGCAGTATCTTTAATTAACTGGAAAATTGGTTGTGGCCTAAAATTGTTAAACTCAAATCCTATGTTTTTATTCCCTTCCATTAATTTGTCAAATTTCAGATAGGCATCTCCCGTTATATGCACTGCAGCTTTAATTCCATACTTTTTTGCAACTCTCATAACTGGTTCTACATATATCTTTGTGGGTTCTAAGGCTTCGTAGATTAATTCTCTGTCAAATCCATCTGGTATGTCAAAAGGTTTGTATTTACCTCCCCATTTTTTAAATAAAATTTTTCTGGCTAATGAAATGCCATTGCTATGTAAACCAGAACTTCGTAACCCGATTATAACATCGTCAAACTCAAGATTATTTCCCCATATTATGTCTTTTTTTTCCATTTGTCCTACACAACTACAAATTATATGAAATGGGTTTTCTGATATACCAGTTATTAATTCTTTTACATCAGCAATTTCTCCTCCCACAATGTTAACTTCTGCCTGCCTTGTTCCTTCCTCAATACCCTTTAGTAATTTACCAATAAGCGCAGCTTCTGATTTGTGTATATCAATGTTATCTGTAAGTGAAATAGGTTTTGCACCTGATCGAATAATGTCATTTACAGTCATAGCAACTGCATCAATTCCAATTGTATCGAACTTATTAGCTAACTGTGCAAATAATACCTTTGTTCCAATTCCTTCAATTACATGGTCTTGGTATTTGTTTTCTCCAATTGGATAAATAGTATTGTAAGGCAGTTTTATCCGCTCTATTTCATTGCTGTAACCCAAATCAGATAGACTAGCTTTTGATGCTGCTCTTAGATTCCTGTCAACACCAACCTCAGAATAGGTAATTTCCTTTTCCATATCCCTAGTATTGGCAGTAGAATTTATAAATTGACTAAAAACAGAGTGATTTATATACATATATTCTAAACTAAAACTTCTTCTTCACATAGTCAATAACAGACTCGAATAATAGTTTTCCGTCACCAAACTCACCATTATCAGTAGTCCAATCAGGATATTGATACTTGAAAAAAGAGTCTTCGGGATGGGGCATGAATGCTAGTACGTTACCTTCAGGATTGCAGATGCCAGCTATGTCATCTACCGCGCCGTTAGGATTGTAAGGATATTCGCCGTTGGCCAATTCACCATTCTGCTTCGAGTATCTGAAAACTATTTGCTTGTTTTCTTCTAATTTCTCTAAAATTTTTTCATCTGCAAGAAATCTTCCCTCGCCATGGGCTATCGGCGCTCTAATGGTTTTATCTTTGGATATAGAAGCGGTAAGTTTACAGTTTGAATCCTGGTTCTTCATGGATATCCATCTGCATTCGAATCTAGCTGATGCGTTGTTCGCCAAGACAGCCTCTGGATATTCTGATGCGCCGTTAATTGCTGGTAAAAATCCTGATTCAACTAGAATTTGGAAGCCGTTGCAAATGCCCAAGACAGCTCTACCGCTTCTTACAAACCTCTCCATCTCATCTCCAATCTTTGTTTTCAATTCTTTTCCAAAGATTGCACCGGATCTTATGTAATCGCCATAAGAAAATCCACCTGGAATAACAACTATGTGGTAGTCTAAAAGATTTTTTCCTCTAGCGATTCTGTTCAAATGACATACATCAGCTTTAATACCTAAGTGTTCAAAAACATTCTTCACATCTCCATCTCTGTTTGTTCCAGCCACACGTAGAATACAGACTTTGATGTCTTCATTTTTCATACTGTTATTTAGTTAAATATGAGATTTTAAAGCTATTCATCTTCAGGATTTTCTAGAAATCTATCCTTGACACATGCTATAGCTTCACGAAGATTCCATATACCATATAACTTACCAGTATACCCATCCTTAACTGGAGCATACCCATCATTTTTTTCAGGATCTTCTTTTAATCGTTCTATAATAGTACGAATCCTTGAAATTTGTTTCTCGCCTCCATAGTGCCTTCTGCTGTTATCCAAACCTTTTTCTTTTATAGCTTTACTAGATGTCGTTACATTTTCAAATGTGTCGCGTGAATAAATATCAGGTAAGATTACTTTGCTTTCAGGTACGCCCAATTCCAATGCATGCTGCTTCATGTTATTTATCCCTACACCACCAGATGGCATGATAAATTGAATTTTACCGAGATGATAATCTATAATTGCCTGTTCTAATCTTTGTGGAGGTCCCTCATAAACTACACCAACATAATGTGTCCTATCGAGTCTATAATCGCTTACAGATGGACAATAAACTTGTTTTGTAGCATAAACAACACCTAAGCCTAGAACTATCGCTGCCAAAGTCCCTAGAGCCAATGTGTAAATTGTTTTTGACAGTTTCATAATTCAGCAACCTTTTCATTCTATTCCAGGCTCATACATTTTTGCAATATCCGCAAGTTGTTTTTTCAGAACTTTCCTTCTTGGAAATACTTTAACTGCCTCTTTCCCAATATACCAAGCAATTCTAAAATCTATTGTTGGTAAAGCAAGTCCGAATCTCGCTGCTTTAGCCAGTTCTATCATCATTCTAAATGAGCCTTCCCTCAATTTTGAATCACGTACAATTTCACGAGGATTCACCCTATAATCATCCTCCCCATACTTAGTGAAGAATCCCTGCCCTGCCAATCTGTCAAATACTGGTCTGTATTCTTCTCTTAAAATGTCCGCAGTGGCACTTGACGTTAATGCTCTAAGGTATTTTGGGGTATACCGCCATTCTATACGACTAAAATCAACTAAATGTTCTGCTACTGGAAGTAATAGCGGTATTCTGACGCTTGTTCCATCGCCGGCTTGCTGCTGATATCTGGATGCAACCCTCTTTACAAGCTCTGTCTTTGTATCAAAAGCTAACTTAGTTACGTATTGCTCATTAGCTAGAGGCACAACCCTCATAGGCAGCCCAGAGTGCCGCTTGGCATAAAAGGTATTCAAAGTTTCTTCAGGGAGATACGTATATCCGACAGGTCCCGGAAATCCATCCCTATTCATGTCATGCAATCCTCTAGTTTTGCGAGTTACAACAATTATGTCTACGTCTGAATTAGGTTTGTAATAGCCGTTGAATCTTGATCCAACTCCATACGCAGCAATGCTATCCGGAGTATACAATTCTTGTGATAATGCTTTCAAATTATCTATATTAACTCCGCCATATTCAATTGCTGCATTCATCTATGACTCCTCCTTAAATCAGCCCCAAACTTTAGTCCATGACCTATAGCCATAGGTATCAAACCACCTCCTAAGGTATAAACAGGATTGCCTGTAACAGTTGCTACAATTGGTACTGCTATTAATGGTAACAATCTAAAACCTGTAGATATTCTGCGCAAAGCTGATTCTTCTCCTCTACTTTCTACAATTGCATTTGCACTGTCCAAAGCAGCAGTGATAAATAATGCGCTGCCTACTTTTGTAATAATATCATTTCCTATAGGAGTGTATACTTCCGGGGATGTATAGTCTGTTACTATCTTCCATGCTTTATGACCAGCTATCAAACCGCTAGTTAATAATCCAGCCATACCTGCAACTGCTGTTAAACCACTTGCCAATTTTTCTTTTGGTGTTTCTAAAACTTTGTGTGCATTTTTCCAGCCATTTCTGATTCCATTACCTAAAATGTTAAATGTATACCCCAAGCCTATGGAACCCAATCCTATTCCAACTGTTGTAGCCATATCCCCTGTGAGCTGATATAACCCAAATGACGCAACTGCTGGTAATCTCCAGCCAACTGCAAGATAGTCAAAAACGTTTGCTTTTCTCTCTTTCCATAGCCTATATGCGCGGATGCCTGAATAAATTGCATCTGAAATACCCATTGCTGTTAATGGAGCTATAACGTAGGGTGCATATTGCCCTAGCTTATTTATTGGCTCAAGTGCCCCTTCGTTTAAATATGATAAAACTGCATTACTGCCTTTTGATAAATAGTACCATCCTGTAGCTACAGTTCCGATAGCAGCCCCAAGTGCAATAGGCACTGTGTGTTTGTAACCCCTTTCCATGTAACCCACTGCTTCTCTTCTGATTCTACCTCCAGTTTCGTATAGTCGATTTTGCAAACTTTTTAGTATTCTCATCTTCCCTCACCCAATAACCTTTTAACAGCGTATTCTACAAAGTGTGACCTATTCCTAAAAGTAGCACTAGCTAGTCTTTTATCTACTTCTTTGATAGTTTTCTCGTCAAGTGATATGCTTACTTTTTGCTTCATTTTTGTCACCCATCTACAATATCAAAGACCACTAATCTGTCTGTCAACAAATCCCAAGACATGTCAAAGTGCAATGGCATATAATCGATGCCCTTTTCTCTCAACCTTTTCCTTATACCTTCTTTTGCAGCCTCAACCTTTTCTCTAGTCTTTCCAGATTCCTCCAATCTATTACCTCTTATTTCAGGTTCGTACATGAAAACGCTTCCTAGTAAACCGCGCTTCTGTATCTTATACACACCTACTCTTTCCTGATCAACTGGCGCAACTACTATATTTAAAACTGGGAGCAAATCATCTCCAATAACATCTTCTATTATCCGATGTGTTTCTCTAATCATCTTGGCTGCAGCTTCGGCTCTCTCTTTTTTATCTGCACCAGAATACACGCGCAAACTATACAGTTTGACCACATAATCACTATTACCATCTTCAGCAGCCCATACAGTCTTGTAATCACCCTGACTTAGAAACTGCCATTTGCCTGCAGCAACTTCAGGCACACCATATTCTAATTCCTTTTCAGGAGACCACCTACTTGCAAGGTAAACAATATTAGCCAACATACTCCCTCTATGAACATACTTTACAGGCATATTGTCTATCTCTCCGTATGTTTCATGCCATTCAAACTTTTCTACAGCATTTTTAACTTCCTGAACACTCCTAGGTCTTCCAAACACTTCTTTGGCATAGGCTAAAAATTGTTTCAATCTCATCTTACCACTTTTTACCACTAAGTGGTAAGAATTACTAGTATTTAAAGATTTCTAGATTTCACTATATATAAGTAGTGACTATAGTTCCAACAGCATTCATTTACTGCGGTACTTTAGCCACAAGGATTGGCTTCAAACTCTCACTGTAAGCCAATATAGCTTTATGCGCATTCTTTTTAATAAACGGCCAATAGTGGGTATTTAGTGGATTTAATCCGTTATATGATAAAACAAATGTATGTTCAATCCCTGCCTTTTCAAGCCTTTCATG
>CAZERL010000054.1:0-3245 GCA_964514495.1 uncultured archaeon
ACAAAGCGTCATGTACTTCCCAGCCTGGATGTATATTGTCTGGTTATGATTTTCCACTTTCTTAACAGGCTTAAAAATACATTTATATATTGGAAATTAAAATAAAATTATGAAGGGCGCTGTTTCTACCATTATTTTGCTTATAATTGCAGCTATAGTTGTCCTTGCTGTTGTTTACAATTATTATAAACCTGCAGAGTCTCTAGTAAAGTCAACAGGCAGGGCAGTTACACCAACCATTTCAGAAAACAGCAGACTGGGTTTTCTAGAGTCATGCAATCCTAATAGAGACGCATGCGATGCTGGTTTGGTTTGTAAATTAGGCAGAGATAACATATACAGATGTTTGTTGATTAGCTAATCTCAACTTTTTTAATTAGCAAACCGGATTTAACAACAGATGGAATTTCTATCAAAACAAGTCTACTTTATTTAGAAGATTAAATTTGTATATATGGAACCCTTGGAGAAGGTAGTTGAAAACATAAAATCAGTGAAAGTCCAAGGCGCGAAGGAAATTGCAATATATGCGCTGAAATTCTTAAGGCAGTTTTGCAGGAAAACCGGATTTCAATTAAAATTCGAAGTAGCTGCAATGATTTTGGAAAGGTCTAGACCAACTGCAGTAGTATTACATAATTGCATTGCTATTTTGATGAAAAACAGAAGTTTGAAAACTATAGACCAATTGCTGAAAAGACTTGAAAATTCAACAACAAAAATTGCTAAAGTAGGAAGTAAGCTAATAAAAAATAACTATACGATAATTACTCATTGTCATTCTGGAGAAGCTATGGCTGTAATTAAAAATGCATGGGAAAATGGTAAAAAAATTTCTGTGATTGCAACTGAGACAGAACCTTTGGAACAGGGAATTAAAACTGTGAAAGAACTGGCTAAAGAGAAAATTCCAGTAACCCTTATCACTGATAATGCCATTGGACATTTCATGAAAGATGTGGATGCAGTCTTAGTTGGTGCGGATGCTTTGCGTAAAGGTGGTGTAGTGAATAAAATTGGAACTAGTTTACTAGCAATGTCAGCAAAACAATACAAAAAACCATTCTATGTTGCCGCTAATACTTTGAAATTAGATAATAGGAAGAAATTTGCAATTGAAGAGAGACCAGCAGAAGAGGTTTACAAAAATATTAAAAGTGTTAAAATAAGGAACCCTGCTTTTGATGTAACCAATTGGTCGTTAGTAACTTCTGTAATAACAGAAAATGGGATTAAAACCCCCAAACAAATTATGGGAATGGTAAAATGAGTGAGTGGTATTTGGATTTTGTAGATTTGGGTTATAACCCAAGTAAAGATGATTTGGTTTGCTTGTTTAGAGTTGAACCAGCGAAAGGATTTTCGATGAAAGAAGCCGCTGGTAGAGTTGCTTCTGAAAGTTCTGTAGGCACATGGACTGAATTAGCTTACCTGCCCAAGCGAATAAAAGGTTTAATGGCCAAAGCTTTTGAAATAAAAGGAACTTACGTAAAGGTTGCTTATCCCATAGATTTGTGGGAACCTGCAAATATGCCACAGATACTTTCCGGTATTGCCGGCAACATATTTGGCATGAAGGCTGTGAAAAATCTTAGATTGGAAGATGTGAATTTTCCTAAAAAATTGGTAAAATCCTTTAAAGGCCCTCAATTTGGAATTAGAGGCATCAGAAAAATGCTCAAAATTTATGACAGGCCTTTGACAGCAACTGTCCCAAAACCAAAGGTTGGGTTAAGTACAAAAGAGGAGGTTGAAGTAGCATATAAGGCATGGTTAGGTGGAATCGATCTGGAAAAAAGTGATGAAAACCTTGCATCAATGAAATTCAACAGATTTGAAGAAAGAATCAAGCTTCTTATAAAAATGAGAGATAAAGCCGAGAAGATAACTGGTGAGAGAAAAAGCTTTTTGCCCAATGTAACTGCAGAGACTAATGAAATGATTAGAAGGGCTAAGTTTGTTGCCGATAATGACGGGGAATATGCCATGATAGACATAATTACAGTTGGCTGGGCTGGGTTCCAGACATTAAGGGAAGTATGTCAAGATTTGAAGCTTGCTATATACTGCCACAGGGCCATGCACGCTGTGATGGATAGAAACCTTAGACATGGAATATCAATGTTAGCAATTGCTAAGTTGACTCGAATAATAGGGGGTGACCACCTTCACACTGGCACAGCAAATATAGGAAAACTTGAAAGTAACGAAGGCGAAACAGAAAAAATTAACGAGTTTTTGCAATCAAAATTTTATGATGTTAAGCCTGTATTTCCAGTTGCTAGTGGTGGTGTGCATGCAGGATTAATTCCGAATTTAATCAAGGTTCTAGGTAAGGATATAACAATACAAGTCGGTGGAGGTATACATACATTGGGAACAGAGATTGGAGCTAAAGCAATAAGGGAAAGTATAGATGCTACTTTAAAAAATATACCATTAAAAGAATATGCGAAAACGCATACTGCATTGAGAGTGTCATTAGAAAAGTTAGGGTACGTACACCCAAAATAGGTAATCAGGGTCTTTTTTGATAGAAATAAGCAATTCTCAGCTGATATTAAACAAAAGTAAACAAATTTAGGTTTATTTAGAAAAACCATCGGAAGTCTACTGTCCCGAAAAGTAGGTATATCCTCTTAGTTAAATTTACTTTAGTTATTAAAATGAAAATAATTGGTGATACTCTTTATAGTAGAACCGATAGAAGTTCTACCTGATTTGGTTAGCTTTCTTAATAGAAGAATTTGTATACAAAGAATAAACGAAAAAGAAGTAGAATTATCTACCGTAATTGTTGGGCGTGGTCGGACGACAAATTTTGTCTTTCCTAAACTCGTAAAAATAAAGGGTTGTATACTTGGCCTACTAAAGGGTGAGATGTTAAGCAGTAATAAGTCTACTGGTCAATTTGTTTTTGCTAACTCCAATCCCATAGCAGTTAATTTAATTTTGGATTGTCTAAAAACGTTAGGAATAAGAATAAATGACATTACCATTACTCTAGAATTATCATGCAAAGGAATTAAAAATCTCAAAATTTCACTAGAAAAATCAATAGATTTTTGGATAAATAACACAAAGATAACCAAAAATGACATACAAAGAATAAAATTCAGAAAAGAGTTCAAGCCAGATATTACTACTGGAAATATTCAATTGAGATTTTCAAATAAAATTTTTAGAGCTTTTATACAAACAGTATTAATTAAGTCTATAAGTCTTGCAAAAGCTGATAAAAATTT
>CAZERL010000054.1:3345-6920 GCA_964514495.1 uncultured archaeon
TAAAAATTTACTTAGATTTGAGAAATTACCACAAACATTCACGCTAAGTATGATGAAAAATGTTTTTAAACTTTCTACCTTTCCAAGAGATACTAAAAATAATTTCCTGAAATTAGGATTTCTTGAGCAAGTTAGCAATGATATACCTAGAATGTTCAAGTTGACTGAACGTGCTAAGGATATTTTACGGTATTAAAACAAATATTACTTAATGCCGTTTAGAAAATTTCACATGTTTTTAATTGTATTAGTTATTATGATATTCGCAATCAATATTTACTTTATGTCACAAAATGAAAAACAAACAATTTATATTCTTGGAAAAGAAACTGATACTATAAAAATTGAAGAACCTGTTACAACCAAGCCTGACTTAATACAAATTTCTACTAAATGCAATTCTGATTCGGATTGTTCTTGGCAAATTACGAATTGCTGCACAGAAAACGCTGGTGGACATTGGCAATGCATCAGTCAAGAATCTCAAATAGAATGTAATGAATTGCGTTTGTGTCCGCAGGTGGTATCGCCTAAACCTGAGGCATCTTGTTCATGCGTGCAGGGGAGTTGTACTTTTGGATGAAGTTCAAGGTCAAGCTTTTGGGATTGGAATCTGGAGGGAAGCCCATAGTAACCCTCAGCCGTGACGATAGCGAGGACTTGGGGATGAAAAGTTCTGGTAGAATCAGGATGGAATCGAATGGTAAAAATTTGAATGCTATAGTCAATGTTGTAACCAAGGCTGTGCCTAAGGGCATAATAGGAGTTTTCAATGAGGTGAAGAATTACTTGGACTTGAAGGAAGGTTCGATTGTGGAGGTTGACGTAGCGAAATTCCCGAAGTCGCTTCAGTACATTAAAAATCGTTTGAAAGGAAGACAGCTTACTGACGAGGAGATTTATGAAATTGTCAAAGATACTGTAGAGGGTAATTTGAGCGAGATAGAAATTGCTTCTTTTATTACAGCATTGAATACTTTTGGATTGAACTTGTATGAGGCTGCAAGCTTATCTAATGCGATGGTCAAAACCGGGGAGAAGCTAAACTTAAATAAGAAAATTGTTGTCGACAAGCATAGTGTTGGCGGGGCGGTTGGTGACAAAACCACCCTGTTGCTGGTTCCTATAGTGGCAGCTGCTGGATACACCATACCAAAGACATCATCAAGGGCAATCACTAGCGCCGCAGGCACAGCAGACAAGGCAGAGGTGTTGATGCCTGTTGATTTGGATGTTGACGAAATAAGGAATGTTGTAGAAAAGACTAATGGATGCATATCATGGGGCGGGGCGTTGAAACTAGCTCCTGCCGATGACATCTTTGTTCAAGTCGAATATCCTTTGTCCATAGATCCCATGATGCTCCCCTCGATAATGGCCAAGAAAAAGGCTGTCGGGGCGACGCATGTTGTCATTGATATACCAACCGGAAGGGGGACGAAGGTGAAGACAATCGGTGATGCAAATTTACTAGCAAAGGATTTCATAGAATTGGGCAAGAAATTAAACATGGAAACCAGATGCGCAATAACTTACGGTGAACAGCCTATCGGGTATTGTGTAGGTCCTGCGTTGGAGGCAAAAGAAGCGCTGGAAGTTTTGATGAGAACTAAGAATGTTCCTGATTTGATTGATAAAGTGACTGATATAGCGGCTATTTTGTTTGATATGGTTGGTAAACATAACGGCAAGCAGTTGGCTATGGAAATATTGAAATCGGGAAAAGCTGAAGAGAAGATGAGGCAAATAATAATGGAACAAGGCGGCAATCATGATGTGAAACCTGATGATATATTTATTGGCGAGTTCGGGTTGGATATCACTTCTGATAAGAGCGGTTATTTCCTTTGGATTGACAACAACAAACTGATTGATTTGGCCAGGGCGGCTGGTTCTCCCAAGGATAAGGGGGCTGGCGTGAAGATATACAAGAAAGTTGGCGATGGTGTGAAGAAAAACGACAGATTATTTACAGTTTATGCAGAAAAATCAAGGAAATTAGACAGGGTTAGAAAGGTTTTGGAGGAAGAGATAATCTTCGGGGTTGGTGAGAGGATGGAGATGCTGATACAGGAAGTAAGAGAGAAACCTCTGCCTAAAAAGGCTTTCATCCTTGAGAGATAAAAAAAGTTAAGTATTTATGTATACATTTTATTAAATTATATACGATATATATGGCAGAAACTATATCTGTAAGGTTAGAAGATAAGACCATAAAAGACCTGGAAAGGCTGAAAGACCAGTACAAAACCGCAATGTCAGAAATCCTTAGATTAACTTTGGAGATTGGAATTAAACAATTGAAAACTCAAAAAGCTCTGCAACTGCTAACTGAAGGTAAAATATCTGTTGGAAAGGCTGCAGAACTGTCTGGCATATCCTTGTACGAACTCCTTGAGCTTATGAAAGAGCATGACATCCCATATGGTTATACTTCAGAAGAACTTAAGAAAGACCTAAAAAGGTTTAAAAGATGATAGTATCAAATTCCACTCCTTTAATTCATTTAGTCAGAATAGGGCAACTGGAACTTTTAAACAGGTTATTTAAGAAAGTCTTAATACCTAAGACGGTCTTTGATGAGGTTGTGGTTAAAGGCGAGGAGCAGGGATATTTAGACGCCAAAGTAATACGAAAAGCTACTGGAGAATGGATGGAAATTAGAGAATTGAATGAAGGCGAATTAAAGGAACTGGAGAACATATTAAAAATTGGACCTTTGGGAAAGGGAGAAGGCGAGTCTATAACATTGGCAAAAAGTGCAAAATTACCTTTGTTAATTGATGACTTGTTAGGCCAAAAAATTGCTAAAATATTCGCCATAGAAACTTATTGGACCACGTCTATAATATTAAAAGCATTCACCAAAGGATTAATTACGAAATCCGAAGCTAAGGAAATAATTGAAGATTTGATAAATAGCGGATTGAGAATCAAATCGGAAGTTGTGGTAGAATTGATGAAAATTTTAAGTTGAAAATAGTAGCTGTTAGAATACTCAACGGGGACGGCTTTGTAATAACTACTTATAAAACGAGAAAGATATCGTGAGGGTATGAAGATAAAAAATATAGAGCTTGACTATGACGAAGAAGCTGATGTGATGTATATTTCATTTGGAGAGCCGAAGGAAGCTGTTACGGAAGAGGTAGGCAACATCGGTATAAGGATAGATGAGAAGGATAAGGAAGTAGTCGGGTTGACAATAATAGAATTTATGAAGACTTTCGGTAAAAAACACAGACCAATAAACATTCCAGTATCAGATATTATTGAAGCGCATTCAACATCATAAAGAAACCTCTAGCTAAAAATGCGCTTATCCTTGAGAGATGAATGAAGTTACTTGCCAAGGGTTATAGATATGCTTGATACGTTGAGCTTTCCTTTTTCTGGTATGTTTAGTTCTTCTGTCCCGATGTTTATTCCTCTTACCTGAACATCTTGGACGAATCTTCTTCTTACTATCTCTGCGACATCAACCGCCGTGCTGATGGATCTTCCCCTGGCTTTTATGTGAATCTCACGCTGTCCATTACTGAACTGTGAAATTACTGCTAAGACGTATGCCATAG
>CAZERL010000055.1:0-6844 GCA_964514495.1 uncultured archaeon
GCAATAGAAAAATGCTCTTTCATTAGGTCTATATTTTTGCTGCACCTTTACAATTACCAATCTGTCTATCTCACTTGGGGAATTGAATTCCTTTGGGATTCTAATGCCGGCCTTCTCTAAAAGCCAGTATTGGTTTTTGGTTTCATTTCTTTCTTCGGTTCTTAGAAGAAGTCTGTTGCCATAGATCGGCACTTTAAAAGAATTTTCGATTGCGTCATAGCCAACATAGACTGAAAAGGAGCGGTTAGGTATGAAAATTGTGTTTAATTCCCTCAATTTCTCTTGAATTTCGTTTCTTGCAATGTCTGAAAATTTATCCAATGTGATGATTTTGTCGAACAAATGAGCATTATGTTTGGCGTATAGTGCATCCCTGCCTTTCTGGCATACAACAACTGTGGAAAAGCCGAACGCTTTAGCCGCAATTCCAACCTCTTCAGCAGAATGAGAACCTAAAACACCAATTGTTACATCTTCCGGATAATTTCCAGCGATTTCTTGAATTTCTTTCCTTTCCAGCATATTTTATTTTATCAGCATAGTTTATTAAGCTTTAAGTCTACTG
Source organism: uncultured archaeon (assembly GCA_964514495.1). Lineage (GTDB taxonomy): Archaea > Aenigmatarchaeota > Aenigmatarchaeia > CG10238-14 > SCSR01 > JACQIA01. The sequence continues at coordinate 566 of CAZERL010000055.1, forward strand.
ATTACATTTTCAACTTGTTTAACAGCATTTCCTAAATAGTTCTTTGGGTCTAAATACCAACCCAATTCATTTTCAGTAAAATATCTCGAAATATCGTTATTAAGCAAAACTTCCTTCAAACTCTTGCCAGTTTTTACAACTTCCTGTGAGCAATTTCTCAGGAATTCATGAGCTTCTTGTCTTGGCATACCTTTCTTAACCAAACCATTCATTATATTTTCAGTCATTATCAACCCTTTAGTAAGTTCTAAATTCTTTTTGATATTTTCATGATTAAATTCCAATCCATTCAAAATTTGTGACATTTGCCTGAGCATGTAATCCAAAAGAATGAAGGTTTCGGGAAAGATTATTCGTTCAGGTGCTGAATTAGTCAAATCCCTCTCGTGCTCCAAAGATACATTCTCCAAAGCAGGATATACAAACGATTTTATTATCCTTGCTAACCCACAGATTCTCTCGCTTTTGTGTGGGTTTACTTTGTGCGGCATTGCAGACGAGCCGACTTGCTTAAGCTTAACTGGCTCCATAACTTCTGCAATTTCGGTTCTTTGAAGATTTCTGATTTCTTTCGCAATTTTATCCAAAGTTGATGCAATTAAAGCTAGTTTCGTTATCAATTCGGCATGTCTATCCCTTTGAACAACTTGAGTGGAAATTAAAGTTGGCTCCAAATTCAATTCTTGCATCACAAGCTTATGTATTTCTTCAGCCTTTTCACCATGACTCGCGCCAGTGCCTACTGCCCCAGTCATCTTTCCAACTAAAACTCTCTTTTTGATTTCATTTAGTCTTTCCAGATGTCTTTGTATTTCAGTAGCCCAAAGCGCAAATTTCATCCCGTAAGTTGTTGGTAAAGCATGTTGTCCATGGGTTCTTCCTATGCAGATAGTTTCTTTATGCGCATTAGACAGATTTAACAAAACATTTTCCAATTCATTCAAGTCATCTTCAATGATTTTTATTGCATCTCTGAAAAGTAAAGCCGTTGCACAATCCTCGATATCGTATGAAGTAGCACCAAGATGTACATATTTTTTAGCCTCGCCTTCGCAAACTTCTGTCAAAACTTCAACCATAGACATTAAGTCGTGATCAAGAATATTTTCTCGTTCCTTCACTTTATCAACTGTAACATACTTTATATGTGCTTTACGCGAAATTTCCTCAGCAGATGATTGAGGGATATTTCCAAGTTTTGCATGTACTCTAGACAAAGCTGCCTCTACATCAAGCCATTTTTGCAGTTTACTTTCTTCTTCCCAAATTTTTTTCATTTCAGGATAGAAATACCGGTATTCTATTGGGTGTACAGACATGTTATCACAGTGTAAATATACATTTGTTGATAAGGTTTAAAAGGTGAATTAACTGAGATTTGATTATTTAGTTTAATGCCGTTTTTGAAGCTCTAACTCGTTCTTCGTATATAACATTAGCTGTTACACGATGCGCCTCCAACATATTTTGAACAGCTTCTGGATTGTCAATCTTGCCTAGGGAATCGGCAAGTTTCCTACATTCTGCTTCTACTCTACGCTTTTGCAGACCAAGAACTGATACGACACCACAATCATTAGCTGAGTGATATGTTACTAACATATCGCCTGAAAGAACAGCACGGTAAGGTGCTTCGCTTCCATACACAGAACCCTTATTTTGTTCCACATAAGTTCTAAATGCAACCAGATTGTCTTTTACCACTTCCATTGAAATATGGAGATATCATTCTCTTGGTACATTTGTCCTTTTTGACATTTGCATCAAACTTTAATAAAATCAATAACTATTTAAAACTTCTCCCCAGTCAACCTCTCAAACACATAAATGTAAGTATCAGTAGTTTTCTTTATAATATCATCAGATAACAATGGTGGCTGAGGTATATCTCTTCCTTCCTTTCTAGCTTTATCCAGTGCATCCTTATAACCAACAGCAATCAGCCAATCCCTAACTAACTGCTTGTCGAAAGCCTCTTGCGATTTACCGGCTTCATATTTGGTCTTGTTCCACATCCTAAATTCATCTGGACCTATTGAATCAGCTAAAAGTATGTTACCATTTTCATCTTTACCGAATTCAAACTTGATATCGGCAACAATGAACCCAGCTCTGTTTGCCATTTGTGAAATATTTTTATAAAGTTCAATGCTTTTGTTCTTCAACCATTCGTATTCTTCTTCAGTCAACCATCTCTTATCGTTAACAATTTCCTCTTTAGTAATAGGTCTATCTTTTTTCTCAAATTTCGTAGTAGGATCAAACATTGGTTCTTGCAGTTTGTTTGCTAAAATTGGTTCAACATCAAGCTTTACTTCACCATTTTTCACTCGTTCATACAAGCTTCCATAAAGATAGCCACGAACAACACATTCTATTGGAATTAAATCCAATTTTTTCACCACCATTCTGTTTGGTCTAATTATTTCAATCATGTGATTAGGGACACCAAGAGTTTTGAAGAAAAACTCACCAAGTCTGCACAGGACCTCGCCTTTCTTTGGTATTTCTGACGGCAGTATAACATCAAAAGCAGAAACTCTATTAGAAAATTCAAAAAGTAGTTTGCCATCGCCGTAATCGTATATATCTTTGACTTTACCTTTTCTTATTAGAGGCATACTTTACAATACTTAATATTAAATTATAAATTGTTTTTATGCTTTATGAGAATGACATTTAGTTGTCCCTAATCTGTCATAAATATCATGATGTTGTTCTGTTAAAAGAAGTACAATAGGTTCTGCATGTAAACTGCGCCGAAAACTTACTAAAGGACTATGCCGCATTTCAACTCTTAATTCGAATCCATTACCCGTATAGACAGTCGCTGCACGGCGGTTTTCCTTGTCCAATCCAAGAGAATCCATCTGCTCTATTACTCTATCGCGTCCACCTTCTGGATGATAGAATGCAAGAGAATAGTGATATTTCCCATCTTCTGATTGTCGGGTACCACTAAGACGATAGGTTAGCAAAACAGTAGCAACATCATCAACAGTCACCCGAGATGTCATGATTATCTTATATACATTGGATTATAAAACTTTTATATAATTTCGTTTATTTTAGTTTATGAAAGGACAATAGTATCTTCCCGATCAGGTCCTATTGAAACTAATGTTACAGGAGTTTCCAGTCGGTTCGATATAAACTCTATATAATCTCTTGCTTCTTTCGTCAATTGCTTATCTTCTATATATTTCCATCCTTTAAAATTTTGATACACAGGCTTTACAACTTCTAATTCTTTACTATCATTGGGAAATTCTATAATTTGCTTGCCATCAATTTCATAATCCACACAAACTTTTATTTCATCAAATCCATTTAAAACATCCAATTTTGTTATCATTATTTCATCAACACCATTAACCATTATTGCATACTTCAACATAACCAAATCCAACCAACCACATCTTCTAGGCCTGCCAGTAGTAGTACCAAATTCATTTCCCTTCTGCCTAATTTTTCCACCTACTTCATCCTTTAATTCGGTTGGAAACGGACCTTGACCAACTCTTGTAGTGTAAGCTTTAACCACACCAATCACTTTGTCTATACTTCTAGGTCCTATGCCAACACCAACGCATGCACCACCAGCAATTGTATTTGATGATGTAACAAAAGGGTAAGTGCCATGATCAACATCAAGCAATGTTCCCTGCGCACCCTCCAAAATAACATTCTTCCCTTCATCAATCGCTTTATTGATTTTAAACGAAACATTACCAATATATTTTCTAATTTCAGGATAATTGTCCGCTATATCTTTTATTCTAATGCCGTGTCTCGCCACCTTGTCTGTATAAGCAGGACCTATGCCTTTTTTAGTCGTTCCTATTCTGGTATCCCCTGCATCCAGCTCTTTATGCCTCTCAGTTACTACATGTGCAGACTCGCTTATAGTTATTTTGCCTGCAATCATTCCAGATTTTTGTAATTCTTCAATTTCTAGAATTAATGCTTGTGGATCAAGAACCATGCCATTTCCCAACATCACTTCTTTACCAGAAATTATTCCTGATGGAATTTGATGCAGTTTGAAAGTCTTACCATCAACAATTACAGTATGGCCAGCATTAGCGCCACCATTAAAACGTGCTACTATGTCATAATCTTTTGCCAAGAAGTCTATAATCTTGCCCTTGCCTTCATCCCCAAACTGCATTCCCACTACTACTGTACAAGGCATATGAAATCATTTCAATTCAGGGTATTTCAACTTTAAAATCCTGACAGCAAGCAAAGCGGCATTCTTAGCATTATCAACCCCAACACATCCAACAGGACACCCAGGAGGCAATTGGGCTATAGAAAGCAATGCATCCAATCCGTTCCCCACGCTCTTCTCAGCTCTTATAGGCAAGCCTATAACAGGTTTATCCGTCAATGAAGCAACAAACCCAGGCAAGGCAGCACTCAACCCAGCCACAGCAATAAACACATCAGCATCGGAATTCTTTACTAATTCCATAGTCTTCTCTGCCTCGCGATGAGCGGATGATATATGGAATTCATAAGGAACATTGTTTTCCTTTAGAACGTCAATAGCCTGTTGCACTATTGATTCATCAGACTTGCTGCCACAGATTACCACAACTTTCATAAAACCACTTTGTAGCATAATTATTTAAAAGAATATAAATTCAGTTTCATATAAGATTATGAAATATTGGATGTAGCTGAAAATAAAAATATGGGAAATTGGTTAATTATTTCCCTAAACTCTTCTTCAACTGCTCCAAGTCATCTTTGATGTCCGAAATACTTGTGCTTAAATCCTGTTGTACTTCGACGGCCTTTTCGTCAGATGTGACCACTACTGGTGTTTCGCTGGGTTTGACAAGAAGGAGGTAGCCTATTGCAGCAATTAAAACTATGATTATCACTAGTAGATAAACCAACTTCATATCCATCTTATCTCTTTTCTTAACCACTCAGCATCACACCAATTATTTTGTCTATTACAAGTAAAACATTATCTATCCTGTTGGCAGCCTCATCCAAATCCCCTTCAGTTGCAGTATCTCTTACTGAACTAATAAATAATTTTATATTATCCAATGCTTCTATTGCCTCGTTGAACAACCCAACAACTTTATTCCATTTCTGGATACTTTTCGTATCATTTTTAACATTATAGTATGCCAGCAGACTTTGCGACTTGTCTTTCAGGATTTCGAATTTAATCTTCAGACTTTCTATCGTAAGGATTGATTGGGCTAGTCTCAGTCTATCAACAACAGGCAGAGGTTTGGTAGGTTCTAATGAGGGAGGAGGTGTTGGTGCTGTTGGAGATGGAGCTGCTACAGGTGTCGGTAAAGGCGTTGGAACTGGCAGGGGAATTGTTTTTTCTTGTGGTGTAGTAAGGTTTGGCTGAATTACTGGTTGTGGAGGTGTAGTAGCATTTGGTGCAGGCGTCGGTGGTATGACAGGACTTACGCAATCATTTGGGCATGTGGCTGAGGTTTCGTTTCCACTGCATATCTTATCACCACAATAGCCTGTAGTTGGTGTTGTAGAAGGCGTACATGACTGTGTTTCTGTATAACCGTCGCATCGATAATTAGTTGTCGAATCGCACCTGTGGTTGGTTCTTGATTGTGTGTTGTTTATACATGTACTCCATGCAGTTGGTGATGATGGACAATCTTGCAGACATGAAGTCGCCGGCAACACTGTTCCCTTGCATGTCCCTATGCAACAAACATAGCCTTGGCAATCCGTTGCCCATTGACCATTCCATGTACCAACACAGTCGCTAGCTGCGCCGTAACAGCAGACTCCTCCCATGGACTTGCAGGTTTGTGTACAAGGAACGTTTGTCCATACTAGGCTGTTTACTAAAAGACTATTGCAACAATAGCCCGAATATTTATCTATACCTTGACACTTACAACCGCTTGATGGAATTGGACCCTCGCTGCATTGAGGTAGAGCACTTGTAGGCGTGCAAGATTGCATTTCTGTATAGCTTTGGCATTGGTAATTGGTAGTTGAATCGCATTTGTAATTAGTTCGTGTTTGTGTGTTGCTAATGAAACATTCACTCCACGCGGATGGTGGGAAGCATATCGGACAGGTTTGGTTTATCACATATGTACATGACTGATATTCCGTATAGCTTTGGCACTGATAATTTGTGGCTGAATCGCATTTGTAGTTGGTTCTTGATTGCTGATTGTTTGTACATGTGGTCCATGTTGATGGTGATTGACATATAGGACATGTTTTATCTTGTATTGATTCAAGAAGAACACAATAAATACTTCCAGA
>CAZERL010000056.1:0-6583 GCA_964514495.1 uncultured archaeon
GTAACAGAAGTCTTCTCGGACATCCATGTAGAAAAGGATAAATTGGTTAGAGTCTATTGTTCTGTAATAGAAGGGCAGTTGAAGGCGGATGTTATGCAAGACCTAACAGGCCTTGATTTGAGTCTATTTAAAAAAGTTGAGGAACTATATAATAAAGCAGGTGTTTGATTGTTAAAAGCAACCTTAGCAGAACCGCAGCTTTTGGTGAACTCCATCTCGACGATAGCCGAATTGATAGACGAGGGGCAGTTTAAAATTTCTAAAAATGGCATCAATTTGGTTGCAGCCGACAGGGCAATGGTTGCAGTGGTTGATTTCAATCTGTCTTCTGCCGCCTTTCAGAATTATGAAGTTGATGAGGAACAAACGATTGGCTTGAATATAGGAAATCTATTGTCAGTTTTGAAAAGGGCTGCAGGGAGCGACAAAATTAGCTTAGCTTTGCATGGCAAGAAGTTGGAAATTTTAATCGAAGGCAGTAGCAAACGAAAATTCACAGTTCCGCTATTGGATTTAAGCCAGGAAGAAGTGCCGCCGATAGACCAATTGGAGTTCACTGCATTGGCAGAGATTAAGCCGGATGTCCTGCAGTCGGGCGTTGACGATGCAGAAATAATTTCAGATTCAGTGGTTTTCGAACTTTCGCCAAGCATGTTTTCAATGCGGTCAGAAGGGGATGTTAGCAAGGCTGAACTGGAACTTGAAAAGGGGAACCAAGCCCTGATAAATATACAAACAGACAGCAGCGCCAAATCCCGATATCCCTTGGATTACTTGAAGAAAATGATGAAAGCTGCAAAGATTGCAGATTCTGTTTTATTGAGATTCGGGCAGGACTATCCGATGAAGCTGGAGTTCAAGTCCGGGGATAAAGTGAAATTAACTATGATTCTAGCACCCAGAGTCTCGGAGAATTAAATCGTTTTATAATTGCAGTACTGATATTTTTATAGAGTTCGATGGATACTGACAAGGCACTGGATGAGATCACTTGGTTCGGTCACGCAAGCTTCTTGATACATGATAAATTAAATGACAAGAACATCTACTATCTTGATCCTTACGATTTGAAAGAAAAACCTAAGAAAGAACAGGCAGACATAATTTTTGTAACCCACGCGCATTACGACCACTGGAGTACTAAGGATATACAGAAAATTTTAGATGATGAAACCATTGTTGTAGCAGTAAACGGCTGCGAAGGGTTAAAGCTGCCTAAAGAGCGGTTTGTGATTACAGAACCCAGCAAAGAATTCACTTTGAAAGGGATCAAGATTAAGACGGTTCCAGCGTACAACATCAATCCCGAGAGGCTGCAGTTCCACCCAAAAGCAAACAAGTGGGTTGGCTATATCCTGGAAGTGAACAATTCCAAAATCTACCATGCAGGCGATACGAACTTCATACCAGAAATGAAAAATTTGGGAAAAGTTAATATGGCTTTACTGCCGATGGGAGGGACATACACCATGGATGTTGATGAATCTATACAGGCGGCTAATGCAATCAAAGCAGAAATAACAGTCCCAATGCACTACCGCGCTTTGCTGAAGGATTTTGAAGACTCTGAAAAAAAGTTCAAAGCTGGCGTCAAGGGCAGGGTAGGGATACTGGATGAAGTTGCTTAGTTACTTGCCAGCCAATTTATGACTCTTCACGAAGATCCAGAGCTTCTTTGTCATCTCTGATGGCGCTAAGTTACCAGCTCCAAATACCTTGCCAAGAGGCACATCAGCAACTTTCTTGAAGCTTATACTATAACCGCCAAATGGTTTCTTTGCTATATCAATCAACCTCCTATTTACAAACATTATTTTGTTAGAATAAAAACATTAAGTATGGTCCTCAAACTGGTTGTGCTTCTGGTTTTGATTGTCATAGTAGCCTATTTTCTGCCGCAATTTATATCAATACAGTTCACCCCAGAACTCAAACAGCAAAGGCTCAAAGCGGAAGTCATACCCACATCGCCATTAGAATTCCCGAACCTTAGATGGAACCACATGCCGCTTACTGTGTTTATTGGCTCAAGAACGGCTGGTAAAGATTACTACACGTTAGGCGTAAGGCTTGCATTAGATGCGTGGAAAGATGCTACCAATGGCGTGGTTTCATTCGAGCTGACAAACAGCAGGGATGCCGATATAACCGTGGAATGGGTTGAAAAATTGAAATCCGATTCTTTGGATACGGCAGGCAACACAGACATTAAATTCTTCAACCAAACCAATTTCAAAATCCTGGCCAAAGCGGAGATTCAGATGTTAAATGAAGTGGACGGCAAAGAGCTTACGGATTTTGACATGATTAATTTGGCGATGCATGAAGTAGGGCATGCTTTGGGATTGGGGCACAACGATGCAGAGGACAGCATCATGAACCCAACCTTGAAGATTCCGTCCAAAGACCTAATAGCAATCACGAAACTGGAGATAGAGGATTTGCTCGGCGCTTATAAAATACAGCCAAAGCCGGATCTCTATATAGCATCCAATTCCACTGTGACGAAGATTGCCGACAGGCGCTTGTTCAAGGAAAACTATTACATCAACGCTGTCATTAGCATACAGAACATAGGGATTGTTGATTCCAGAAATGCTACGGTTGTGATAAAAGCTGATGGCAGGATAGTCAGGGAGGATGGGATGCCTGAGATCCCTGTAGGCGCGATATTCACCAGGACATACATAAACCAGCCTGTAAGCGGCAATTTCAGTTCTGTTGAGATAATCGTCGATCCGGAAAATCTTATAGGCGAGCTGGACGAGACAAACAACCGCCTGATCTTGAAAGTTTAAAGAAAGGGAAAAAATAGAAAATTTCCCGAGTCATTATCCAAATTCTGCATCTGTTAGCCTTAAATCCCGCAAATAGCCCCATATTCGTTAAAAGTTTGTTATATGGCAATGGATTTCTGGGCGTATGCTTATAAGTTTCCCAAAATCATCTTCCAGTAACGTTTTCCCAACCTATACTATTCCATATAAAAGTATTCTTCTAATCTTCGATAGAATTCTATTTTGGCATCATCAACTTTAGCTCTTTCGCTCTCACGTGTATGTTGATGAATCCAATTTGGATGACTAAGATTTTCCATAACTAATTCTTCCCAGTCCTCATCAGGAACATAAGAGAAACCTGTTTCAACAATAACTGGCAAGTTATTTCGAGAATTTATTGTGAAACGCAACTTTGAATGAAGACTCCATCTGGAACCAATCCTAAAATCATGGTCTCTGCCACTTTGTATGTCATCATAAATTAGTTTTGGATCGACAGGACTACTAATTGGACCGAATATTTCCTGATAAAGCCCTAAAATCATTTCTACATCTTTTGGAGAAAGATCATTAGGTCCTTTATAGCGTGATATATCGCCAGTTGGTTGATTCATTTTAAACACCTTATATTTTTTAAACTTTAACTTAATAAATATTTCCCGTGGCCCGAAACTCAACGCTTCGCCTTCTTTCGAAAAGCTCGGTCTTGACATTTTCAATTTAGCTGCTTCGCAAATATATTATGTCAAGATTCATATAACACTGATTAAGTCCAATGGCTGGTGGCTCGCAAAAAGTCATTTTTGAATTAAACCCTCTCTTTGCAATAATTTTCTTATTTGGTCATGATATTGAGGAAATTTTTGTTTGTCTTTGTTGACTAAACGAAGAGTTGCACCGTTATTGCCTAAAAATGCAACAGGATATCTTGCAATATATATATCTTCGATTGGATGATAAAAATAGCCTACTTTCATAGATTCCTGATGGCTCACAAAACCCTCAAGACGGCTCCTATATTCAAATCCAGCATTTCTTAATACCTGTACTGTTCTCACATTATCTCTTATTCGTAATTCTTCTGACACAATAATCTTGTTTGTTAATTACTAGCCAAAATATTTAATTTTTTCTGCCACTCGCCGAAGTTGTTTATTCTATTTTTGTGTGATAACTCTGTTTCGCAGTCCTCATTACATTCGGAGCGTTGAACAGCGCTTAAGTGAAATCGTTGTGAAATAAATTATTCTCGATACACTTAGTACCCTGCCCACGATTACATGGATTTTTAAAGAAAAGGAAAATGGGGAAGAGAGGCTAATGGTTTCTGCTTCCCCAAAAGACAGGTTGACAGACGCGCTATGTTAGCTCGTAAGATTGTATTGAATTTGATACAATAGATGGTTTGTGAAAACCAGGTATAGAACGATGTTCTACAATAGAAACGGTTAAATTAGCCGTTTTAGATTTATGATATATGGCAGTGTTGATACCACTCTGGTTTTATGCCTTCAGTTCCTTGACTTATATTATAGCCTCCCTGGTCGGAATTTTGTTGACCTACTTCTCGTTCAAACTCTACAGCTTAACAGGCAAAAGGGAGCAGAGGTTTCTGTTTTACGCAATGGCATCCATAACTTTGGGATTCGCAATTCTTTCCATAACCAACATTTACGGCTATTTTAATTTCCAGCACTGCTTTCCAGTATGCCAGTTTGATGTGACAGATCCAAATTACACCTTTGCGATAAAAAGCGGCAATTATGTTTATTACCTGACAAGTCTGGTTGGATATATCCTGCTTGCGCTGACTTACCTGAAGAGCATCAAAATAGAAAAGCTGCTTTCTAAAATACCCAGATTTTATTTGGTGCTTCCGATAGACATGACTTTATTAATCCAAACCTTGCAGCACGGATTCCACTACCCTTTCGATAATTTCGTTTTCCAGCTGTTCCACTTGCTTTCCATAGTCATTCTTTCCTACATCAACTTCAACACAATAACCAACTATCTGATCCTGAAGACAAAATACAGCTTTCCTGTCATGATTGGCTTCCTGTTCATAGGCTCATATCATTTCCTGATGGCTTTGACGCCGTTCAAGCCGATTATCTTTGCCGCAGCTCATCTCTCGCTTTTAGCTGGGTTGGTGTCGTTGTTGTACATGCTTATACAGGTGAACAAACGTGGTGGGTGAGCGCCGTTCGAAGGTGAAGGTATTGGTTGATATACTTCGGGTAATACAAAGGGAAGGGGGGACAGCCAAGCCAACACACATCCTTTACAAGGCGAATCTATCTCACAAGCTCTTGAAAAGCCATTTGGGATTGTTGATTGAGAAGGGTTTTGTAGAGCAGAGGGAGTATGGGGGGAAAGCACATTATTCGATCACACAAAAGGGCGTGGAATTTATTGTAGAATATAGGAAAGTGGAGAGGCTGTCTTCTGCTTTTGGTTTGCCAATCTAATTACTTCAATTTCTGGTAAACAAAAAAGCTTGCAAGCATCAGACCAGAAGCGGCGAAAAACGGCATTTGTATGCCGCCATATTGGTAGATCAATCCGCCCATCAACGGACCCAAAACCCTGCCAAGGCTTGCGGCAGACTGCACAACACCAAGAACGCTTCCATGCTCACTTTCAGGTGTTTTCTTGGAAACCAAGCTCGGAACTGAAGGTATGATCAAGCCCACCCCGGCTGCTGTGAATCCAGAAACAATTATTAGAAACAGGAATTGATTTACAAATGACGTGAGAAATATTGATGTTGCCATGATTAGAATACCTGCCATCAAAAGCCGTTCCTCGCCAAATCTTCTCACTAATTTCCCAATCAATCCAGCCTGAATCACCACTTGGACTATTCCAATGTATATGAAGACTATTGACATATCTTTTGCCTCAAGGTTGAACCGTTCGATTCCGAGCAGGGGAAAGATGACGGGGATGTTGGAGAATGCGAAGTTGACTACAAAAAAGGTTATTATCAGGCCGCTGATTGAGGGGTTTTTCAGGCTGCTTAGGAAACCCTTTTCTGTTGGAGTTAGTTTGCTGCGCGCAAGCCTATGCTCTGGTGTAAGACTTTCAGGCAGCATTGCAAAAGCAATCAAAAAGTTGAAGAGGGATATTATTGCGGCGACAAATCCAGGGACAGACAATCCATATTGGCTGAAGACTCCGCCGATGACAGGGCCTATGATAAACCCTACTCCAAATGACGCTCCAACCAGTCCCATGCCTCTTGCTCTATCCTTAGCAGCAGTTGTATCGGCAATATACGCCTGTGCTACCGAGAGGTTGGCTCCTGCCATGCCAGCCAGTATTCTTGAAACAAACAGAAGCATTATTGTGTTTGAGAGTGCGAACATGAGATGACCCAGTACTCCGACAATCAACGAAACAAGCAGTACAGGCCTTCTGCCAAACCTGTCGGACAGCCTTCCTAGTATTGGTGCAAACAGGAATTGCATCAGCGAAAACACTGCTACAAGCATGCCAAGTGTAGTCGGATCCGCACCCAGACTTTTGGCAAAGAACGGCAATAACGGGATTATTATGCCAAAGCCGATGAGGTCAACAAAGACGGTGAAGAGGATTGCGAACAATTTGGAATTGCCCAAGTTTTTTGTCATACTCTTTCTCTTTTTGGTAATTTGATATCCTAGATATTGGCTATGGCAGCACTTAAATACATCGGACGTCCTATATGTTCCAGAATTCTAACTACTTGAAGAGAAATATGTACTTCATTGGCATGAATGCCTCCAAGTCACTCTCGTATCCGCAACTAACGCATCTAT
>CAZERL010000057.1:0-6540 GCA_964514495.1 uncultured archaeon
CAATAGTCATTTTTGATATTTTTCAGAATTATACTATTGTTTATTTAAACCTTTTTAAAGATTTTGAAGAACAAACCAACAATAAATTTTTCTGTGGTGAACGATAAAGAATGATTGAACTAAACTCAAATTTAGTGGATTCCCTTATCTGGAATAAAGAAGGTATGTGATATATTCGCGAATTGCAGGATTACGTATTTCTGAAAAATTTGGTGTAACACTATAACAACTCGGGAACCTTCCACCGCCAGATTTATATTCCTTATCTGTCAGAATCGCACCTTCGGATATAAGTCTTCCAAAAGTGTTATCAAATCTTCGTGATGTTTTTGAGTCTAATCGCTTGTCCCTTAATGTTCGACCTTTTATATCAACAAAATCTACATACGCCATGCCAATCACAGGTCTATTGGAACCTAATCTGAAACCTCTTGTCAATAATATATGAAGAAGATTGTGATTATACCCAGCTTCCTCAACGCTTTTTTTCCAACGCACTTCTTCTCTTTGCCCATCACTATCAGAACTTATTCTTCCTTCGAGGCTAGACCTTAAAAACTTGACGCCCTCTACGGTTGAGAAAGGCACAGGATTTCTCGATGCATCATATTGTTCTGGGACAGTATTGGGGAACCTAGTTGTGATTGTGCCCACCAATTTATACAATTCAGCGATGTAAATACTATTATCCCTAGTAAAAAATACATTTGGATTTGCTCTTAATACTTCTTGGTATGCCTGCGGAATAGCGCTAGATAATTGATTAACGATAGTTTGAACATCTTGCATCTGCATAGACCTTGAGACTCTCTTTGCTACATCATCACCAATATTGAGAGCAATAAGAAATTCGTAAGTGTCTAGGTGAAACTCTTCCTCTCTCTTTATACGAGTTGGTGCTTGAACTACAGAACTACCTGATCTTTGACTGGAATCAGTATGCCTACCAATTGTGTCAGCGTACATGTAATAGACGGCATCTTCAATTTTTCTCCTTCGAATATTTCCAGGCATATAATCTGAGCATGCTCTCACGAAATCGTCAAGATGTTCCTGAGTTACAGAATACGGAAATCCTTGTATTGCTTTTGCCTTTTCAACTTGACTAACAACATATTTTAGTCTATCAATGAACTTAGATGTTGCTCTCATCGCACTCCAACTTTTGAGACCTTTTCCGACATCACCATAGAACTTGGACATATGATAAGTTAATTGAGTGCTGGGCATAAGATTTCCAAGTAAAAAAACCTGAAAGGGTAAGAAGGCATAGAGTTTTGCACTTCTAAACGATTCTGGGTTTCCTGTAGCTAGATAATCCACGAGGAACATTGCCGATGGAGTAACGCCGAGTATCATTGCTGAAACATTGTAAGGACCAAATGCTCTGCCCTTTTTTTCCGAAAACATATCCCAAAAATAGAGGCCGGCAGCCATGGCTAGCGGAACCGCATAACGAGGACTATATTTTGTCAAAGTGTGGTGGATTATTGGTACGGAGCCTGCCATCCCCACAAAATCAGCAACTTTGCTCCATCGCTCAAGCAATACTCCACCTCTTATGCCTATTTCATCAAGTTGTTTCTCGAATTGGTTTAATGAGGTAGAACTTGCAACAACAGATGCTATGTCTCTTGACGGCATTCTGGTCAGCTTGCTTAACCTATCTAATATTTTAGTATACTGTTCAACAGGAAAATCTTGTATAGATATGTGTGTCTGAACAAGCGACTCCAAATCTGCGGTTAAACTTATCCTTAGTCTAGACACGTTTGATTTCTGCTCTCTTCCAAGTTTTAATACCTGTATGGCATCAAATGTTTTGTTTACTAAGAATAGTGAAACATCTGCCACTAATTGACTTAGGGTAGATATTTTCTGCTCCATACCTATGTCTAATAATCTCTTGTTTAAAAATGTTTTTGGTATCCACTATCAAGTTATACTAAATCACTTCATGTGCAGCTGTGCAGCAGAAAGCCGAATATGAAGTTGCCCATGATAGTAATAAATTGTAACTATGACCATAATGTTACTACAAAAAAGTTATCTTGAATATATATCAAAATCAAGCGGATACATTGGTGTCCCTCATCATTATTTTGGAAAAAGGGATAAAAGAAAAAAATAGCTTTAGCTAGGGAAAGATTTATGATTGTGTTTGTGAAAACAACCCAACAATAAATTTTTCGGTGCGTGAACTAGAACACAAATAATATGAAAATTAAATTCTTCTAAAGTTTTAATCTAACATTATATTTAATACCCATATGTTGGTTTGTTTGAAATATATCTATTTGACGTCCCATTTTCTGGTTCGTGCCAATTAGTTTTCTAATTTGACGTTTGTCAAACGGTACTACTGAAAAATTTGCATATGGGTCAATTCTTGGGTCAAATTTTATTCCCGGCCATGAGGCGCGAGCTTGTGATTCAGCATCCATACTTTCTTTAGGTACCTTAAAATCAAATTCTGAAAAATCAACAGGTTGCTTAAAATGATTTGACAATGCATCATATGCTCCAAAGAATGCCCAAAAAGGGTTTAAATGAAAACTCATCTCCCCTTTACTTGCCGCATAAATAAGAACTGTCCTTGATGGTAATAATTCTCCAAATAACTCATCGCCAAAGCAAGATCCTAAATAAACGAAATTTACTCCTTTGTTCCTACTAATGACACTCCTTAATTCATGAGGGCTTACCACATATTTTCTATCTTCAGGATCAAAGCCGTTAGTTGTCTTTTTAATTGAGACAAGTCTCCCATCACTATCCAAATTTATAAAATAGGCGAGAAGTGTATTTTCATTGGAGCGGTCAGTCATTTCTTCAATTAACTCAATAAGTGTGCCATTATCATAGTCTCCTCTTAATCTTTTAATGTCCTTAAAACCATTACGCCTCAAAAAATTAGCTTGGACTTGTGCTTCAAATGGAATGTCAAAAACCATTGAATGGCGTTTTACAATACCTGCTAATCTAGAAGGTTCTACATCTTGTGTTGATTTCAACACACCATGTGCATATGGTAAACGAAAAACTCTGTAGTCACTTACTGGGTCAGCAATAAGCCCATATCGTCTAAATTCTGGAGTTACAGTAATTGTATCTAGACTCATACCAATAGGATTCTTGAGTTATTTATAAATTTTATTATGGAATAATTGTGTCAAGTTTTAACCTAGTTGGATTATATATAAACACATTTCTCACATTTATTATCGCAAAGCCCATACTTAATCAATGTCTTTTTTCTTGGCGGCTTCATCACTTTGGTTTCGCAAATTCATTGCCAGATATGACAAGGCAGAAGCTATACTGCTTGCACTACCTATAGAAGTTACACTAAATGTAATACGTTATTTACTCCAATGGCACTGCACTCCAAAGTGTCCAATCATTGCTTGGAGCATATGGGCCAAAGATATAGTATGGTGGCTTGTTTTGTCCGAAGAATGAGTACTGGACATCGCTCCATGTTTGAGGCACTCCTACGCCTCTAAACCCCATTCCATAAACTGGTGAGCCAAAAAAGCGCCAGGTCTTCATCAAGCCATGAAAATCGCTTAGGTCAGTTGATGCATCTGCGCCTGGCTCAACTGTTACAGCTTTTTCATAGCCATACTTCTTCAGTATTGCCATAATCTCTCTTATAGGGCTATTGCCTTGTCCTGGGCTAAGATGGTCGTCATGATAGCCATAGTTGTCAGCAAGATGCACATTGCCAACCATCCCTTCTTTTGCCAAGCTTTCAACCTGGTCAAGAACCCATTTTTTGAATGCTCCTTCATTCTGCTCTCTTGTTTTTCTTGGGTCATCCTGCCAGTACTTTCGCCATAAATTGATATGTCCTGTGTCTAAAGTTGCTTTTATATGCCTCTCAGCTAATTTCTCAGCTTCCTCTCTGCTTACCCCCATGTAGTATGGATTTGGCTGCTTAAAGCCCTCTCTTAATTTCTTTTCATCTATTTCCTCAGGCGCCATGCTGGCTCCGTACTCTATCTCTGGCTTTGTCAGCAAATCAACCATTCTTTCCCTTGATTTCTTTATTACCCACTTTAATTCTTCTAAATGCCCGCCAAACCTCTCTGGAAATATATGCTCAACAGCAACTGTGACAGGATTATTTGGATCTCTAGTTTTTCTTAATGCATGCACACCAGCTTCTGCATAAAGCCTAACACCATGCTGCTCAAGCCTTTTAATTGGAGTTATTATGTGCTTTTTTGTCTCATATGTATCTTCAGCCTGCTGCCCTTGTCCTGAAGCGCTTGTTTGATAGTAATCAAGAGATCTTTTAACATCAAAGATTGTTTTATCAATTAGTTCTAGTGGAGAAACCATTTCAGGTGCTGCAAAACCTCGTGTAAGTCTAAAAAGTTCATCATCTTGTCTTAATAATTTCCATTGTTCTTCTTTTGGAACTGAAGCTTGAAGTTTCTCGTAGAATTTTTTTGCTTCCTCAAGTTTATTTAGAGCCTTAATAGAGGTTTGGGCGCCAGCTGAAAATTGTAATGACCATCCTCTTGCAATTGCTTCTTGTGCATCTAGTGTAGCCCTAATATAAGATTCTTCAGGGTACATTTTTTCATAATAATTAGGCTTTCTTCCATGATGCTGTTCAAATAATTTATTAAATTCTTCAGATTCTCTCCTAAAATCTTCAAATGTTTTGAGTTTTACTTGAAACTCTCTAGTTTTTTCATTGAATTTAGGAACCCTACCCGTCTTGGGATCAAACGGGTCTATGATTTTTCTCTTCTGATAGTCTATATAATCATCTTTTCTTATGAAAACCCTATCGCCCTTTTGGTCTTCACCCCAATAATCTTCCTCTGCTGTGTTCCAAACAGGATGTGCAACAAGCCTATTCTTCTGTACTGTTTCAATCTTTGCAGATGTTCTGTCATCAAGCAATTCAAACCTTGCATCAATTTCTTGAGTATGAGCTTGCTTAAACAACAATCTACCGCTTGGATCTCTTGCTAAATTAAGCCTTCCACTTTCGTCATCAAGATACATGTCTGTCATTGGCCTTTCAAACTCTCCAGAATGTATAACAACAGAACCACCACCCATATCTGCTTGGAAGTCAATTGCTCTTTTAAGCTCAAATAAATCCTGAGTCGCATTATAGATTGAGAAATTACCTCTTTCATCTCTGCCCATCATACCCATTAATTGAAATGAAGCATGTGTTGTGAACTTTACTTCATTTGCCATTGACAGCTCTCTTATTGCTTGCCTTTGGTCTTCTCCAAGCATTTCTGGTGTTTGAGCATTTCTTGAGCCCATCCTATAGCCAGGAAATTGTATTTCAATATTACCAGCGCCCATCCTTATTTTAGAATAAATTCCAGCTACGTTTGCAGCTGATATACCCATTGGAACTGACATGCCGATGTCCTTAACACCCAAGTCTGCACCATAAGGTGGTTTTTCTCCATAGGTTTCAGGATCCATTGCATTGAAGTAATCTACCATAGGATGGTGAGAATAATAGCCAGAGCTGAATTTCATTTTGCACCTTTTTTATTTTATTATTGATTTTGCCTACTTAATTTTTCAATCCGTTGCTTCGCAACAAAATCTTGTGCTCGGCATTGCTTTTTGACCATATCGCAATGCCTCGCAAATTCATTGGTTTGCGGGGCACCCATTTAAGCTTGGAAGCACATGGGTCGCGAATTGTCGAATTTTTAATTTATTTGTTATTATTTTATTGAAAGGGTAATATAAATAGTTAATGGTTTTGAGAATTAAATTGAAGACTTATTGATAAGAAAAATTGTATTTTAAAATTCTATATTTACCAATTCAACATCTCATGATGTTTCTTGAAATGATGGTAAGTATTCCACATAACTCCTTTTACAGCTTTCTCGGCATTGCTTTTTGCAATAGCCAATTTCATCAAATCAGTTTGTGTTGGCTTTTTCTTTGCCTTTTTTACTTCTTTTTTCACTTTGAATGATGTAAACAATTCTGCAAATCCTTCAAAAACTGACAAAAATGGGCCTGCTCTCTTTAGTGGAGGCTTTGGTATTTCTTTTTTCTCTTCAATTTCCTCGCCAGCTTCTCTCAAATATCTCATCAACTCGTCTCCTAATGCTTCTAAAGCAGCTTTTACAGAACCGTCTATAACACCTAGCAACTGAAAATCCTCATGCTCCTTCATCTTCTTGTAGTTCTCTATCTCTTTGTCTGTCCATGCATAAGTCCTCCAATCAATCTCAACTCTGCCAAGATGTAAAGGGCCTCTTTGATATTCTTGCGTATAACTCATTTCTGGCCTTGTTCTAAAGAGGTAATGCATTAAGATACATTGATTGACTAAGCCGCCTGAATGTGGTTTAATTGCTAAAATCTCAACTTCTATCATAGAGCTTTCAAAAGCTACTATTAAATCCGGAGTTTCTGTTTTGCTTTGGTCAAGCTGCATTCTTTGAATATTTCTCAAATATGGCTTAACCCATGTCATGTACATCCTTATTATCTCAAAATGCTGCCTTAGGTACTTCAAAGTAAACTTCCTTC
>CAZERL010000058.1:0-6505 GCA_964514495.1 uncultured archaeon
TCGTAGCCAGCCAGAAAACGAGCTATGCCAGAAGCCATTTGAGTTCGAACGCGGGTCGCAAGAACCACCGACAACCATCGATACAACAACACCTACTTCAACTAACCCCGTCACGCCTGTTACACCATCATCGACCACAAATTTACCAGCAAATACGACGATTGAGTTTACAATTGCTGCAGCGCAGGCATGGGTGCCAGACGTCATGACGCAGCCAATTCCGATCGGCGCTTCTAAAACGCGGTTAACTGCACTGCCTGCACCCATCGATAAGATTCTGATAGAAGGCGGATATGGAGCGCATCTGGGCGGGCATGTCGAAGGCCTGGATCATGAATGGATAGGAGTTGAGGAAGGAACGCCGGTAGGCAGCTGGGCTGACGGCGAAGTTACTATGGTCTTCCTCACAAATCCAGGCGTGCCAGATGACTGGAGAATTCACATCGATTACGGCGACGGCCTTTCAGGGGAACACATGGATGTCGGAACACCTCTTGTTAAAGTCGGCGATAAAGTAAAGGCAGGCGATCCGGTAGCGTATGGTATAGGTCCTCCTTGGACTACAGGATACCACACAGCAGAATTCAACCTCGTTGACAAACATAGGATAGACGGCGTCCAGTATCGCGACGGCGTGACCGTCTCGCCTTTTGACTATTTGCGCGACGACCTGAGGCAGCAGCTTGTCGACGAGTTCACAATAAAAGTCATAGAGCCGTATATCGCAAAAGGCGTGAAATCACCGTTTGTAGTAGGCGAGTCCTTGGGGATCATGAACCCGTGGGAGCCCTATCTCACAAACCCGCTTATAATTCATGACGAGCACAAAGGAACACTGGTCGGTGAGTGGTATCTTAAGAGCAAGAATTGGGGATTGGATGACGCTCCGGACTTGCTGACATTTCTGCCAACAACAAAGTACTACAGCAAACATCACATGGAAGCAGGGGAAGACGC
The DNA here is from genome assembly GCA_964514495.1 of uncultured archaeon. Lineage (GTDB taxonomy): Archaea > Aenigmatarchaeota > Aenigmatarchaeia > CG10238-14 > SCSR01 > JACQIA01. The sequence continues at coordinate 958 of CAZERL010000058.1, forward strand.
GACTGGCAACGTATTCGGCGGTGTTTGGGAGGCGGACTATGGAACGAGGCAATTGACAATAGATACAGGTGAAATTTACAAAGAAGCTCCATATATTTACTACGGCATATTCGAGCTTGATGAGTCAGGGCCACGCGCCACGCTAAAGATTGAATACAAGAGGGACTCCTATCCGGCTGCATTTTCCGGAAACGCACTCGTTTATGCAGAAAGAACTGCAGTCGGAAGGCGCCAAGACGCGGTCTACATGGGAGTTCGTTCAAGTCTAGGTTAAGAGAAAAAAGTGAGACTTTATAAGTTTCTGAGGGCAGATGGATAAATTATGCGCGGTAGCTATGTGAACTTTCATACTATTTTACAAATAATTTAAATTTGCACTTTAATTCTTCATAATGGAGTTTTCGGAAGAGCACAAGAAAAGGTTCTTTGAAATTTTAGAAAAGTTGAAGGAAATTAAGACCATAAAGGAAACTGTAAAGGATTTGCAGAAAGAAGAAAAGCCAGTCAAGTATTTGGAAGAAATATCGAAAAAGCTGGAGCTGATAGGCAAAGAAATTGGGGCTAGCAAGAATAAGGTTCTTTCTTACAATGAAACAACAAAGTTCGCACAGGAGGTAGGAGAATTCATAGGAAGATACTATACTGACAGGAAGGAGGAGATAGATACTATGTCGGATGAAAAGGTGAAGAAGGTTTTGCATGAAAGTCTTGATGAATGGTTAGTAGAAGTTGGGAAAGCCATCGGAGGACATACTAAATATCCTGAAGAGGAGGATGATGACATAGTTGAGGAATTTGGCTTCAAGGACGAATTCAAAAGTTTAATTGCATCTTACGGTTCAGAAACCAATCTTGGAAACAGGCTCATAAAACTTTCAGATATTGCCGCATTCGAAGCGCTTCTGTTTTATTTCAAGGCAAGACTTTCTTATGCAGTTTTGATATTTTTTATTGGTGAGATCGAGAGTCTGTTAAAGTGAGAGTTAATCAACTAAAAAATCTAAGAATAAAATTAGAATCAGATGTCATACAAACTTTCACCATCTTCTATGAAATTGATGAAGGACTGCCATAGATGCTTTTGGCTGCATTATAACAAGGGCATTAAACGACCTGAAACACCATTTCCAACACTGCCAGCAGGGATGGACAGGATACTGAAAGAACATTTCGATTCCTTTATAGGGAAGGGATTGCCGCCTGAGCTGCATGGGTTGGAAGGTGTGAAATTATTCGACAACATGGAACTGCTGGGGGTTTGGAGGAACAATCTCAAGGGAATCCAATGGAAGGATGCGGATGGCAATCTATTCAGAGGAGCTGTAGACAACATCCTGCGGAAGGATGGCAAATTAATAGTCCTGGATTACAAGACAAGGGGATATCCGTTAAAAGAAGATACGGCTGAAAGTTATCAGGATCAATTGGATGTATACAACTTTCTGCTGAGGAAGAACGGGTTTGAGACAGAGGACTATGGGTTCTTGCTGTTTTACCATCCTGACAAGGTTAATGGCAATGGAGATGTGGTTTTCCACAAGGAGTTGGTGAAGATGGAGATTGACGTTGGGAATGCTGAGAATAAATTTAAGGAGGCTTTGGAGATTTTGGACGGGAAGATGCCAAAGCATTCGGAGGAGTGTGGGTTTTGTAAATGGGCAGGTGATAATAATTTTGATAAGGAATGAGCTACTAAGAATTAATCTGTCCTTTTTGTGATGAAGGAAGAATACAAGCTTGGTATCATCTTTCCAAATTAAATATTTATATACAATGTAATACAAATGATATATATGCCACAAGTACCTTTGAGGTTTAAAGACGAATTATTGCATAAAATAGACGCATTTGCTAGAGAGCATTACGAGACAAGGTCGGATTTTATACGAGAAGCTGTAATCGAAAAAATCAAGTCAGAAACAGAGAAAGCTAAAGTGAGAGATATGGTTCTTTCCAGATTTGCAAAAGGTGAATTGTCTTCTGAAGCTTTAAAGCAATTTCTCGGCAAAGAGGAAGCAGACAAATATAGGATTATTTTGCGTGTATTTTCTAAGGGCAAAAGGGTAGAAAAGATCATACGACAGTTGAGCAAATGAAACTGAAAATAGTTTCGGATACCTCTTTTCTTATATCTTTAAGCATAATAAACATTGAAAAGAGCCTTCTAAAGTATTTTGATGTTACAATAACTCCTCAAATTATCAAGGAATTGAAGAGAACTTCCAGATATAAAGATGTGGAAGGCAAGGCGGCTAAAAAACTGCTCAAACTGGCAGATAGAGGTTTTATTAATATTGCCAAAAGTAAAGCAATAGAAATAAAGGGAATGGGCAAAGGCGAAAGTTCGATTTTGGATATATTTAAAAGAGATGGTTTCAAGTATCTTGCAACAGATGATTTTGATGCGATTGACAAAATCGTCAAAGAAATAGGTGAAAATAAAATTCTAGTTACTTATGATATTCTTGAAGTGCTGTTGCACAAGAGGATTCTGTCTGTTAAAAAAGCTAAAAAACTAGTTAAAAGGCTGTTAAAAATAAGACATTGGGAGCTGAGTGAAACTTTGTTGGAAGCTGCAAGACAAAGAAAATTGTTATAGAGAGTGATAGTTGACTGGTGAAATGCATGAGTTCAAAAGATAAAGAACACATCAAAAATATGGAAGAAATATTGAAAAGAGAGAAATACGTTTTGATTAGAATCGTAAAATGCAGTTAATTTTATATTCTAGTAAAAGATCAGATCGATCGTGGCAGAGGAATAAAAAGTTATACTTAAATATTTGTATAACCAATTAAATTGTATGACAAAAAAAGAGTTAGAAATTACGACACGACTCGGCCCTAAAGGGCAAATTGTATTAAGGAAAGAAGTAAGGAAAGCTTTAGGTGTGAAGCCTGGCTCATTGGTAGAGCAAAAGGTTGTTGGGAGAAAAGTAATTTTGCAGGCTTTCGATTGGAATGCTGAAATGAAAGTGCTTGAGAGGTTAGCAGAGCGTGTTTCAAAAAAATGGCCCAAAGGGATAACTTCTGTACAGGCTATTAGAGAAGATAGGGAATGAAGTGAGGGTTGTAATGGATTCTAATGTATTTATCGCTTTTTTCTGGAAAAGCGATCCTAATAGAAACAAAGCTATCAAGATTATGGATAAGATAAAAAATAAAGAAATGGACGTTTTTGTACCAGCACTATTTTTGCCAGAAGTTTGCGGTTCTATTCAAAGAAGGATAAACGACACAAGCACAACTACTCAGATCAAACAAAAACTGCTCAATTTAATCGAAGAGAAAATATTAACAGAAATGGAACTAACTAAAAATAGGATAAAGAGTGTTTCTGAGACTGCTATAAAATTCAGTTTAAAAGGTCCAGATGCGGTATATGCAGATCTCGCAATTGAAAAGAAGGCCTCATTAATTACATTTGATGGGGAAATTAGGCGAAAAATTAAAGGAAAAGTCAAATTACTTGAACTGTGATAAAGTGAGACTTTATAAGTTTCTAAATTGAGATGAATAAATTGTTAGAAATAGCTAGAATTTAAATGCTTAGAAGAGATTTTTCACCTGGAAGAATGCCATATCATGCAAGGTTGCCTCTATTAGAAATAAAATTGTTGCGTGGAGACAAAACAAGACAGCAAGCCCAAATATTAGGATCCCCTTTAGATGCTACTATAGAATACTTGACAGGATCCATAATAGCCCTAGATGTTATTACAAGAGAAAAAATTGTAGACGCCATGATGAAAAGAGATGAATATGTTGGACTAAGAGAACAATATTTTCCTCAAAACAGGCCAGATTCCGAAACTTATTTTGATGTTATAGACCAAATAGAACCAATTTCAGGAGAATGTTTCTTTAATGCGCATGATTCCACACATTATATTTCAAGTCTTTGGGAAATGTCAGCCTTTTTAACGAGAACTCTTTTTAAATTCCCAATCAAAGCCAGAAATACAAGCTTGTGGACACTATTGAAACATTTGTATAATGACCCTAGATTTAATGATTTAATTACCCATACAGAATTTTCACTCACTACAAATAACCAAGGTCATCAAATAGGAAGTTATAAAAGCGGCAGTGTTCTTGATCGATTGAAAAATTATAGGAACATGTCTACCCATTTTTTATGGCCATATGGGGACTCTGTCAGATCCGCTGAATCGGTCCCCCTTCTAGGGATGCGTAGTAGAAGCTTTTCCTTGTACGATCCTGTAAGTAATCAGAGTATACCAACAAATGTTCCGACACCAGAAGGGCTTGCAAACTTGGCTGAAGAGGCATTCACACACTATGTGAGGGGTTACGAGATTATGGAGTCTGGGATGATAAGACATCTAGGAGTATGAAGAAAAGAAGAATATCAGTCAACTTTTTATTCCGGCAAACCGATCGATCTGATCGTGGAAGACAGGACAAATGACGACTGTATGCGCAGCATCCTTGAATCGCTTTCGCTGATACATCAGGAGCTGGTGGTGATAAGGGGGATTCTTGAGAGCTATATAGACACGGGTAGTGATGCGAAGCTTGTGTAGAAGACATTGGTGAGTTATGGGAAGATGCAATTGTAACGTATTTCAGTTTATTTTGTTAGAGTAATCTTATGGATAACAAGACTACCATTGAAGAACTGGAAAAACTTTTGTAAGTTATCGCCTCTTCTTTTTTTTCGCTGCCAAAGTCCACACCTCGCTTTAATTATAATGTTATTTCACATTTCTTACATATAAGTGTTATCCAAAATTCTTTGAAAGAAATTTTAAAAAGGACAGAAAATTAAAAGGCATATCTATAAAGGCAGAATACAAACTTTCATTTCTTCAAGTATTTGTGTTCTTCAGCGAACTTTCTAAGCAATTTCTTATCTCCCTTGATAAATTCTTTTGCAATTTTCATAACTTCTGGTCTTACCATGTCAAACAACCCTTTCCTTAATCCAGATTACTACTTCTTCAAATTTAAGCTTTCCTTCAAACACAACATTTAAATACCAAATGATACCAAATAATATCATGACAGAACAGATAAGTTTAAGGTTACCAAAAGATCTTGAAAAGCTTGCCAGACAATATGTCAAAAAATACGGCTATAAAAATATACAAGAATTTGTAAAAGAAACGTTAAGAGCAAAAGTATATGGTGGCGCTATTGACGATAAAAAAATTCTTAAACAAACGAAATTTCGACTAAGGAAGAAATTTCATAAAAAGTGAGACTTTAAGTTTCTTCGGACAGATAAACAATTTCTAATGCCGTGCAAAGGACACATGCTTTTCTAATTCTGTTTGAGCGTGGTAATTAGCCAAAGCCAATGTCAACTCTAAGAATCTTTTAGAAAAGGCATTCGACTCGTTCAATGTGTATAGCTTTGTCTTCCCGAATTTCCTTGTCACTTTCACAAGCCCAATATTCTCCAGTTTCTTAAAATGCTTCAGGAAGGTCACTTTCGAGATGCCTGCCTCTTCAGCCATTTGCTTCTTGGAGTAGTCAAATATCTTGTTTTCTATCAGGAACTCCAGTATCTTCAGCATGGGGTG
>CAZERL010000059.1:0-6218 GCA_964514495.1 uncultured archaeon
GAAGGAAACATTATTGATAATATGATTAATTTACTTTAGAAAGCTAAGCTCTTACGTGGTAAGTAAAGATTTAAATAGTCACTATCAAGAGGTCATAATATGAAATCATGCAAGGACATTAGCAGATGGATGGCTCTTGGTGCGGCAGGGCTCGCGTCAATCTTTAGTGTTGCTGCGCAAGATGAGCCCTTTGTGCGTTTTTCCCTTCGCGTTCTTGACGAAACCGGAAAAGAAGTGCGCTGGGTTATACCAGGCACGAACAGAACCTCATACAAACTCGAAGCGTACGCTGAAAATATGCAAGCCATGGAAAAGCCGGTTGTTGCTCTTGCTTGGACTATCAGAAAGCCTGAAGAAGTGTTTATGACCGAGAATCTGCAGCCTAATCCCCACTATGGCGTTGAAGACTATTTTTACCCCTATGAGATGGATCCGAGAGGGAACGCTGTCGAAAATACTTCGAGTTCAAATGTTCGACAGACATTGACTCGCAACCTTGACGGAACTCCGAAAGTGCCGGAAGGAAGGGTAAATGGAGGAGGGGTGTTTGCTCGTCATTCGCTCTATGTGCCTGAAAAATTTACAGATATTTTCACTGGAAGAATTTATGTGCATACAAATTTTGTAACGAGAACGTTTTTGTATGAGAAAGCAGTTGCTTTAGAAATAGGAGGTATTAAAAAGCCAGCCCAGAACCGCTCCCTCCGTATTGCAATCATGCCACGCGATTACGCGGGCACGATGCTTGTAGCTGATGTGAATGACGGCGAGGTACCTCCGACTGATGCAGTAGTGAAAAAATTAGATGAATTTGTAACAAGGAAGGACATTCGTAGATTTGGATACGAACCATTCTACGCCGTTGGACCGAAAGCATCTGGAAATTTCCTCTTGCAGCGAAGCATTAATGATGTAAGCGGACCATGGACTACTGTTCAGACAATTACGCCGGGAACTGCAGGTAGCTTTAATGACCGTGAGGCATATACGAACAACTGGAATCAGGTGTTTTACCGCATTGTGCCGGAAACAGCAGCACAGGCAAATAAGCCCTCAACGCAAAGCTGGACAAGCTCGCAGGCGTTAGAAAACAAGGTCAAATAATGAGAAGAGATAGAGATTACTGTGCTCTATTAAAATTTCTGTCCAACTTCAATCCTAATTTTCTCGTTTTTAGAAAATAACCACGCAGAATCTTTGCCTATAACCTTTGGCCTTTGACTATTTTCCACATAAATGCCTGCCGTCTCAGGAAGAGCGACTACTTTTTTTAAATTATTTAATACTATCTTCTGTGTTATACTCTCGTCTTTCTCCTGTTTATAATGGCAGGAAATACTTATATTTCTCAGCACGTCCATCCCACTAAAATCTTCCAGTTTAACATTGTTTGAATCATTAGAAGTAAGTATAGAGTAACCAAAGATTATCGCTCCTGCGCTTCCTCCGTAAATTGGTATATCTTTATCAATACATCTTTTTAGAAAAATCCAGAAACTAGTTTCCCTTAATACTTTTAGTAGATAAAAAGCATTTCCTCCACCGACATAAATCCCTCCAAACTTTTCCGGTTCATCCTTAATATTTTCCAGTTCACTTTCTGTCCACATTTCATAAAGATGAACTCCTTGTTTATCAAATGTCTCCCTCAACCATTTTAAACACTCCGTATAGGGGTGTTTTATTTTATCAATTGCTATTGGAATATAAAGTAGGGGTTTTCTTTTGTCTATGATACTTGCAAATAGATTATCCAATTCCTCGGTCTTTTCTTTGCTTCCTCCACCAGATAAAATGATCTTCATGTTATTTTGTTGGCTATGGTCCTTCTTAAGCTTAATTTACTTAGGGGGGCCACTATAGCCGAAGGTATTTTTAAAAAGAAGTTATTCTCCGTAGGTTCTAAGACGATTTCATTCTCTTTTGATATCAGTTCACATATTCCTCCATATGATGGGTTGCCGCGTTCAAACTCAAAGGAATAAAGCATCATCAATAAATTGGAGATTAAACCGGCATGAGTAATGCACAAAACATTTTGATTTTTCTTAATCATCTCTCTAAAACCCTCAATTATCCTATTTCTACCTTGATTCACGCTTTCTCCTTCAGGGGGAACGTAGTCATAATTATTTCCGTATTTCGCCCATTCCGCGATAAATTCGCTATATGGCCTCTCTGTATAGACTCCTCTACTAAGCTCCTTCCATCGTTCATCAATGATTGGGGAAGTCCTCTTTTGTTTTGCAATTATTTCTGCGCATTTATAAGCTCTTTTGTGAGGACTGGATACTATATATTTTATATCAAAATCAAGAGATTCAGCGATTCTTCTCGATTGTGCTTCTCCAAAGTCTGTTAATTCATCTAAAGTAAACCCTAGTTTTGCATGTTTTTTTGATTCACAATGTCTCATTAGCAAGATATAATTTGTCATGGACTCAACCTCCTTGGATCTCTTGGGAAATATATGGCTTCTTTGATATTTACTAAATTTTTCATTAATGCAACAAATCTTGGTATCCCCATAGAAGCTCCCCCGTGTGGCGGAATGCCTAACTCAAATGCTTCTATGTAATGTATAAAATTATCTTGATTCATTTTTTTCCCCATCATCGAAGACTTTAATAATTTTAAATCATGTATTCTTTGCCCACCAGTTGCAACTTCCACTCCTTTGTATAATAGCTTTAAGCTATCTCCATAACTTTCGTCTTTAGGCATAGTATAAAATTGGCAAAGCTTTAGTGGGAAAGTATGCAAGAAGAGAAAATCTGATCTCGATTCTTCTTTTGCCCAGCCGCCCAATATCTTCTTTTCTGCACCAGATAATTTATCAATCGAAGTTTTTTTTAATATCCTCTGCGCTTCGTTATAGCTTATTCGAGGTATTTTGTACCCAAGAACATTGTGTTCAGCAAGAGAAGAAGTAAGCATCTCTTCTACGAAATTCATAATTTCATCACCGGAGAATGTGAAAGCCAATTGGAAATCTAAAGATTGATACTCATTAACATGCCTTTGCGTAGAATATTTCTCTGCTCTAAAGCAGTTCCCTATTTCATAAACTCTTTCTAAAGCGGCTAATAGCATCTGGTGGTATAACTGAGGGGATTGTGATAGCTCTGCCTGTCTGCCGAAATAATCTAATCTAAATACACTGGACCCTCCCTCGTTTATCCCTTCAACTATCTTTGGGGTACTGACTTCTAAAAATCCATTTCTATTCAAAAATTCTCTTAGCTTAAAGAGCCATTGAGATTCAAATTCAAAAATCTCTCTGACGGCTTTAAGTCTTAAACTATCTGGCCTCCTTTCCAATTTTTGCTCTAGAGAGATATTTGTAGAATCTTTTTCAACTAAAGAGTTTCCAACTAATCTTTTCGATAAAATTGAGATACGCTCGGCTAGAATCTCTATTCCCAAGTATTTGCTCTTCTCATTTCTTTTTACATTTCCATTAAGTGTAACGATATCTCCTCTATTAATTTTATCCTGACAAGATACTTTTGGAACAACTACTTGGCAAGTTCCAGTTCTATCTCTGAGGAAAAGAAAACCAAAATCTTTAAACTCCCTGTAGTTATCGATATATCCGGTTAAGCTAACCAAATTATCAATATTCTCGTTTAATTGTTCGACCAACGTTCTATTCATCTTCTCCCTCCATAGTTTAACATTGGATAAATCTGACATTCTGTACAACAAGGACATGGTTCTTGATTTCCTAAGCTGTAACTAATATCGTATAATCCTCTATCTTTGTCCCCAATCACTCGAGTACTATTTATACAAGGATAAATAGTGCCATCAGATTTAATAAAAACTGAGATTTTACCTGCCAAGCATTTTATTCCTGTTTTTCTTGTTCCCATAATTGTTTCTTCTCCTCTTAAAAATTTGTTTAGTTGCTTCATAAAAGGATCATTTAATTTGTATTTGCTTATGTACTCCCTTACTAAAGCGGTATGTTCCACTGTTAAATCAATCGTTCTTAATCTCGTGTTTGCATAAAAAACCTCGCTTTTTGTAGCCGGTCTAAAGGTGAATCCACTTCCAGTTTTTTCAGCAACGTTTCTTACATGCTCGAGACAATAAATATTACAGTTCTTAGGTTGTAAGGTCATAGAAACGATTGATTTCATTCGAGAATCACTCATCTCCCTTATTGAATTAAGTACCTCAATAGTTTGATCGTGACTATCGACGCCTCTGATTTTTTTATGTGTTTCTCTATCGCCTTCCAAAGATACAACTGCATAAACTTCTTGCGTGAAGGCGACATTTCTCTTTACAAAATCCAAGACCCTATCTGGAAAAGAACAGTTCGTACTCAAGAAAAGCATTCTTAACATTGGAAGATTGGGCCGTATCCTTTCCATTATCTCAGAAAGGTCGTTTCTTAGTGTTGGTTCTCCACCGGAAACGCATAAATCTTCAACCGTCTTAAATTCATTTCTACTATAAAACCTTTCAAATTCTTTAGGACTCATCTGTTTACTATCCTTACCCAAAGTCCAAATAAGGCACATATTACACCTGCTATTACACTCATAAGTAACTAATTGATTTACTGACTTTATCATGATAATCCTCCAAATTTTGTTAGGGGGCAAATTTTCCAGTTTGCAATCAAGAGGCTCTTCCCATCGGGGCCCAGATAATTTGTCAGAGCGGTTGGATCATAAATGTTATTAAGCCATCCGATGTTGCTCTTTTCCAAGTTTTTATTATACTCATAGACTAAAGAGTCGTGTTTCTCTTTCGAAGGATAAACCAATAATTCACCGAGCTTTTTTATATATCCTTGATTAGGGCAAGGTAAATCTGGACCATTAAGATGCTTTAATAGAGCGACTACTGAATTGATGAATTCTTTTGATTCTATATTCTTTTCGTTAAATAAACATGGAAACTGAATCTTTCCATATCTGCAAAAACCAAGGGGGCTATCCGATGCCAATGATTGTGAACTCTTCGTATCGCATCTTGATATGTTATAAAAAGTAATATTCCGGATTCCTATGGCATTGAATAAATGTGCTATGGAGGTATCAGCCGTTAGTCCGACAGAAACTTTATATTTCCCAATTTCATCTTTTATTTCTCTAAACGAACCATAGTTCTTAAAAATAATTCCATCACTAAAATCATTTTCAATTAATTTTCCCCTTAAATTTGCGCACTTTAACATATGTATATACGAATTTCTAAAACCTGAAATTATAACTATTTTGGAATTTGGATGATCTTCTTTATAATTTTTTATTATTTTAAATATTAAACCTTCTGGAAGATTTTTATTAAGTTCCGACCCGAATGGATTAATAATCAAATTATGGTAAGATAGGTTTATCGGAACTATTCCAAATCCTGAGGGAATTAGGAAGGGATTCAAGCATTCAGCCATGTAGTCTTCTATATTTTTGTTTCTCAGAAGAATATCATCTGACATTAGTAGATATATAACAATCTTGCCCACTGAAGGTTCTATAATGATATTTCTACCACAGATAATTGAAGCGATCCCCTTTTTGGCAAGATTCTTCGCTATGTGTTTGGTTCTGTCCCAGTGGATATCTATTAAATCCGAAAATATAGCCAAGCAAGATTCATTGTAATCCTCTATTGCCCTAACATAGCTTTTTGTTTCATATAACACATCTAGATTAAGATAGTTCTCTGAGTAAAAATATTTTAGTTTTAGACCAAAATATTTTGAGAAATTATTCGCGATATAAGAGCCTATAAAGGAATCTCCAATAAAAGTATAAGGATCAAAGTAGTTAAAACTTTTATAATTCTGGCATAATTTTTTTGTTATTTTCCTGAACTCTACTAAATCATAAATCCGACGTATCTCAATAGATCCCATTTCACCTATTTCTTTGATTAATTGATTTTTTTGAAAGTTTCTCAGCGGCCCTCCCCTCAAGAAAACGTTTATACTAATTGATGGAGGTATTTCTTTAATATTCAATGGAAATGAAATTAGAGGAAAGGGAAATCCTACAGATTTTATTTTACCAGCAGATTCTTTTTTTAAGATTATGCCGAATGAATCGGAATATTGAATGTTTCTATACGTGTAAAGACACTTATTAAAATGGATAGCATCTTTTATTATCGCATCTTTATGCTGTGCTATCTGTTTATCAAGCAAATTAGTAAGTTCTTGGATTTCGTGCATAAAAAGTACAAGCCTCCAGACTTAAAAA
>CAZERL010000060.1:0-6136 GCA_964514495.1 uncultured archaeon
GCGATTTTACATCTGAGGAAATATCAATAATTACAGAAGCTATAGCCCACCATAGCGAGAAACAAATTCACACTAACAAACCTTATGTGGAGTTGGTTAAAGATGCTGATGTATTTGATTGCTCCTTGTATGAAAATGCCAAAGGATTCTACATTTTACACAAACCTAAGGAAATTTATGAAGAATATGTGAAGAGAATCAAGAAGATAAGGAGTCAGCTTGGGCTAAAAGAAGATGTTGTTTTTAGGGAGAAATAAAAGTGCCATGGAAAAAAATAATAGCTAGAGAATATGGTGTGCAATATACAGAATTGTCATTAAATTGCTTAACTCCAATAAATGATGCTGTAGTTCCATCGCCATTTTATGAGCAAATTTACATACCAGAAGACGGTAATGAAGTCTGCTATATAGATGAGGATAAGTGGATAGAATTTGTTTCTTCTTTGAAAGAAAAATACTTAGAAAATCCTGATAACTATGAAGAATTTGAAAGGTTGTTCATCCAAACCGGAAACGACTATATGACTACGACTGAGAAAATAGCAAAATCTAACCTCAAGGGAAAAGCAAATAGTGAATTAAAAACAATGTATCTAGATTATCTTGGTAAGAATATTAGATATGGCCCATTCATTTGGATGCAGTTCATAATTAACAACTTCTTTGCTGATAAGACTAAAGAAATAATCACTAACAAAGTTGGCGATAACGAAAACTTACATGATTTTATTGAGATTGCTTTAAAGCCAGATAAAAAAGCTGCTGCGATTCAATTGAATGAAGTAGCTGACCGATGGGAGAATTTGAATGAAACCGAACGGGAGCAAATATGGGAAAAATTTAAGTGGATACCATGCTTGGATATACACAACAGGCCTTGGATAAAAGAAGAATTTTTCTCTCACATTAGTGAATTCAGGAAAGTAGAAAAAAAGGTGCCTATTTCTTATGAAAAATTACTAGAAAAAATTAATCCATCCGACAAGGAAAAACAAATATTGAACGTGGCAAAAAGGCTTGCTTACTTAAAAGATTTGAAAGACGATCTCAGAAGACAAGGGATGTTCTATGGACAAAGATTGTTCGAAGAGATTGCAAATAGAATGGGTGTTGAGTTAGAAGATATATCATACGTACTTAGCGCTGAAATTTTAGATTTCTTAGACAATGGAAGTAAAGTTTCAAAAAATTTGATAGAAGAGAGGGAAAGGGGTTTTGTAATTTACTTTACGCCAGATAAGAAGATTGTATGTAAATCTGGAAGTGATATAGAACCTGCTTTGGAAGGACTTGGTTTGGCTTTTTTGGAAGAAGTTTCAGAGGAAATAAAAGGAATTTCTGCTTCTCGTGGCAAAGCACAAGGCGTTGTTAAGATTGTTAAAGGAGTGGCAGACTTGGGTAAAATAAACAAAGGTGATATTTTGGTTGCTGTAGCTACGCATCCGGATTATGTTATAGTGATGCATAAGGCTTCTGCGATTGTGACGGATGAAGGAGGAATTACAAGTCATGCAGCTATTGTATCTAGAGAATTAGGAATACCTTGTGTGGTTGGTACTAAGAACGCTACAAAGATTTTAAAAGACGGAGATGAAGTAGAGATTGATGCTAATATAGGATTGGTAAGAAAAATTAAATAATCAATCTATGTATCATTAAGTAACAAAGCTCGGGTGGCAGAACCAGGTCATGCAGACCATTTTAATTGGGCAGAACCGCCTGCAGAGCGGCGTATCCGAGTTCAAATCTCGGCCCGAGCTCTTAACTTTGTGATTAAATGCAATTAAAAACCATTGAATTGTTAGTTTTACGCCCTATAGTTTATCTCTTCATAGTTTTCCTGACACCCTACTACATTGCCAGTTATTTGGATTCTTACCTCAACCTACCTGAAATCTTTGTCTATCCAGCAAATTTAATCGGATTAGTCCTGATAGCGGTTGGCTTAATCATAGATATCCGGAGCATCTCTACATTTGCAACAGCTGGAAAAGGAACGCCGTTTCCCTGGAGGCCACCAAAGAAGCTGGTGATCACAGGCCCTTACAGGTATACTCGAAATCCCATTTACCTTGCCTTTGTTTTCATAATGGCTGGAGTCGGCATTTTAACTAATTTATTGACAATGTTTCTAGTCATATTGATCTTCATAGCAGCTGTAGATATTTTTGTAGTTCGCTTGGAGGAAAGGGGATTGGAGGAAAGGTTTGGCAAAATATATTTAGACTATAAGAAGAAAGTGCCTAGATGGATTCCAAATATTTGGTGATTAATTGAATGAAGTAGAGTTGACGCAAGAATTGGTGAGGATAAATTCAGAAAATCCTCCTGGAAATGAAAAAGCGATAGCAAAGTATGTTTTCGATTATTTGGCTGACTTGAAGTTTGACCCTGAGATTGTTGAATTTGGGAATAACCGCTATAATGTAGTTGCATATGCAGGAAAAAGTGATGGGCTGATGTTGAACAGCCATATGGATACAGTCCCTGTTGGCAAGTTGGAAAATTGGGAACATAACCCATTCGATGCAAAGATTGTTGATGGGAAACTGCATGGGAGGGGAAGTTGTGATAGTAAAGGAAATGTAGCGGCTATCTTATCGTCGCTACAGAAGTTTTCGAACAAAAAATTCAAAAGGAAGTTATTGATTACGTTGGTCGGGGATGAGGAAGTCGGGTTTGGTGGCTCTAACTATCTGATAAAAAACAGGAAAGACCTTTTCAAGGATGTCAGATATGGTGTGGTATCCGATTCTGACTTTGAGATCAAGATTGCGCAAAAGGGCGTGCTCCATCTGAAGTTTATTTTCAAGGGGAAGGCTGCGCATGGCGCATACCCTGAATTGGGGGTAAATGCAATCACGAAAGCGGCGAAATTTGTTACAGAAGTTGAGAGATTGAAGGATGAGCTGACAAAGAAAAGCGATGAATTCTTAGGGAGAGGGAGCATCAATATAGGAAAAATAGCTGGCGGTACAAAGGTTAACATCGTTCCCAGTTATTGCGAAGTTTCGATAGACAGAAGATTAACCCATGGCGAAAGCATAGAGTATGCAATAGACCAGTTCAAAGAAATTTTGGGAAAACTTAAATTATATGCGAGGATGGGAAAGGATTTTGAAATGCTTGGGGATTCTAGAATAGCCATAAAAACTCCAAAAGACTCTAAATTAGTGAAGCTTCTTCAAACCATAAGCAAATTGAAGATTGGCAAATTATCTGGATATACGGAAATGGAACTTTACCACAGGAAGTTGGGCATGGAGTGCATTGCAATGGGAGTTGCCAATGATACTGCGCATTCTGATAACGAGTATGTGAAGATTGACGAATTGAAGAAAAGCAGGTATATCTTCGAAAATTTAATTAGGAAATGGTGCTTCTGATGCTGAAACTGTTAAACACTCTGACAAGGAAAAAGGAGATATTCAAACCACTTAAAAACAAAGAAGTCAGACTGTATACCTGCGGCCCAACCACTTACGATTTTGCCCATATAGGAAATTTCAGAACTTACGTCTGGCAGGATATACTCAAACGGTGGTTGGTGCTTAGAGGATTCAAGGTAAAGCACGTGATGAATCTCACAGATGTCGATGATAAGACGATAAAAGGCGCTAGAAAAGAAGGTGTGCCATTAAAAGAATTTACCGAAAGATACAACAAAGCTTTCTTTGAAGACATGAAGACATTGAACATTATACCAGCCAATGCGTTTCCCAGAGCAACTGGGCATATAAAGGAAATGGTTGGGATGATTAAGATTCTGATGAAAAGGGGGTTTGCTTACAAAACAAATGATGCCATATATTTTGATATTTCAAAGTTCAAAAATTATGGAAAACTTTCAAAGTTAAAGATAAACGAATTAAAAGCTGGTGCTAGGATAAGGACGGATTTGTACACAAAGGAAGAGGCGCAGGATTTTGCTTTGTGGAAATTTTGGGACCAAGAGGATGGTAATGTTTTTTGGGATACCCAAATTGGAAAAGGTAGGCCAGGATGGCATTTGGAATGCAGCGTGATGAGCATGAAATATTTAGGTAAAACTTTTGATGTGCATACTGGTGGCATCGATCTGATTTTTCCGCACCACGAAAACGAGATAGCGCAAAGCGAGGCTACTACAGGAAAGAAATTCGTTAATTACTGGTTGCATGGCGAGCATTTGCTTGTGGAGGGGCAGAAGATGAGCAAATCTTTAGGAAACTTCTACACACTTAGAGATATTCTGGATAAAGGATACGATGCAAAAGTTATAAGATATTTGCTATTGTCTGCCAATTTCAAACACCAATTAAATTTCACATTCCAATCATTAGATGCAGCTAAAAACACTGTTGGCAGTTTATTTAATTTTTTGAATAGACTGAAAGACGTTAAAAACAATAAAAGCAATTCTAAAGTTAAAGGTCTGATAAAGAAAGTCCAGAAAGAATTCAGCGATGCGATGGATTATAACCTTAATACAAACAGTGCACTAGCTTCATTGTTCAAATTCATTAATGGGATAAACAATTTAATTGATTCTAATGGCGTTGGCAAGAGCGATGCGAAAGCTGTTAGAAATGTTATTCTAGATTTTGATAAAATTCTTGGGCTTGATTTGAAAAGCGCATTAAAGGAGAGGAAATTACCTAAAGAAGCGGAACAATTGATTGAAGATAGAAAAAGGGCTAGAGCTAAAGGTGATTACAAAATTGCGGATGGGATAAGAAAAAGATTGGAGGAGGAGTTTGGGATAGTGCTTGAAGATACAAAATACGGAGTTAAGTGGAAAAAAGCTTGAACTTGTTTTCAAGTGTCGCAGCTGCGACATCAGACTTTTTGAGAATTTATATATATTCAGTTCATTATAATCTTGAGGAGCCTTGCTTCTCATGGAACTTTATGCTACAAAAAATCTACAATTGGTATTCTAAAGAATCTGTGCAAAAAGCTATTCTAGAAGTTGCAAATAACAGAGAAATAGTTTCAGTCTATAACGATAGTGCATTTGGTAAACGTCCGGATATACTCCAATATCCTGCTGATATCTTGCAAGCTGTATCGGAGGGTGCATTGTCTTTCCACGGAAGCATCGAGCAATGGACTAATCCAATGAAATTGGAAGCAGGGATGTCTAAAAAGGATTTAGACAGTATAAGAATAGGGTGGAGTTTATTTTTCGACCCAGACGTCAAGGATTTTGAAATTGCAAAGATTGTTACCAGAATTATAGCTGAAGCGCTCAAAGACTATGGTGTTAAAAACTATTCCATCAAATTCTCTGGTGGCAAGGGTTTTCATATAGCAGTTCCTTTCGAGTCTTTGCCTGAAACTATCAATTACCAGCAGATGAAAATGTTGTATCCAGACATACAAGAGAAAATCACGAATTTCATAAAGTGGTATATCAAGGACATGCTTAGAGATGAGCTAAATGCTTTAGATAATCCTGAAGGTCTGGCCAGCAGAATCGGGAAGACTGCGAATGAAATAATTGCCGACAATGAAATAGACCCTTTCAAGATAGTCAACATGGACATCTTCAAAAGCAGGCATCTCTTTAGACTGCCTTATTCCCTGCATGAAACAACTATGCTAGTTAGCCTGCCTTTGAAAGTTGAAGATTTGAAAAATTTCGAAAAAGAAAACGCTTTGCCTGAAAAAGTTAAAATAGAAGAAAAATTCTTGGTACCAAAAGCCAAAGGCGATGCGCAATATCTGGTGGTAGAAGCTTTAGACTGGGCTTCCAAGAACATGGCTGAAGAAACTGAGGAATTACATAAATTTAAGCAAATCAAACGAGTGAAAGCTATACCAGAAATTTACTTCCCACCTTGCATTAAAGCGTTATTAAACGGCGTTTCTGATGGGAAAAAACGGGGTTTGTTTATCTTAATCAATTTCTTGAGGAATATGGGATGGGACGCTGAACAAATAGAAAAAAGGATTTTGGAATGGAATGAAAAGAATTATCCGCCTTTGAGGTCAAATTACATACGCTCTCAATTAAGATGGCATTTTAGGCAAGCTGACAGAATATTGGCTCCGCCTAATTGCGACAATGAAAATTTCTATAAGAGCATGGGATTGTTTGATTTATGTAAAGACCTACATACACAAAATATAAAAAATCCTATCAGTTATCC
>CAZERL010000061.1:0-6116 GCA_964514495.1 uncultured archaeon
GGATTGATAGCTTGCGAGCGAAAGCTCTTGCGAGTTCAAATCTCGCCCTGGGCGCTCATAATTCTGCAAATCTCTTACATGGGATTTTAATAAGCCATGCAAGAGGAAAGTATTGTGGATTTGTACAATAGGGAAAGAAAGATAGAAAACCTGAAGCAGAGGTTTAGGGGAGAATGTAATAATTGCTTTTCCATAACCGAGAGTTTCGAAAGGGAACTAAAACTAAACAATTACAGCATAGGAAGGATAGATAAGTACTGGTCATTTCTAAGAAGCATACATACCCTCAACCAAGCTTGTTTTGGAGAATTCAGAAAAGAGCAAGTTGAAGAACTGGTAATCAAAATCGATTCAAACTCCAAGTGGAGTGAATGGACTAAGGTAGATTTCAAGAAAATATTCAAGTTCTTTTACAGATGGATGAAATCCAAAAAATTGGAAGGGGATTATCCCGAAGAGGTAAAGTGGATTAGAACCAGGATGAAGAGGAACAATGAAAAGACGCCAGAGCATTACATGACAAAAGACGAAATAGAGCTGGTGTCCACTAGAGCAGAGAATTCAATGGAAAGGGCTTTTATCTTAAGTTTATACGAGACTGGTTGCAGAATCTCTGAATTCCTAAACATACGAATAAAAGATATACAGTTTGACCAATACGGATGCGTGATTCTGGTTTCTGGCAAGACTGGTTGGAGACGGGTAAGAGTTCTTGATTATTCAAAAGACTTGGTAAAATGGCTTGATGCACACCCATTGAAATCGGACAGCGAAAGTTTCGTCTGGATTGATCCCAAAAACCAGAAAAGGATATACCCAGACGACGCAAACCATTTGCTTAAAAAATTGGTTGGAAAATCTGGGCTGACTAAGAAAGCCAATCCCCACGCTTTCAGGCATTCCAGAGCTACTCATTTAGCTAAGATATTGACAGAACAGCAACTAAAGGTTTATTTTGGCTGGGCTAATGACAGTAGAATGGCATCTGTCTATGTTCATTTAAGTGGTAAAGATGTAGACGAAGCTCTGTTGAAAGCTAAAGGAATTAAGACAGACATAAAAGAAGAAAGCAGAGCTACAACAAAGAAATGTCAAAGATGCGAAGAAACAAATTCTATATTATCCAACTTCTGCAAAAAATGTTACTTTCCATTAGATGCCAAAGCTTATTTTGAAACTGAGAAGTTTGAAGACTGCTTGATAGAATTCTTCAAAATAATAGGCAACAAGTTTCCAGATTTGAAGAAAGATTTCGTTGGGATAGTGAAGGAAAGGGGGTTAGAGCATTTGTTTGAAGGTGATAAAAATGGAAAAAGAAGCTAACAAAAGACAATCCCGTCCAGAGATATACGTCCTATTGACATTAGGCATTAAGCCAGATGTTTTAATCAAAAAAGGTTACAGCAAAGCAACTATCTATGCGTATAATAGGAAAGTTAAGGATGTTAGAGAGAGATTGAATAAATTATTGCAAGTTTGATATTAGATTTAAATTTTGAAAACAAGTAGGTTAATTAATGAACTCGGCACTTATAGTCCATGGCTCTACTGGAAGCAAAGATGGTCATTGGTTACCTTGGCTGAAACAAAAATTAGAAGAACGGGGATTACAAGTTTTCCTGCCACAATTCCCAATCAGCAAAGATGAACAAACTCTCAACAATTGGCTAAACACTCTAAAGTCAGTAAAAGAACAATTGACAGATTCCATAATGATAGGACACAGTATGGGAGTGCCTTTCATATTGAATATAATGAATCTATGGGATGTAAAAATCAAAGCGGCATTTCTCGTCGCAGGTTTTGCAGAAAAACACGAGGCTAAAGGCGAACCAAACATGGACGACTTTTCGACTAGGAATTTCAACTGGGAAAGAATCAAGAACAATTGTAGGAAATTCTATGTCTTTCATTCGGATAATGACCCTTATGTGCCATTAGAGAAGGCTCAAAGACTGGCAAAGAATCTCGATGTAGATGTAACCTTAATTAAAGGAGCAGGACACTTTTCAGCACAATCTGGGTTCAAGACATTTGAGGTTCTCCTGCAAAAAATCGATGAAGTTATAGAAAGCTATGAGTAGACTTTGTACAAAACTCAATATTTAAAGACTTTTGAAGATAAGTAGCATTATGGAATTCAAAAAAATCCTGCTGATAGATATAGGAGAATCTAAGCTAGATACTGCTACTTGGAGAGAAATAGATTCTTTGGCTGAGCAAAGGGTTAATCTGCCTAAAGACAGTCCAGATATTAAGACTCATTTAGCCGATACAGATTGTTTACTTGTGAATTTTGGGATAAAAATTGATAAAGGAAACGTAGATAGTGCACCTAACTTAAAGTACATTGGTATATTGGCGACTGCATACGGAAAAGTGGATATTGATCATGCAAAGAGCAAGGGAATTCCAGTCTGTAACCTTGCAGGGTATAGCACAGAATCGGTTGCAGAATTTGTCATTGCTGCTATTTTAGAACACATTAGAGAATTGGAAGCAGGTAAAATACGAGGAAGAGAGGGCAATTACTCAGAATCTGGCATCTCGGCTATAGAATTAAAGGGCAAGGTATTCGGGATTCTGGGATTAGGTAGCATAGGTAGCAGAGCTGCAGAGCTGGCTCTAGGTTTTGATGCAGATGTTAGATACTGGTCTAGAAATAGGAAAAAAGATTTTGAGAAGAGGGGTATAAAATACCAAGATGCAGACACTTTGATTCCTGAATGCGACTTTTTATCAGTAAATCTTGCCCAAACCAAGGATACTGAAAATTTTTTGAACAGAAATAGGATTCAAAGTATCAAGAAAGAGGCTGTTGTTGTAAATACTGCACCCATGGAGTTGGTAGATATCAAAACTTTAGAAATGAGGCTTGCTGATGGTGACATGACATTTATTTTAGACCACTCTGATGAGATGGCACCCGAAGATGTGAAAAGACTTTCAGAACACAAAAATTGCATCGTCTACCCTCCGATTGCATATGTAAGCAAAGAGGCAAGAATAAGAAAGCAGAAACTATTTGTTGAAAATATTCAGAACTTCCTCAAAGGTTCGCCGACAAATAAGGTCAATTGAAATTAATAGATATGTAAACTCACTTTTAAAAACATCAAATTCTGGAAAATTAGTTTACATCTATATGTAAAAAACTTTGTTTTATGTTGGTATTTATTGAGAGATATTTGACAGAAATCATTTTGCTACATATGTAATTTTTTATTTATTATTTGTTTCGCCCTATCTTTAATTTCAAAGGAAATGTGAACTAATTTATTAATATCTGATGGTTTTGAAGGGTCTATATAATTTCTATCAAATATTTTCTTAACATAATTTACTGCTTTCTTTCTAGTCAATTTTGGGTGACTAACTAAGTGCCTAACAAATTTGTACTTGTTAGGTGATTGACCTTCGTCTTCTAGAATATTATGAAAATTCCTAATTCTATCTATAGGATTTACAGATTTTAAACCTTCTCTAAAATTAGCTAATTGCCTTCGTAATCTTATATTTCTTTTAGAAGTTAATTTTCTAAAACCATTCGAAGTAATGTCAATTGTAGTGTTTGAGATAATAGTGCCAGTAATGGGAATGCTAAAACTAACTTGTTTTGTACCTTTAATTACCTCTCCTTCTATTCGGCTTAAAAAACAAGATGTGTAATGATTGGTTTGAAATGAGATATAATCAGCACATCTATTTGCTAGTTCACCTGCATATTCTTCAACTTCTTTTTCAAACATTTTAGGAGTAATAATTTTCAAACCATCTATAAAATTTATGCTATTTTCCTTTTTAACTAGAAACTTTATACTAGGTAAATCTTTGAATGTTTTAACTGGAATTGGTGGAGCGAGTTTGATGTATACAATCCACTTTATTTTATCTTTTCCCATATCTATTATATAAAACCATTAATTAAATTTCATGAAATTTGATTGCTACGCTATCTAAAAACTGTAAATTTTTATCTAATTAGTAAAAAATGGTGTTTGATGCGTGTGATTTGGTAGAAACTGATTGGAAGGAATAAAGTTTTAAGAAAGTTAATATATACTAGTTAAATGTTAATATGGTAGAATTAAATCTTTCTATTGCAATAGTATCATTAGCTTTAGCTTTTGGTACCAATTATGGTTTTGATAAAGTTTATGGTGAAAAATTTATAAATAAATTCAAAAATTACAGAAACCATTTACAAGAGAAGCTTTTAACTTCTATCCGAAATTTAAAATTTAATAAAAAAATGGATTTTACAAAAGACATAGAAAGTAAAATTGAAGGTTTTATGACCCAATGGCAAGAGTATCAAAGTATAAAAGAAGATTACAATAGTTTGATATCGCAAAGAAAATGGGTTTTTACCGCATTTTTAATATCTGGAGTATTTTATCTGCTTCATTTTATATTACCTATTTTTAGTCAAACAATAGTTTTAGGCAGTCCTGTGATAAATTACATAAATATAATTTTTGCATTTGGTTTAATGATCCTAGTATTTTTTGGTTTAAATCTTAATGACTTTCAAGATAAGATGACTAAATATGAATTAGCAAAAGAATAAATTGCCTTTATTTAAGATATCCACCCAAATCTAATCATTTTGTAGATTCTAGTTAGCAACCATAAAAAAGAACCCCATCCTACAATTATTAAAAGTGTTTTAATTATAATTTCTTGTAAATTAGGTTTTGCATAAGTTATTGTATTAGGATGTAAAGTTGCTATTTTATATTTTTGTAATTTCATTAAATCAATTTTACCTTCACCACCCCATCCGTATGTAAAATTATTACCAGCTTTAATTATAGGGTTGCAATTTTCCCCATAACGATTTAATGTCAAATTTATTGTATTATTGAAGTTAATTATCCATATAATGTCTGTGTCTATTTCTTTTAATTGTGTGCCATAAATGATACTACTACCTAAATCTTCGAAACATATATTGTATGTATCTAATTTGAAAGGATTAGGTGTACCAAATATTCGTTCAAATAAATCCTTTTCAATTTTTTGTTGAAAATTTACTTCATCACTAAATACTGTAAGACTGGGCTTCTCAAATGATGTTTCATTTGCTAATCTTTTAATTTCAATTTGTTTATACGGTTCTAGTAAAATGATAGATAGGATTAATGGTACGATAACTAAAATAAAAAATCTACTTGGAATAGAGTTTACTGCTTTGAAATAATGAATTAACATAGATTTAACTTAGGCATTACAATTTAACTTTTCCTTCTCCAAAAGAACCCAGCCTTAGTTTCTATCCTTCCTACCTTACCATCATGTTTCTGCATACTTTATTCTGGAAGTTGAAGATATTGTCCTATTCTACTTCTTTTTAATATTTGAAAGGCATTAGGATGGTCACTGAATATCTCAATTTGTACACCTTCAGGGGTTTCTACTCCTTCAGCTTGAATTTCTAAACCGTTGAATATACCTTCTGCACGATAAAAGGGTATATCATCAAGCTTTCTTAAGGGTGTCTGATTATGGTCAAGTGCAACAATAACTTTACGGCTGGATGTTCTTGCGACTAAAGGAGATGGAATATAGTGGTCATAACCAGTTTCTCTTTTAAGAACCTGCACTGCTTGATCTGGGTCTGGACTTATGTCTACGTAAACAAAGTCGTAGTTTAATTCAACATGTCCAATTGGTAATCCCCTTGTACTAGTATCCACAGACGCCTTTCGACCTGCACCCATTAAATACCTCACACCTATATCTCTAACACGAGGCATATCTCCTTCGGGAACTATGGATTTTAATTTACCTGTATAAATCATAGTTATTAACTAAAATGTTAATTATTTAAACTTGCCACTGCTCGCCAATCCTTACTTTAATTTTCGCATGACGACTCAAACTCTTTCAGAATTTGCCCTACGGGTCACTTAACACGAACTATACAGAAAATCTTCATTCGATTTCCCCAAATCTTCTCTTATGTTTATAAATCTCAACAAAACAATATCAAAATAGGTAGGGCGTTAAAGCCAACTTAAGTGTCCGCCCTGGGCGCAATTTTTAAGAAAGTTCCCATAATTAATGAGTTTTAATCAATGTAAAACGTTTTACAAAAACTAACTATGTCGTAT
>CAZERL010000062.1:0-5950 GCA_964514495.1 uncultured archaeon
ATGTTGTATTTGACATCTTCCAGTATTCCTGGTAGCAGCTTAGATCCGACAATTCCTGCGATTATCAAGGATACGAAAAACAGTACAATTTCAGTAGCTTTTAACCCCATATCTAATATTTAGCTTTTGGCTATTTTACTGTTGGCTCGCACTGGTCTTTTGTTGGCCCGTTAGAATCGCTTATGTCCTTAAGGAACTTGCTGCAGTCTTTTGGCTCCTTTTTGCTCCATTCGTATAGCTTGTCATCTGCAAATCCCTTGGCTACCCATGAGGTGCAGTAATTCAGAAGCTTGACCGTGCATGTTGTCTGGCTGGCTTCCAACCCAGCTATGTTGAGGAAGCCGAAGATGACGATTATTGCGAAGAAGAAGAATATCACAGTTGTCAGGACTATGAAGATTGTATGCACGGCAATGGCTTTCATAAATTAATTTTAGAAAGTAGGTTAAATAACATCTTATGCAGGTATATCTTGCCTTGTAGAGATTAGAAGAATTCGGTAGTAATGTTAAGAATTTATTAAGGTGATACGCAATTTCCTCCAGCATCACAAACAGTATTTCCACCACAGCGGCCTTTTGTACCTGCAGGTACTCGTTCACAATCGCATTTTTGTAAATTCAGTTGATAGCATATGCCGCAAGTAGTTTTGCATGTTGATGTGGACGATGGTGATGCTGGTTGGTTCAATCGTTTCCTGCATTCGTCTTCTGGATTACCCGGTGCAATCTTAGATTTGAACGTCCCGCATTCTTTGTTGCCCTTGCTGGTGAAAAAATCTTCTCCCCCTGGATTGCAGTCGCCATAACTACAGATAGACCAGAAATTGCAATATGAAAGGAATTTCCCGACACAAGTCTGCTCTGCCACAGCCCCGCTGAAAATACCGCCTTCTGAAAAGAACAAATACGCAAGCAATACCAAGACTATCACGCCCAAGACTATGGCGATAATATAGGCTACCGGCATGTCCCCTTTTGACATTAAATAATTGTTTGTTTTATTGTACCTTAAATTAGTTTGAATAATTATGTTATTAATTGTAATAAACTTATAAACGAGTGACTAAATTAATGTTATGCAACTTCAAGAAGAACATAAATGGATTGTAGAACATTCTAAAGAATTAGAAAAACATAGGGGTAAATGGATAGCTGTAACTAAAACTGGTATTGTAGCTAGTAGTTTTAGCTTGAAAGGGGTCTACAAGAAGGCTCCAAAAGCGTTGTTATTCTTGGTTCCAAGAAAAGGTGAGGAGAACTACATCTTATGGGTACAGTTGTAGAATATCCTTATTCTAAAATTGGTGAAAAATTCTTCCCTATAATTCCTTTGAAAATAAAATATTTTGATAAGGAAGTAAAAATAGAAGCTTTAGTAGATGCTGGTGCTACAGTAAGTATTTTCAAATTTGAATTTTTGGAAATTCTTAGAATAAGACCTGAAGAGTGTAAAAGAATTCCTTTAAAGGGGATTGGAGGAAGCATTACAGCATATACTCATGAAGTTTCATTGGTTATCGGTAACGAAATAATAAAAACTGAAGTTGCATTCTCCAAAGAATTAGAGATGAGAATAAACGTAATTGGCAGGGAAGGTGTTTTTGATAGTTTTATTGTGTGTTATAACGATAAAGAAAAGAAGGTTAGTTTAGCTGAAATATAGATATGAACTATTCGAAGTGCTGGAAAGGCTCCTTTAGACATTAAATAATAGTTTGTTTGTTATATCTTAAAATACTCTAGTGATATTGATTTTAAGTTAAAAAGTAAATTACTTATATGGGTATAGTGAAGTTTGGCCTCTTTGTTAAAGACTATAGGGGGGCTTTAGATTTATGAAAATTGTAAGAATTTTCTTTATACTTTTGGGAATTGCCTTAATTTTTGGAGCAGTTCCTGGGCTTGTAGAGGCTAAGGGATGGGCTTGCACTGCTAAGCAGTATACTGATGATAAATGTTCTGGCAGTCCTTTCAATCCTGTTTTAACATGTCAAGATAGTGATAAGACGGTGAGTTGTACTAAGATAGGAAATACACATTACAATGCCATTTGCACGGAATGTGGGGATGCTGGCTGTAATGAGGATACAAAAAAATGTAATGTACAACCCACAGCACCATCGATATCTTTATCAACCGATTTCACACAAGTACCAGCTGATGCATCAACTGCTGTAATTATTACAGCATCTACATCTGATAGTAAAAGCGGTGTTTTGATGCTTTTTGGCAGTGATGTGTCTCTATACTATAGTGATTCTGATGGACCTTCAAAGTCTGCAACGTGCACTACTGGGAATGATGGCATGTGTTCTATAAGCATTAAATCGTCAACAGCCGGCAAAGCAAAAATAACTGCAAAAGCAACCACACAAACATTTGAATATGTGGATGGGAGTATAGAAATTACTTTTGATCCAAAACCATCTTCAAGTGATGAGTATTTAACTGGTTCTATAGAATTTTCACCAAGTTCACCACAAGTTAATGAAGAAGTGACTGCACGTTCAGCATTTGGTACAATATATAATAAAAAAGTATTTCTATTAAAAGAGGGCACATGTGAAACAGGAATTGTACGTGGTGATGGTTGTACTGTAAAAGATGGCAAATGCTCTGCTACATTTAGACCAAATAATGCCAAAACCTATGATCTTAGATTTTGTGATGAAAAAATTGACACGAAACATACAGGAACTTTAACTGTCGGATCTCTTGTAACATTAAAAATAATCTGGACAGAACCTATTAGCAAAATTGTAACCCTTACTGACAAACTTGATTTTTTAACAACATTTCCAGATTGGCCTGGTGATACGTTCAAAATTACTATCCAATATTCGACTGATGGTGGAGCTCAATTCAAAAACTTGAAAAATTGGGAAGGCAAGGAAATAGGCGGTTACGCGTTTGCTCGCAATGGAAAAACAATAACTGCCAGTATAGTTGTAGCCGATAACGATCTTAAAGACATTGGTGGGTATTTATTTAGGGTAGTGCCAACACAAGTTGGTGGTGGTGTACCAAGTAATGTAGCTTCTATAAAATTTGAAGCGAAATGCAAGAGAGGAAATCCTACAATAGAATTTAAATCAGAACCAGCTCCAATTAAAGTGCCTTTTGGGAAGGAAGTAAATCCGGATAAACTGGAATTTAAATTCCACGTAAAAAATAATGATGAAGCTAAATGCAAACTATTTGATCCTCCATTTAGTGATTTTGGAGTAAAAATAAAGGATTTTTGTATATTTAAGCCGGATAAAAAAGAGGGGGAAAAGGATAATTGTGGATTTGATCTAAATAAGGTTACACTTACTCCAGCAAAAAGGCAAGCCGGTCCTCAAGAGAAAAGTTTAATGGAATTTACCTTAACGGTAGATATTGGACCTCAGTCATACCCATCTATATCACCTACAAAAACTTTTTACATAAATTTGGAAGCTGAACATCTTAACATAGAGGAAATATGGAAGCAAAAGGCTAATATTGATGGCAAAGGTGAAGGTAAAGCGGTAATAAAGGTTGAAAGGGGAGGGAGAGAGTGTAAGCGTGATTTTCCATTGGTTTATGTGAAAGATGCTGGTGGTAGAGGCAAGGAACGTGGTTCTCCAGGAGATGAAGTGGTGTTGCCTGGGGAGACTTTGACTTTTGAGGCATTTGTATTCAATACAGATTTTGCTGAGTGCGGACCAAGCACATTTAAATTTGATAGTACCGGCCTGTCGCCAAGTGAAAAGGAGGAAAAAGGGCGATGGGAATTTGCTCCTTTATTGCATGTTTTAGTCCCAAGTCAAATTAAACCTGCTGATATCGAATATAGAAAAGATGATGTTGAATTTACAATTGAAGGCTGTCCGGAAGGTAAACAGCTTAACGAATGTCCATATAAATCTTTCAAATTTAATCTAAAATCGGATCCTGAAACTAAACCGGGGGTACGAAAGGACTTTAGAATTTGTTTCGAAAATGTGAATAGTCATCTAACCAATTGTCGTCTTCCAGATGAAAAGTTTAAAAATAAATTTGGTGAACTTAACACTGTATACAACAATTGGGATTCTATGGCTCTAAGTCTGCCATCAAGAATTCACGTGAGACACGGCGGCAGTTGTGGCAGTCAGATAATTAAGGATAATCCAAAAGAAAATTGTGAATTTTTAGTAAGTGTATTGCCCAATGAAGATAAAGTAGATCCTAAGATAGATGTAAAATTATCACCAGAAAAACCTTATCCAGGAGGTAAAGTTAAGTTTTTGATTACAACTTCTGACAATGTGCAAATGAAACTAATAAAGCTTGCTATAGATAAAGGGTTTATTAAAGATGACATACCGTTAAAAGATCCTGAAGAACATGTCACTATACATGAAGGAGGGCCATTTGTAAAGAGAGAGATAAAACATAATTATTATGCAATTGCAAAAGATTGGAAACATGAAGAAGGTAATACCATAGATAACATAGCTTGTTTTCCTGAACAACAAGACAAAACATGCCCAGATCCAAATAGTGCAAAAATACTAAAAGAGTTTGATCTTGAAGATAACGCAGATTTGGTTATTGATAGTATAGAATTTAATCCTAATAGACCTGAAGTTGATAAAACATTAGCTATAAGGGTTGATGTCAAAAATCTTGGTAATGTGGATGTTAAAGATGTTGTTGGTGTTAGGTTAGAAGCTTTCAGACCAAGTAGTTCAACTCCTATTGAAATACGAGATAAAAAAACCGATATTGTGGCTAAAGGACAATATAGGTTCGGCTTCACCTCAGATAAACTAGATGTAGATGGTATATGGGTAATAAAAGCAATTGCATATACACTATTTGATGAAGCTGATAAGACTAATAACGAATTTGCAAGATATATGGTTGTAAAGCCAAAAGTTGGGGCTGGTGAAACTAAAAAAGAAGCCAAAAAAGAAACTATAGGAATAAGTGGTAGTTGCACTTTAGATCGTGATCCTTGTGAGATTACTGTAACTGGTGCTTGTACACAAGGTAAGTTGTCAGTAGCAACAGGGGAGCCATTTGATACTAAAAATGTTGTATGCCAACCGCCCATTAGGCAAGGCAAGGCTACAATAAAATGGGGAGATTGTAGTGGTAAGAGTGCTTTAGCGAATAAGAAAATAATTGCAAGAGCTACTGATTGTGTTGAAGGGCAGTCGAATGATTTGAATGTGTTAACTGGGACAGTTGCTGATATACCAAAAGGGGTTACTCCTAAAGGTAAAAAAATATCAGTTGGTTCTACAGCTATTACGTTTAATTTAGATAGCAGTTGTACAGGTGGAATAAATGTTAAAGGTGTTGGTTTTGAAAGAGATATTACATTAAAATGTGATAGTACTTGTGCAGATCCATTTAAGGATATAACTACAGTAGCGCCAGAAGCCGATAAGGATGCTGATTACAAATGTGCTACTAATAAATGTTGTGTGAAAGAAGTAGAAACTTCTATAAAAGCAGTAGAAACTCCTACAAAAGGGGTTACTCCTAAAGGTAAAAAAATATCAGTTGGTTCTACAGCTATTACGTTTAATTTAGATAGCAGTTGTACAGGTGGAATAAATGTTAAAGGTGTTGGTTTTGAAAGAGATATTACATTAAAATGTGATAGTACTTGTGCAGATCCATTTAAGGATATAACTACAGTAGCGCCAGAAGCCGATAAGGATGCTGATTACAAATGTGCTACTAATAAATGTTGTGTGAAAGAAGAAAATAAATGAGTAACATTTACAAATCTTAAGCTTTTTTACAAACCTTTAAGAGAGAATCACAAGTAAATCCACGGCCACAAGCACCCTGGTCCCTCGGATTACAATCAGTCCCTTCTACACTACTACCAGCACCACCAGTAGTTTCACCTCTACCTAAAACTCCATTACAAGTTGAATCACTAGGGTTAGCAAACTTTAAAGGATCTAACTTAGAACACCCAA
>CAZERL010000063.1:0-5826 GCA_964514495.1 uncultured archaeon
AAGGCGTTTTTGGAATTGCTGGTTTTTGGGACTTTGCCTGGGTTAGAGCCGTTGGAGTTAAGTGTGGAGTGATTGTGTGGTAAATGTTAGTGTCAATGGGTATGGAACGATAGGAAAAAGGGTGGCTGAAGCTATAACTAAGCATCCTAAGCTGAAATTGATTGGTATATCCAAATACACTCCAGACCAAGATGGTAAACTTGCTAATGCGCATGGATTGAATGTATTTGCTCCTAAAGATGCTATAAAAAACTTTGAATCCAAAGGAATTGTTGTCTCTGGTTCTGTGGATGATATGATAACTGAAAGTGGAATTGTTGTTGATGCATCTGCTGATGGGAAAGGAATGCAAAACAAACAAAGCGTATATCAACCCAAGAATAAGAATGCAATTTTCCAAGGGGGCGAGGATGAGACTGTTGCCGATGTTAGCTTTAATGCTAGAAGCAATTTTGATAAAGCAAGCGGTAAACAATTCATCAGAGTTGTTAGCTGCAATACAACAGGATATTGCAGATTAATAAAACCTTTGCTAGAAAATTACAAAATAAAACACATCAATGCATTTCTCATAAGAAGGGGGGCGGATTTGAATGATGCAAAAGGTTCTGCGTTGAATGCAGTTGAATGGAAAGCTCGTTCACACCATGCACATGACATACAAAGTGTTTTGGGCGATATACCAATAACCAGCATTGCCTTCAAAGTTCCACACACACATTCTCACATAAACTCCATGAATATTCTTTTTGAAGACGGCATGCCAACGAAGGATGAATTGGTTGATTTGTATTCTAAAGAAGGTAGGGTTGCTGTGTTGAATAACGTCAGCACTAGTGCGCAGATTGTTGAGGCTGCAAGGGATTTTGAATTGCCGAGAAATGATACATATGTAGTTTCACTACTTGCGAATACAATAGAAATAAATGATGGTGGTGTTTTCTTCAGCTTCTCAGTGCCGCAAGAGTCGATAGTTGTTCTGGAAAATTTAGATGCTATAGTAGCTCAATCGAATGGCATGTCTAAAGATGAATCGATGGAATTTACTGATGGATTGATTGGCATACCAAGGATAAAGGCAAGTTTGGAAAAGATATTTTCATAAGATGATCGTAATTAAACAAAAGCAGTAAACGGTATCTTAGAACCGGCTCTGCTATACAGAGGGTGTTTACCTATAGCTCTAACTAAATCTGATATTTTCTCTCTTCCATTTTAAAAATCAATCAAGGAATAAGTAATTACCGCACTTGTTGGTCCCATTAATTCTGGATGATTTCTTTTCACATATCCAAAAACTCCTCCTTCAGTAAATGGGAAATAATATGCTTCTACATGCTCGTCATTTCTTGTCCAACCTTTATGAACATCTTGTTCATCTTTTTCTTCATAATGCTTTCTTGATATTCCGGTTCTGCATAGGAACATATATTCAGATTTTAAAAATTGCATGGCTGAACCACTTGGGTCTTTGGCAAATGGGTTGATATCTGTGGCAATGCCGGTGCATACCAAACTACCTTCATCATAGGCAACTGCTCTTACTACAGGTTGCCCTTCTCCCATTACATAAATAATTCTAGTGCCATTTGCTAGTTGATCAAACCTAACCTCTGAATCGGCAGGAAGAATGCCTCTATCCACATATTCTTGCGGATCAAGTAGTGGCAAAATTCTTCCTTCGTCATACATTTCTTTCTCAACAGCATGAAATGGGCTCATTAATGTCAAATCTGCTCTTGGATTTCTGCTTGCAAAGACACCTGCTATTGTTCCTATAGCTCCGGGATATTCATTTACATTAGTTCCGTGCCTTCTGAAAGTTTGGCCAACCTCTCCTAAACTTTCATCCAAAAATGTTGGCAAAACGGAAACATTTACAGAATCTACAAAATGCGGGTAACCATGTTCATCAATTATTTGATATGGTCGGGTGTTCATAAAATTTCTAACTGCGTAATTTGTAAGTCCATGCACAACTCTTAATCTATCCCCGTTTCTTTCGTATCTTCTTAATGCTACAGAAGGTCCTGCAAATAATGCCCTCCTCTCTCTACCGCCTTCATTGACATATAACGCTGGTAATGGTTGTTCATCTTTGATTGTCACATCAATGGTTTTTCCTTCATTTGTCGCATTAGACAAAAGTGTATCCCTTCTCAAATCTAATGTTTGTTGCCAATGTTTTCTTACTGATGTTTCAATTCCAGGATGAAGTCGAACTTCACCGATGCTTTCAACTTGTATATCCTGTTTGCGAAACTTTCCAAGTGCTCTTGCGAGCCAAGTATCCGTTCCGATAAGTTCTTCACTAAATCCTGATTGCAATGACATAAGGAATTTATCCAACAATCATATTCTTAAATGGAGTAGGTACTTCTCACCCCTGTTTAAAGATTTGTATACTGTTGTCAATAAATGGTTAGAAGTGAGCTATAGGAAATTTATGGAAAATAAGTATTTTAAAACATATTTTCAAGAAGCGAAAAGTATTTATGTCCTACGTAGGACAACAATTTCAAGTGATAACAATGAGTTTTGTGATTGTATTTGA
Organism: uncultured archaeon; assembly: GCA_964514495.1. Lineage (GTDB taxonomy): Archaea > Aenigmatarchaeota > Aenigmatarchaeia > CG10238-14 > SCSR01 > JACQIA01. Next base: position 2,555 of record CAZERL010000063.1, read on the forward strand.
TATTCCTAGAAGTGAAATGACTGAAAGAAGGAGAATACACAGAGAATTAGTGAGAGGCGGTGCTGAAAAGGTACAAGATAGCTTTTGGAAGAGTGATAGAATTCAATTTCTAATTGACGTTGGAATGAGGATAAGGAAGATTGGAGGGAGTGCTACTATATTGGAAGAGAAGTTTTTATTCTAAACTACCAATGATTTATAATGAAAATCAAAACCCCATTGCTATTAATCAACTTCAAAGTGTATGACGAAGCCATAGAAAATTACTTGGGCATAGCCAAGGTTGCTAAAAAGATTTCTGATGAATTGAATGTGAGCATTGCCGTAGCACCATCCCATTTGGTTTTAAAGGAGGTATCAAAAATCCTACCAACATTTGCACAAAATATAGACCCATTCGAACCAGGTGCACATACGGGCAGTATTGTTGCGGAAGAAGTGAAAAAGTGCGGAGCTATTGGAACTTTAATTAACCACTCTGAGAAGAGATTATCATCCAATGATGTGAAAACTTGTGTAGATGGATGCAGACAGAATGAATTAATTTCAGTTGTATGTGTTGCTAATGTAATTGAAGCTAATGAGTATGCAAAATCCCATCCTGATTTTATTGCTATAGAACCGCCTGAGTTGATAGGAAAAATCTCAGTGTCAACAGCAAATCCTAAGATAGTGTTAGATAGTGTGAATGTTGTTAAAAGTGTTTCGAAAGATGTTGAAGTTTTATGTGGGGCTGGGATAAAGACTAGGGAAGATATAGAAAAAGCTATAGATTTAGGGGTTGTTGGTGTTTTAGTTAGTTCTGGGATTGTCAAAGACGAAAATGTGGAAAATGCAATTAGAGATGCTGTTGGTGGATTAAAGTATCAAAAATTATGACTTTCAAATAAATTCAACAGTTTTTCTTACGTAATTTTTAAGCAGGTTTAAATCTCCATCAGTTAGAGTTATTCCAACACTATCTCCTTCTTTTGCCTCTTTTACTGGAGTATGATACATTTCTATGGATTTTATTCCCATAGTCTTGCCGTCAAGAGTTAATTTCATTCCTATTTTGAGAGTACCACTTTTTACTTGCCCGACTGGAACAACTCCAATACCAGTTATGTTAAATATATCTTGAATAAAAAATGTTGTCATAATTATTATTTTAATCCAATCTTCAACTCTTTGTCAAACTTGTAATAATAAGATAAGCAAATAATTATTTTGTCTAGTACCTAAGGCAATGGTTTCTTGCCACCTACTAGATGCTCCACGGCTTTTGCCGATACCAAATCCCTGAATCCTTTGGAATTGGATTTCAGCCAGTCAAACGTCCCGATATCCGGCGATTGTCCCTTTATCTCCTTCAGATAAGTGACGATGATGGCTATCTCCATGAAAGGCTGGACTAAACCCGAATACAGTATGATGACTATGCCGACTGTCAAAACCGAATATATCGACTGCAGAATCAGGTTCAACGAGCTGAATGGTATGCCCTCGAAATATATGTAAATGCCGCCAAATGCCATGGTTCCATACACAATAACGGACAATATTGCAGCGGTTAGAAGAATCCACAGCCAATTCTTGACATAGAGAACCAACCCGTCCTTCGCAGACTTCAGCGCATCCTCATTTTTGCGTGTAAACATGTATGCAAGAATAGCTTCATCGATAAACGCTATGGCAGTATTGATGGTCCCGCTGAGCACATATGTCAGAGCCTTTGGAAGCTTAGCCCACTCGCCCAACTTCATCAGCCTGTTATGAACTTCCTTCAACACAGCCTCCAACATAGCATGAACGACAAAAAGCACCGATACCGACAAAAACTTGTCTTTCATCATGTTGAACCCGTTAATCAGCTGCTTCCACCCAGGCTTCTTACCTCTATGGATGTATTCAGTTACTACGGCGATATGGGCTCCTTTGACTAGATACATGACATATTTTGAGAACAGCTTGTATACATGCCAATAGAAATATGTTGCACTGGACATGGCGCCTATCGACAGCAAGGCGTTAACCAGATTCTCAACTCCTATGCGGCTCAAAACCACGCCGAAAGCCGATGAAAAATACAAGATGGATATGCCGATGAAAAAAAGCATCAATGCAAACCTTACCAGGATGAATTGCCAGGTGAATATGTAAATTTTTACTACATCTTTAAGATGAATGTGCTCTGTTATTCCCATTTCATTACCTCGCGAACGATTTAATCAAGGCTGCTAAAGCTCCTGTGACTGGATTGGTCTCATTGGTGGTGGCATTTTGAATTGCTTCAGACGGAACTGTTATCGTCTCTTGGGGACCAAGGTACTTTTGCAGTATTGAATTTACAAAATCTATTATCGCCAGCAATAGTTGTTTAAGGCCTGTGACTTCTTCCTTTGTCTCAGCAACTTCCTTTCTTAATTCATTCAATTTTTCAACCATAACATCCAATGGAACAACTGGCACTCCAGCACCCTGACACGGCACTTGGACGGTGCACTGCTCTATGCATGCCTTAAAGTCAACCGGCGTTTCAACACCCTTGCTTATAGCTTCCTCAACTTGTCTTAACTGCTCTGTGCAGGTGTTGGTGCATGCGGAATCTGTGACAATGTTATAACACTCCCCTATAGGTATTGTTGATTCACAGACTTTTTCGATGCAGTTAGGGCCGCATGAAACTTCTCTGCATGCAGACCCTGTTGGCGTGGCTGGGACATATGCCCTGTATTCGTATCCCTGCTTGTATTGTATAGTTAATCCCTGCACCACTTCAGCCGTTTCATAAGAACTGCTGCTAGCTTTGAGCTGGATGATATAATTGCCTGCAGGGCATTCGTATCTGCTTACAAAATCATTGGCAACGTACCTTTTCAATAGACTATCATAATACAGATTAAGCCTTCTGACGCATCCTTTGAACTCTTCCTCAGGCTGCCTTAAAATACCTTCAACCGTGGCAAACTCCACAGCCTTCCCATTCTCATCCTTAACATCGGCATAGATTGCCAAGTTTACAGAATCCACCTGGCTGTCAACGCTAAACCCGGTTTCTATAAAGAGTTTTGCCAACGCGACATCAAATTCCTTCAATATCTCTGCATCGGCATAGCCTGCAGCTTGAACGTTCAACTTCAGAACATATTTCCCTGTCGGGCAGTCTGCTGGGATGTATGGATCGTCTATGAAGTGCTTTTGGATGAATTCGCCCTTGTAATAGACTGGGGGTATCGGGGAGGGGTAGATTCTGCAAAGGCTTGATTGGTAAAATCCGCGCTCTTCCAATT
>CAZERL010000064.1:0-5783 GCA_964514495.1 uncultured archaeon
TTTAACGGATTTAATATCAAACGCATTTAGAACTGGTGCATTCGATGTTGTAATACCTTTCTTAATTATCTACGCGATACTTTACACAGTTTTCAAGAGGGCACAAATAATACCCGATAATCGCATTAATATTCTTTTGTCCGTAAGCATAGCTCTATTGGTGGTATTCTCACCTGCTGGTTTACCATTGATTCAATTATTAAGACAACTGTTTTCAGGTACTGCTGTTTTGCTGATTTTCCTAATAATTTTCATTGTAATAACCTTCTTGTTAGGCATAGCTAGAAGTCCGAAGGTAACAGGCCAGCCAGAACCAATATGGCTAATTATAGTTGGTGCTATTATAGCATTCTATCTTTTGGTTAGAACCGATGTCTTGAGATTCTTGGGATTGTCTGTAGAAGCGTTTCCAATACCAGACTTCATCTTCGTCCTACTTGGTGTGATAGCTGCTATAGCAATCATCGTCAAATATGCAAAATAAATTCTTTAAAGCCTAATTCTATTTAATGGCATTGTTCCAAGTTCCTATAACAATCGAGCAGGTAACCAAAATTGGACAGCAACTGCCATCATCAATTCCAAATGAGTATCTGCCATCAATTCTTGTATTCTCGGCAGTTTTCTTTTTATTGTCCATAATAAAGTTCAACCTGAAATTAAGGATAATCGTAGGTGTAGTTGTAGCAGTCTTGTTAGTAGGTGTGAACCTGTTGCCAGCTAACATATCCTCCCAAATCTCCAAGTTCATCTCCCCGATTTTATCGTTGGCTGAAAACATGGCGAAATCCTTGGGTATGCAAGGGACTTTGATAGCTTCTGGGGCTTTAGTATTTCTTGGAATCATATTGGGCAAGCTTTCCGGGAAGATACTGTTCAGAAAAATCATGAAAAAGGCTGGTGAACCGACGAAAGGAATGGAAAATAAATTGAAGTCGCTTGAAAATCAAAGAGACCATTCGATAACAGAACTTAAACATGCCAAAGGAGATCCTGTAGCCGAACTGAAGGTAGAGAAGAAGATAAACAAGATAAACGAGAAGATAAACGTCCTGAAGGCCAAATTGGGGCTGCCAATAACTGCTTAACCTTAAATTCCTTGCAACAGAATTAATTAATTGAGGCTATGGCGAATTTCTTTGAGTTGGTCGTGCAGAAGCTCAGTGAGCTTGGCTTCTACGACTTCTTTTTCCCGTTTGTGCTGAGTTCCGTGTTGTTTTATGCGTTGCTTAGGAGGTCTAAACTGTTTGGTGAGATGAGGGAAGGTCAAATATTAGCAGCTATAGTGTCGCTTTCAGTTGCATTCCTTATATTCGGATACCCTGTTTTGGTTGGGTTTACCTTCGGGACAGAATTATCAGCGTTCTTCACACAACTATCAATAATTGGCTTGCTTTTTATCCTAGCTTTAATCTTTGCAAGCATGTTCTATCCGGACTTCCCGAAGATGCTGACGGAAAAGCTAGCTAGCCCAAACAAAGTATACCTGTTCATCGGAATAGCCTTCCTCCTTTTGGTAACAAGCGGGTTGGTTGGTGTCTTTACCCAGACTATAGATGGCGAAAGACCGCAATCGCCTATGGATGTTATATTAATTATTGCAGGACTAATTATTTTTGTAATTATAATTATGATAGCATCTATGGCAGTAGGAGAAGAGAAGAAATAGTGATAAATAATGGCATCACCGTTTGAAATTGTAATAGGAAGGCTAAGGGATATAGGAGCATTCCAATTTTTATTTCCATTCATATTAACTGCTGCAATATTCTATGGCTTGCTTAGAAGGAGTCAAATATTTGGTCCGCCAGAGAGGAACGTAGCGGTTAATGCTGTAGTTGCTTTAGTAGCGGCATTCATGGTTTGGGCATATCCTGTATTGCTTGGTGTTAACATAGAGAAACAGTTAGCCCAGTTCTTCTTTAGCGGTGTAGTGGTTCTATTAACAGTAATGGTTGGATTGCTTGTATCAGGCATGTTCCTTAAGAAGAGTTTGGGAGAGGTTATAGAGGAGAAGTTTAAAGGAAATATGTTTGTTTCACTTTTAATTCTCGGCGGTCTTTTGACAATTGGGATTGTGATTTCAAGCGGTTTGTTGGATGTATTCTTCCCACAGACTGTTATGGGGGTTATACCACAAGATGTAATTTTGACGATAATAGTTGTTGTGTTGTTAGCTGTAACTGTATTAGGTATAGCAGCCTTGGGTATGAGTGGGGAGGAGAAGAAGAGTTAGTGATATATTTATCTTTTTGTTGTCAATTATCTATTAAAAAGGTTTGAAAATGGGTATATTCGATCCGTTAATCAGTGCAGCCCAACAAGCTGGGATATTTGCATTCTATCTGCCTTTTCTGATTACTTTTGCTTTGTTGTACGGATTGCTGTCTAGGGCTAGAATTTTTGGCGAGCCTGGCAGAATGCCGAATGCACTAAATGCTATAATTGCATTTTCTGTAGCATTGTTTGTTATAGGATTCACGCCTGCCGGAGTTAGTGTAAGTAAATTCTTTGGAACGTTCTTTACACAGACCACAATAGTTTTAGTAACTTTTGTCGTAGGTATTATAGTTCTGATATTATTAGGTGAGACGATAGGACCTGTTTTGTATGCCATTGACAAGCAGGGTAATAAAGTTCCGACTGAAAGAAGAGGTTTCGAGATTGGAAAATATGGCGCAATTATTCTTGGACTTGTTGTACTTGGTGTGTTTATCAACAGTGGAGGATTGCAAGCATTAGGTCTGGGAGGATCTGCTGCCGTAATACCTGGTGTGTCTATGCAGGATATTGTAATTTTAGCTTTTATAATTCTTACAGTACTTTTGATTTCTTGGGTATCGAAATAGAGACTAAATTTTATATACGTATATGCCAAATTTCCTATCGACTTTAATCGGTTTCCAATTATTTATAGGGAATTGTAAGGACACGATGCGACAACCCTTTTTAAGTTCCCTACTAAGCTTCGCCTTCAATTTATTGATGGTTTTAGGAAGTAAATATAAAGTAACTACATCTGCATCACTTAAATTAACATTGAATAAATTTGCGAATCTAATTTGTGCTATATTCTCCAGTTTGTGAGATATCAACTTTAGCCTAGAAAACAAAACTCGAATAGGGTCTATTTCCACACCAATTGATTTGACTTTGTAGGATCGTGCTGCCTCGATTACAATTCTCCCGTCTCCGGAACCCAAATCGTACAGGACTTCTCCATGTTTTAACTTGGCAATTTCCAACATCCTTCTAATTCTATTTAGATCCGCTGGAACCCATTGTGCCCCTAAAGGGTTTGTATAAAGTGTCCATAAATTGCCTAGGATGAAAACCCAAGGTATGATTAAAAACCTCAAGTCGAATAGTGCTAATCCCAAGTGAATAAACAAAATAACTTGCAGGATATTTTTACCAGTTATTTTAAATTTCATACAATTCTAAATATTCCTTTTCAGTAAAATGAAGTTTAGCTGGTATGACTATAACCGCTGGCAGTTCAAAAGTCTTTTTCAGCAGTTTTTTGACTGCACCATAAAATATCTTTGAAACCTTTCCAGCACTGAAAACCACAACTTTGCCATCTTTTGTAATAATTTCTTTTCCATTTTCTTCTTCCAACTTTAAAAGAATCTCCAATGCGCCACTAACACTCAGATATTCGCCCTTTTCACCGATTATATCTAGCAAACACAAAGTATGCAAATCACGTTCTTTGTTGCCAGCAATTACATCATAAATTGATTGAGGTAATTTTCCTTTTGTCTTATCTTGGAAGGGTATTGTAACTGCTTGCCCGAATTTATAGATATGCAAGCCTGTTTCGGCAATCGAAGAAAATATCGACGCGTTATGCAAAACTTGGATTTCAACATCCTTCTTTCTTGCCTCCATTAATAATGATGCATGTGTTGTCGCTACCAGAGGATCGCCTTGCACAAGAATAATTATATCTTTATCTTTTGCTTCTTCTACAATCTTGTCTGAATTTTCTTCCAAATCACTTCTAGTCAATTCAACCAAATACTTGCCAACCATCGCAGACAAATTTCCCAAACTGCCACTCCACTTCCCTGTATAAAGTTCTATGTAAATTTTATCCGCATTTTTAGCAGCTTCCAAACCCCTTAACGTCAAATCAAGTTCATCAAACAAGCCCAAACCAATTAACGTAAGCATACACTACAAAAGTTAATCAATGCTTAAATCTTTTTTATTTTAGTGAATACAGATGGTAAGCTTTGATTTTATTGGATCCAAGGAAAAGGCTGTAGCTATTGTAGAAATACCGAAATATCTCGAGAAACCGAAAAAAGAGATCGCCAAAGAAATAATGGCAAAAAATAAAAATGTAAAATCTGTTATTGAGAAAGCCTCTGCCAGAAAGGGTAAATTGAGGAAAAGAAGATACAAGTTAATTTTAGGCGATAAGAATACAGAAGTTTTGCATAGAGAATTCGGATATGCATTAAAAGTAGATCCAAGAAAAGTTTATTTCTCTCCAAGGGAATCTACAGAAAGACAGAAGGTTGCAGAACAAGTTAAGCCTAATGAGACCATTATGGTAATGTTTGGAGGAATCGCTGTTTTACCCATAGCAATCGCAAAAAAACAACCAAACATCAATAAAATTTACTCGGTAGAGTTGAATTCCGCCGCACACAAATATGCGCTAGAAAATGTGAGGATAAACAAACTATCCCATAAAATAGTTCCTATAAAGGATGACGTCAATAAAGTTTGTAAAGAATTTTATGGCAAATGTGATAGAGTGCTGATGCCTTTGCCTCTAGATGCGCACAAGTTTCTTGATACAGCTGTCAAATGTCTTAAGGAAGAAGGTGGAATTGTAAATTTCTACAGCATAGGTGAAGAAGAAGATTTGTTTTCTAAGACATTAGAGGTAATATACAAAGGGTTAAAAAGGTTGAAGAGGGCTTATATGGTTATAAATAAAAGGAAAGTGTTGCCCTATAGTCCAAGGCAATGGAAGATTTGTATAGATTTCATGGTGAAATGAATGCAGGCAGTGATTTTATGCGGTGGATTGGGGGAAAGATTAAGGCCTTATACAGAAAAGATTCCTAAGGTGATGTTGGAACTTAAAGGTAAACCGATTTTAGAACATGTAATAAATCACATCAAGAAGTATGGTATAAATGAGTTCGTCCTTCTATGTGGGTACAAAAGTAAGGAGATTAAGAATTATTTTGCTGGCGGGAAAAAAATTGGGGTAAATATAATTTATTCCATAGAAAAAGAGAAACTTGGGACTGCTGGTGCTGTTTGCAATGCTAAAGAATTCATTAAAGATGATTTTGTTTTAGTTAATGGTGATGTTATAACTGATTTTCCGTTGGATAAATTGCTAGAAGAATTTCAAAAGACAAGTAAAGCAATCTTATCAGTTGTCAGACCTAGAAACCCTTTTGGAGTTGTAGAAATAGAGGAAACAGGAAATGGTATTAAAATTAAAAATTTCGCTGAAAAGCCTAAGATGAACCAGTGGATTAATGCTGGATATACAGTTATGTCAAAAGATTTACTAAAAATATTTCCAAAGAATGGTGATGTTGAGACTGATGTTTATCCGAAGCTTGTAAAAACAGGTGAACTATACGCATTTTTAATAAATGACGAATGCAATTGGAAATCGATAGATACACATAAGGATTTGAAAGAAGTTAACGAATAAGCAGGGGTCCCGTAGCCTGGCCAATCGGACTAGCTTCAGGAGCTAGTGGTTTAGTACCTTCGTGAGTTCAAATCTCACCCCCTGCATC
>CAZERL010000065.1:0-5592 GCA_964514495.1 uncultured archaeon
AGATTATAAGTAGGATTGACAATTTTACCGAGACTGTTGGCGATGTTAATATACGAGTTGGTAGTCTGGAGAAGATTTTCAGAGAAACACTTCCTGCGCTTATAGAGAGCGTTAGAGCGCTTAGTGATTTGGTGCAAAGATTTAAGAGGGAAGCCTAAGCCTTTAATGGATTGACGGCTTTAATTCCCGGTATTTTCTTGAAATGTTTTCCATCTTCTGTATAAATTTTTAAGATTCCATTTTCTTTCATTGTTTCTGCTATAACGGTGTCCCAAAAAGGGGAGTTATTTATTTTAACAGACATGATTGCAGATTTAATCGTATTGTAATCGTAGTTGTGTTTAATCCAGTTTCCAGATTCTATGAAACTGTTTATAATAATTTCTGCTTTTTCTATTTCTATAGGTTTCTCGATTTTATTTGTGAGTATATTGAACAGTTCTCCCAGTATTTGGTTGCTGACAACACCCTTTATTTCTCCCTGAAATACTTTAGTTACAAGCTCTTTGCATATTATCCTTTCATTTTCGTAGGATTCGTCATAGGCGTAACCCAGTATTGTTGTATCAAAACATATTTCATCTTCAATGTCTTTCATGAAGTTCGTCTCTTGATTTAAATTTAAATTTACCCATCTTAATTCCAGTCTCTAATAACTTTAGTGATTTTGCAATGCTATCATTTTTCTCTTTTTTACCCACTTCTGCTGTCTCTGTCCATCTTTTAATTGCCATTTCAGCGGCCTTTTTAATGGATCCTTTGGTAAAACCGTATCTGCGCATGGCCAATTCCCTGAACTTCCTTTCCAATTCCTTGTCTATCTCCAGCCTTAGTGACATATGTACATATTAACATTTGGGAGTATTTAAATTAGATTCAAAAGTTGAAGATAAAATTAGAATTTTAATTACAGGCTAGAGATGCGTTGGCTTACTTGCAGCCTTTTTATGAACAGGGGACTAGGAGGCTTAGAGGAGGTCTTGATCCAGGTGGTGATAGAGGCGAGGGGATTTATGGAGAAAGACTTGAAGGTGACTATGCGCAATTATCGGCTATACTTGATAGTATGATGCCAGGCTGGAGAGAACGTAGAAGATAACATTACATCTCACCTTTAAAGGCTTTATAATCACAAGACATAAAAATCTAATCGATTAAGATTTCATAAAATTTAAGAAGTTAATCAACATTAATATTCAACTGATATTTATGGTGACGACTCCTCAAGAGCAAACAGTTCAACAAATATTAAGTCAAGACTATCAAGATGCTATAATCGAACATGCATTTATCAATGGGCCAAAATTGACCAGAGATGCTTCTAGGTTCCCATTTCCTCCTACGCGAATGACAATACATAGACCTGACATACCTATAATATTTCATAGTTTTGGTAAATTGGCGGGAGATTATAGTTTAGGGACATGGGGCGGTTTTTGGTTCGCGCCTAACAGAAGTACTGTTTACGTTTATTTTTGTGGTGAAGCAGGATTCAATTTCCCTATATCTACTGTTTTCCAACAAGATAAGGAAGAAATTACCGAATTAGCAAATGTCCCACGTTCAGATCAGGAGGGAAGAGTTGAAACTCGTATGGGTAAGTTAGGGATAATTTATGCACAGCTGTTTTTAGCTCCCAATATACCAACTGATGATTTCGAAACTATTATAAATGGGCATGTTAAAGACGCTAAAGAAACTGTGAAAAAAGCAGAATCGCATATTTTAGCACCTTTTAGAAGATATGAAGAAGACCCTGTAGTAGGCATTAGTCAATCTGTTAAAGCGTTACTGAAAGGTTTTTATGATCTTGTTTTTAGAGTAGCATCGCAATATACGTTGAAGGAGTCGGCAGAAAAAACCAAACAGCATATTGTAGAAAATGAATTACAAAGATTTAATGATAGCCACAAGGATTATAGCCATAGAGTTAAAGGTTTTGATCTTAGGCATGACCTTACTGACAGATATAAACAAGCTATTGATGGCCTTCAGGCAGCTATTAGAGAAGCCATGGGGCAAGAAGAATTATTAAGAAGATTGGGAGATCAAGGTTATGCCGAATATAAGAGGGCAGAGGCTTTAAAAGCATATTCAGCATCACCATCCGGATCTGGTCCAGCCGTGGTACGTCAAGAATCGCCGCTTCAATGGTTATACGGTCAAAGAGATCGCTGAAATCAATAAAATTGTTTGAGATTATTCTTTTGAGATATTACTAATCAGTCTTTCCCTTTTTTAAGGACTTGATAACTCCTCCAATCAACATAAGAATACAAAATTATGAAACTGGTTAAAAGTCCTGTAGCGGCTATTTCATTTCTGTTGATTATTAGGAAAATTATCAAGACGAATGCTATTGCATCTATTGTTTTAAACAGCAAAAAATATTTTACATTATGTCTCAATAGCTGTTTGAGTATAGGGTTCTCTTCGGCATCAGAGCCGTACTTCTTAAAAACTCTAAGCGTGAGATAGCCATCGATTGCCCACAACAACAGTAGTATAAAAATCAAGTAGATGTATACCATAGCTAAGATTTGTTATTTTTAGTTAAAAATAGAAATTAATTCTAGATAGTATGGTAGTAGAATTAATACTTTTGGTCATTTTAGTCATAGGTATTGTTTTAGTTGGTGTGGGTATGATTAGATATAGAGGACCTCGTCTTCCGAGATATACAGGACCTGGATGGGGCGATATTGGGGGGGGGCTTGTTGGAGTAGCTAAATATGGTGGTAAGGGGATTTGGGCTGGGGCAAAGTATGGTGGTGGGCGTAGTGGAGCTTATGGTAGAAATGTAGCTGAAAGTGCTGGAGAATCTGTAGAAAGGTTTGGTGGATCGATAAGGGCGTATCATCACCTCCAAGAATTAGCTGAGATGGAAAGAAGGGGTGCTATAACATCTGAGGAAGCAGAAAGGGAAAGAAGACCGTTAACTCAAATTTATCGAGCTGGTACACGAGGTATTCGAGGGGGACTTGGAGAAGCTCAAAGCGGATTGGGATTTGGTGGGTTGGGTATAGAAGATTATTCAGAAAAAATTTATGGACTAAGTGGTGGGCAAACCTACCATGGGGCAGGTATGAGATTGCTTGGTCTTGTTAATATATTTAGAAGGTTTAGAAGAAGAGAGTCAGAATAAGAAATATGCACAAGTAAAGAGGTTAACAATGAATATTCAAACTATAATCTTAAGCTTCTTATTTATTTTACCTGTAGCATTTGCTCAGGCGGATATAGAAGCTACTGTAGGTATTTTAAGAGGCTTATTAGGAAATTTGCCTAGCGCTTGTTCGGACATTACTAGCTCTGTATGCATACACTGTTTAGGTTATGTTAAGTTGTTGCCATTAGCATTTTTCTTTGGTGTGTTTTATTTGATTTTATCATACGGAATAAGATATTTTCTTAAAGGAGCTGCACCTAGAGCTGTACCAGGTATTCAAGTCGGAATTATTTTAATTTCTATAGCGTTAGCATTTCTTACCTTACAAGTTGGTGCTATAGGTGGTGCATTGTCAAGAATATCTAGTTTTGTAGATTGGATTGGAGGTTTAATATGGTTAATGGGAATAACAGTTTTAGCATTATTTGCGTCAAGGATATTGAATGCAGTTCTGCACACGCAGGCTGGTGCCAATCCTGTGACCATGCTTAGTATTCTTGGTACTTTATTAGTATTGATGGGATTCCTTTGGGGTAATTTTGCATCATTCGCTGGCGGTCTAAGTGGTTGGTTTATCGTAATACTTATTGGTATACTAATTGCAATGTTTGCCTCTTCTTTTTTCCATGGAGCTGCAGGTAATCTAGCTGGTATTGTTTTATCATTTCTTTGGTTTTTGATGTTTGCTGTCCTTAGAGGTGATATAGGATCTGGCTTCTTACCTGAATTACTAGGAGAGAGTAAATTTGACTTAGGCATTTGTATGTAATATTTACATTTTATCTACTAAATAATTAATTAGTTGGTTTCATGAAAAGAGTTCTAAATTCCTTTACTTTAACTTTCTTAATTTTATTACCAGTTGTAATAGCCCAAACAGACCTAATTTCCGGAGGTTTATTGAGAGCAATCATAGGTCCATTACCGCAAGCTTGCACATTTTCTATAAGCAGTTCAGACTGTATAGCATGCCTTGGTACTGCAAAGATACTTCCCTTTGCGTTTTTCTTTGGGTTGATATACTTCGCAATGGTGTTTATAATTTTTAGAATGTTTGGTGGGTTACCTACAACTAGAGAAGGACAACAACAGCCTTTGGATGTCAAACATGTAGCGCCTTCATTCTATTTTGCTGCCATTTTAGTTTCATTAATCTTGGCATTGTTAATGTTGCATTTTAGAGAAGTAAGCATGCTTTTCCTTAGCATCGGTCAATTGCATAGGATATTGATATTAGTATTTTCCATTGTTGTAGTTGTGACTTTTCTGTATGCAATTCACCCTTTACATCCAATGCTTGGACTGGCTGTTCTATTATTTTCAATAGGTATTGTATGGACATTTTATAACGAATTAACACAGACTGGAGAATTGTCCCTTTTAAAACCTACCCTGCTACTAGCTGACAATCCCTGTTTTCTCGTAGAGTGATGCAATGAAAGGGCAAGTTGCGATAATACTTCTGATTTTATTCTTACTAGTCGGAGTTATAGCATTTTTCATAGTTTCTATCGTCTTTCTTCCTATTCTCAAATCAATTGTCACAACACCTGTATTAGAACCACCTGTAGTCGGAGTAATTACATCATTATTCGGGTTTTTACCAGAGCAATGCTCAGTTCTCACAACAACTGAATGTAGATTTTGTTTAATAGCAGAGAAGATATTGCCGTTAGTAGTAAATACAGTATTTGGACTTATCTTGTTTTCAGTTATTCTTGGCTTGATTGGAGGACCTAGATTAGGTTGGCGTGGCAAAGAGGTGGAAAGAGCAGGTGAAACTCCTACAGGCTTGGTAAAAAATTTCGGAATTGCATTGTTGATAAGTCTTGCTCTTAGTATCTTCTTACTCCACCAAGACCCGTTTATTTTCATCAACCCACTCACTTTTATTCTGGGAATCGTGGTAAGAGTTTTACTTTTCATGGTAAATATAGGAGAACATACAAGTGATATAAGGCGCTTAACTGATTTCTTCCTAGCAGCTTATATTTTAGTTTTTGGTTGGAGTAATTGGTGGTGGATTTTTATAATACCGCTAGGTACTATGATATGGGCTACAGCTGTAACTCCTCCTCGTGGTGAAACTAACATACCCTTAGAGGGAATGAGAATGGGGCCAAGTTTATTAGTTCTTCTAGTTGTTTCCATAATTTTAGGTTTCTATGTATATGCCATTTTTGAACATCAATGGTGGACACCTCTAGGCACATTGCCAACAAAAGTAGAATTTCATGGCTTACCTTCATACATTATAGAAAAGGCCAACTTACCAGAACTCAAAGGGTTAGAATGTGGTAGAAATACAATCGGACCTGAATCATCTATTTCTATCTAATCTTCAAAATTAAATTATGCCTGGTCATACTTTAACGGATTTAATATCAAACGCATTTAGAACTGGTGCATTCGATGTTGTAATA
>CAZERL010000066.1:0-5272 GCA_964514495.1 uncultured archaeon
TATAGCGAACAACGGCGGTGAACAAACTTTTAGTATGGATGTAACTGGAATTTGGGTTATCAACCCATGTTCCACAGGAGAGTTGCCTTCATGCAACCCAAGTCCGTCCGCAGATTTCCGAGAAAACAATTCAATAAACTTCACCTTCTTCAGCAAAGTATCCAACATCGCCACTCAAGCGGGCTTCGTATCCTTAACGCCCGGAGCAACCTGCCCGCCATCATCTGGCATACTTGGCAAAGACAAATCTTCCGTAGTTTGTGCAAAGGCAGAGACAATCCACGATGGTTATCAGATAACTTACAAAGTTTGGTTCAGGGAATTGACAGAGCCAGCAACAGCAAAAGGCTATAAAATAGATTTGCTGAAGCACGAAACTAGCAGCTATAAATCTACTGGCAAAAAAATAAAAATTTCAAGGCAATCCATCAACCAAGTCTCCATAGCTGGTAAAACCTTAATTATTCCCGAAATGAAAATTCTTTTAGAATGAAAGGCCAGTCTTTAGTCGTTCAGTTCATGTTGTTCTTCATGATTGGACTAGGGTTGTTTATAACCATCGGGGGAATTTTCCGGTTCCACTCTGATGTTTTGAGAGAAGATGTGGCGGAAGCCAGCAGGGAATTGATTAGCAGCTATATTTCATCCATAGCCATTTCAATGGCGAGTAACTGCAAAGATTGCAATTTCACAACCTATTCGCTGAAATTGCAAAGCATAACAGCAAATTATTTAACATCCTTGAATTTTTCGACAGCTACAGGTCTGCATGTCTCTTCCGAACCTGGGGGCGGCAATGCCTCTGCAAGCCTCCATAATTTAAACGAGTCATTTGTCCTGATTGGAAATGCGCCATCATCCAAATCGATAGTCTTGAAACTAAACAATACTTCAAGAAAACAGGAATTCAACTTAACTTACAAACCCTGAACCAATAAGATTTACATAGTGAAAAAACAAAAATAAAATAGTGATGATGGTTGCATTTGGGCAAAATTTTGGTTAGGCGAATGAAAAAAGGCTACTTGAAGCTTGAAGCTTCTGGCAGAATGGGAGTTGCCATGGCCAGTACAGGGGCTCAGACTTTTGATGAAATGCCATCAGGATCCACAGGAGTTTCTGGTGAAGTGGGGTTTAGAATTTATGGACAACCTGTCAAGGTGACCGCCGAACAACCGTTGCCGATAAGGCCTGAAGCGCCGTTTGAAATGACCTTAAGACACCCCAAGCCAGAACCTGCAGAAGGCGGCATAGAAATACCGGCATTTGCCAAGAAGGTTAAATTTGGCAAACTAGCTCCGGAAGAAGAGAAACCGATTGCTGCAATGGCATATCCCTTGATTCCGTCCAATCCAAAAAAGGGCGAGCCTATCTTTGCATATGCGAAAATATCTTGGGACGCTAAATCCAGCAGTTACACCTATCAAGTCATAGAACCCAAGCTCACTCCTAAATTGGGCGCGGTTTTGAATAAAGTAAAGGAGCTGATGGGGCAGAGGCTGGACATAGACTTTTCCAAACTAAAGATGGTTGAGGCGAGCGAATACCTAAGCAGGCAGATTAGTGACCTGATAAATTATTTCCAGTTCAAAATTACACCAACGGAAAAATCCATCCTGAAATACTACATAGAGAGGGATTTCATAGGGCTTGGGAGGATAGAGCCTTTCATGCGGGACAAAAATCTAGAAGATGTGAGCTGCGATGGCGTGGGTATACCAATTTTTGTTTACCATAGGAATCCTGTGTTGGGTTCGGTTGCTACCAACATATCTTTTGATGACAGTGATGAGCTGGATTCATTTATAGCGCGAATGGTACAATTTTCCGGAAAATCCATATCAGTAGCGCAGCCTTTGATTGACGGCGCTTTGCCTGACGGCAGCAGGCTGCAGGCCACGCTGGCTACAGACATAGCAAGACGCGGGAGCAATTTCACCATCAGAAAATTCACTGACGAACCCTTGACTCCGGTGCATCTTCTGAACTACGGTACAATAGACGCAAGAACACTGGCTTACCTATGGCTGGCTGTTGACTTCGGCAGAAGTATTTTGGTTTCGGGGGGGACAGCAAGCGGTAAAACAAGTCTGCTGAATGTATTGTCTTTGTTCATAAGACCTGAGAAGAAAATCATTTCAATAGAAGACACGGCAGAGCTAAGGCTGCCGCATCCGCACTGGGTGCCAACTGTTGCAAGGACACCCATCTCCACAGAAACTGGCAAGGTAGGAGAGGTTGATATGTTCGACTTGCTGAGGGAAAGTCTGAGGCAAAGACCAGATTACATAATTGTAGGTGAGGTAAGAGGTAAAGAAGCGTATATTTTATTCCAGCAAATGGCAACCGGTCATCCTTCATTGGCAACTATACATGCCGAAAACTTGGGTAAGTTGGTAGACAGACTGGTAACGCAGCCTATATCTCTGCCAAAAACCTTGATGGGCAGTTTGGATATAATAGTATTTCTCCTGAGACTGAGGCATAAGAACAGATATGTCAGGAAAGTGAACGAGGTTCTGGAAATGGTCGGATTTGATGCGGCTGCATCAGAACCTGTTGTAAACCAAGTTTTCAAATGGGATCATTCGGCTGATGTGTTCCAAGTGTCAGGCAAGAGCATACTTTTGCAAAAGATATCTGAGTCTGCTGGGTTGAAGCCCCAAGATCTTGTCGATGAATTGGAAAGGAGGTCATTGGTTCTAAGCTGGATGCAAGAGAAAGGCATAACAAACTACAAAAGTGTGCATGAAGTCATAGACATGTATTATGCCAATCCTAAGCGTGTATTAGCGGCTGTAATGGGTGAAGGTTAAATGGGTTTTTATTCCCGGTTATCCTTCATTTTATTCGGACCGATTAGCGAAACCATAGCTTATTACCTGACGGATTTGAAATCCGATTTGAAAAAATCTAAGATTAAGGTTTCGGCTCAGGAATACATAAGTAAAACGCTTTTAAAATCATTTTTGATTTTCCTAATAATTTTACCAGCATTATCGTTTATTTTGGCTTATCTGGTCCAAGAATTTCTATTTGCATTCATCACATCTGTTACAATATCCCTGATAATTTCCATGGCAACTTTTACCGTTGCGATAAATTATCCGAAATTTGTAATGCAAAGCAAGGCGAAAGAAATAGACAACAACCTGCCGTTCGCATCCCTTTATCTTTCAACGGTCGCTGGCTCCAAGCTTCCATTGCACAAGACTTTTGAAATTTTCTCGAAGTTCAGCGGATACGGGGAAGTGACCAAAGAAACGGCGGAGATGGTCAATGACATCAAGGCTTTTGGGCTGGACTTGGACACAGCCATAGAAAGGCAGATGGAAAGAACGCCGTCGAAGAAGCTTACAGAATTGCTCTGGGGGATTTTATCTGTATTCAGAGTTGGTGGGGACTTAACCATCTACTTGAGGGAAAAGTCTGCGACATTTATGGCGGAATACAGAAGAAGAATTTATGAATTTTCCCATACCCTGACTATATATATAGAGCTTTACCTAACAAGTGTCGTGCTTGGGACCATATTCTTTACGATTCTGACTGCAATAATCACTGGGATAGGCGGGGTGCAGGGAAATGTGATTTTCCTGCAATTCTTCTTAATCTTCATTTTATTGCCATTGATATCAGTAGCTTTTATATTCCTTATACGTACGTCAACGCCTGGC
This sequence comes from uncultured archaeon, assembly GCA_964514495.1. GTDB lineage: Archaea > Aenigmatarchaeota > Aenigmatarchaeia > CG10238-14 > SCSR01 > JACQIA01. Next base: position 3,678 of record CAZERL010000066.1, read on the forward strand.
GGTGAGTAAAATCAAAATCAAGCTGTCAAGAAGATTGAGGTTTCTGTTAATCTCAACGCTCGTGTCTTCTGCATTGATATCACTATCGTCGCTAACCCGTGACATAGGTATAGTTGGAAATGCAATTATTTTGTCTACTTTCGTAATTGCAACACCACAATTCTTCATCTCGTATCAAAGCTACAGAGACCTGAAGGAAATGGAGGAAAAGTTCCCGCTATTTTTGAGGGACCTTATAGAGAATTTACGTTCAGGCATTGCATTCCATAAAACGATAATTGCGTCGAGTAAAATAAACTATGGAAAACTGTCTGAAGAAGTAAAGAAGGTTGCACACCAGCTAACATGGGGCATACCTCTGGATAAAGCTCTAAACCAATTTGCAACAAGGCTTAAAAACAGTAAAAGGCTCTACACATCCATCAAGATAATCAGGGAGTCCTTTGTTTCCGGCGGAGATGTTGTCTCTACGTTGGAATCGGTGGCTGACAATGCAACACTGTTACAGGACTCTGAAAAGGAGAAGAAAAGTTTGCTGGACCAGTATGTTGTTCTCATGTACGCCATTTCCATGATTTTTATAGTAATCGTTGTTATGATAAACAGGCTGCTGATTCCCATATTCCAAGTTTCCAGCGAATCTTTGGTTGGGGGGGGCATAGGCTTGGCTAATCCTTGCGATTACTGTGATGGTTTTACCTGCAATGTATGCGGACTGTTTGAAGGGACATCCCAAATTTACTTCTCTATAAATCCCAGCACTTCTGCGTCCTACTATACCTCATTGTTCTTCTACATGGCACTGGTACAATCATTATTCTCAGGCCTGGTTGCCGGGCAGATCAGTGAAAATTCTATTATAGCTGGACTGAAGCATAGTCTGATTTTAGTTGGAATAACTATGGGGTCGTTCAGCATTCTAGTCAAACTGAAGCTTATGGGAGTCTGAAAAATGAAAGCCCAACTTTCGTACGACTTTTATTTTTCGCTAATTGTATTTGTGATTTTTGTTTCCTCTTTATTTTTCAGGTTGATAACCCTTTTGCCTTTTTATTCAGATGAAGTAAACGTCCAACGATTGAGGTCGGAGGCCTATCAAATTTCACAAATTTTAATCAATGATGCAGGCCATCCAGGAAATTGGCATACAGATATGCCAAATGCAAAAAGATTGGGCCTGGCTGATGAAACAGCCAACAAAACAAACTTAATATCACGCGCCAAGGCAACGGCTTTCAATGGCCTGTGCAATTCGGCGCCAGATGATTCAGACTATAAAAAAGTTATTGAATTGATGGATATCAAAGATGGCTTTCTGCTCCAATTAACCGATAAAAGCAGTGCGCCTGCCAAGAGTGTTGCCTTATGCTCGCCTAAAGAAGTGTCTGTAAAAACCCGCGTTAATATAACACGGATAGTTGCATTTGATGACGGGGCATTTGCAGAATTATCAATAAATGTGTGGGATAAATGAAACAAAAAGCTTTCGTCACAATTTTGGAAATGATTGTTGTAATAGCCATGCTTATTGTGGCGTATGGTGTATTCTTTCCAGGATTTTCCTACCAGAACCGCTGGGGAGATGCGTTCATTTC
>CAZERL010000067.1:0-5009 GCA_964514495.1 uncultured archaeon
TTAATTATTTAAGGTTTTTGTTTGTTTTACCACTATATAAAGTTAACGGTTTTATCGGCTTTGCCCAATAAGTCTTTCCTACACAAAAAGTCTCAAATCTGCCTAAAAAGTCAAGGCGATAAATTCAATCTTTTATTTGGGTAAAATATCCCATTTATTTTCATAATTTTCCATCGGTTTTAATCCATGAGATTTTTCATTTAATCCTATCCTAAAAGTTCTTCTTACAGTATTTTTCACTTTTTTCTTTCTTTTCAAACTTATCCAATACTTATATTCTTTTTTCACATATTTTGCAACTTCTTTACTTCTAACTATAAAAAATCGAGGTATTTGTGTTGTGCCTCTTAATATCACAAAGCAATAAAATAAATTTGGGTCTTTTTTATTTTCATGTTTCTCATTCATTTGCCATATATAATTTTGACCAAAGTTACTTTTATCTGAGCCATATTTGACTTCATGACGAGCTGTCTTTACTTCTATCTTAAACATCTTTCCAGATTTAACTGATATAAGAATATCAACACTTTTTGCATGTCCATATGTGAGAGAAGCTGTATAATCTCTTAAAAATAACTGGGCAAGAACAAAAAATTCACCAGCCATAGAAGTCTGATAATTAAAATTTGGCAGTTCACCAACTGGTATTAATTTGTATTGCATCATTCATATCAACTAGAATTTTTCTTTGGCATAGATAAAACACTAATTACCATAAAAGAATTTCTATGAACCATTTGGTTGCCCACTAAAAAGTATATATCAGACTTCTCGTTATTGACTAGTTTTGCATTTTCCCAAACTTGCTCCTTTTTATCGGGATTTTTCCTAAGCCATTCATAAAAACCCCAATCAATCACTTGTTGGTCGTGTCCTTTTTTAGCTATACAATTTAAGCATCTATATCCAATGCGTGGAACTTCTGGATAATTTTCCTTTGTCTTTACAGGTGCTTCACCCTTAATTGAACGCATTAAAGATTGCTGGATATACGGATTATAGTATTCTCTTTTGCCAAAGTATACTTGGCTTATAATAGGTTTGACTATACCCAAACTATCTTTCGCATTATTGATGGTATTTACACAGTTGTTTATCTTATTTACAACAATATTTTTCCTATCTTTTGGTTTAACATGCCCTATAACTTTTATTTTTTCATCAAGATTATTCCACTCATTCTTAGAACCAATAATTTTCCAGCTCTCATTTCTGGTATCCCTTTTATCTCTATCTACTTCTACTTGGATGATATTCCATCTCTTTAATGGCGATGTTATTTTTGTTGGAAATATTCTGATAAAACCTAATTTTTCTGAATAACCCGCTACACAAACGGTTTCCCTACCATCTCTTAATTTGTCTGGAGAACCACGACCCAAGACAATCATATCTTCAATGAGCATAAGTTAGCTCCGTTTTAAAACTTTGAAATGAACTATATTGACTTCTGCTTCTGGCTCCCATTTACCGTGTATGGATTCCCAGATTTTTTTGAATTCTTCTAAAGTATAGTCTCCTTCCCGTTCAGCGTCCTTCTCTGTAAATTCACTCAATTTTTTATTTTCAATTTTTTGGATTTTCAATTTTGCAAAATCTGGTTCGAATATATTTGCTTGAACAGTATCACCTTCTCTTATCCCATTCAATCGAAAGCGAGAAGTCTGAGTTTTTTTTCCACTTAAAACCATCTTAGAATGGTCCAATCTAAAAGGCAATTTCAATAACTCTTCCCCACCATATCCGAAAGTTTTGGCTTTTTCTGGCTCTATTTTCCCTTTCAATAATCTCGACTTTATCTCAGGTCTGTCAGAATATTTTTTAATAGCTTCTACATATTCACGGACTTTAAATTTTCCGATATCTTTTTTTTCCGCTGTTCTTAATAATTGTATCCTATCTTTTATAGGCAAAGTTACAGTTTCAGTAATTACACTAGGCGATACCTTAAACTTACGCTGCGTAAGTTTTTCCAATTCCAATCTATCAAAAGCATCAGTAACTAATTTCTCACTTACATTCAAAAACTCTGCTAATTCCCTTTGAGTTTTGAAATTATGTTTTTTATAAATTTTGTACCAGAACTTATCTCGTTCCTCTAAATCTATAGGTCTGTGAAGTATGTCCTCGTCAGATTGTATTCGCCTTTTTTCCCTTTCTTGCAGTCCTTTAACAATTTTGAAATGCTCCCCCTCTTTTAGCTCCTTTACGCCCAATGATTTGAGTGCTCTCCATCTTCGTTCTCCAACTATTATTTGATAATCATCATCAACAAGAATAGGATTAATTTGAAATCCAGATTTAATGCTTTTTGACAAAAATTCCAATTCTTCCTTATCAAAGGTTCTTCTTGGTTGTTCTGGATCGGGTTTTATTTTATCTATCGAAAGCGTTTTTATTAATTTTAATTGCATTTTTACCGCCCCAATTTCCAAATCATTTTAGCCCCGATTTTCTTACGAATTAAACCTATATCTTTCTCTAAATTAGCTACCCATTTATTGTTAGGTACTTTCTGATAAAAGCCTATCTTATCCCTTATAGAATTCCATGTAAGACCGTTTGGATTATATCTCAATATGTTTTCAATGTGATTTTTGAAATCGGTATAAGACATTCTACCGAACGGATTTACAATTAGTATTTTCCCGTCTACAGTAAATTTCAATTCTTCGCCTATTCCCCATCCTAACTTTTCTACTATGTCGCTTGGTACGACTAAAACATACTTGTAGTTGACCTTATCTTTATACTTGTAAGCATAATGCTGTTGGAGCTTCATAACCTTCTATAAAACAATAGATACCGAGACTTTTATTCCTTTTGGTACCATAAACTATATATATCTTATGGTACCATAAATATGGTATGACGAAACTTGAAATAGTGAAAACTTATTCCCAAAATTGGGTTGCTTATAATCAAGCCCAGCAGATAGAGAAGACGCTGTTCATGGAATTACTGAGTGACTTATGTAAAACAATAGAAGAACCTAAATATACTTTTGGCAGACCTAAACTTTCTCTGTCAGATATGCTATTCTGTTCCGTATTCAAAATATATTCTACATTTTCTGGAAGAAGATTTACAAGCGATATGAAAATAGCTAAAGAGAAAGGCTTCATAACAAAAGTTGCACATTACAATTCTATTTTTAATTATTTGAAAAATCCTAAATTCATTTCTGTGCTGAAGGGTCTTATACAACAAAGTTCTCTTCCTTTGAAATCTGTAGAGACCGATTTTGCAGTTGATTCTAGCGGATTTTCAACAAGCAGATATTCCAGATGGTTTGATTTTAAATATGGCAGGCGCAACAAATGGAAGATATGGATCAAGGCGCATTTAATGTGCGGTGTTCGAACTAACATCGTTACAAGCGTCGAAATAACAGAAGGCAAAGTATCGGATACGCCTATGTTACCAGAACTTGTAACTCGTACTGCACAAAATTTCACGATAAATGAGGTTTCCGCAGACAAAGGTTATTCGTCAAGGGAAAACTATGAATCTATAGGTAAAGTAAATGGGACTGGGTATATTCCGTTTAGATCCAATGCCACAGGAAGATCCAGAGGTTCTTATTTATGGAGGAAAATGTTCCACTATTTCATGTTTAAAAGGGAAGAGTTCATGAAAAATTACCACAAAAGAAGCAATGTAGAAACGACCTTCCATATGATAAAATCCAAATTCGGTACCAATCTTAGGAGCAAGGCTAGGGTTTCTCAAATTAATGAAGTTTTATGCAAAATATTATGCCATAACATATGCGTAATAATTCAAAGTATGAATGAGCTTGGAATACAAGCGAGATTTTAAAAATGAAATCTGCCCATAAAGTCAATTCAGAAAATCACTTTATGGGCAAAGCCCCCCCAACCAAAATCTTTATATCCTATTAATCCACAATATAGTCTTGCGTTCGGTGTCTTTATGGCAGAATAAAATCTGCATTGGTCCTTTTCTTTAGCTATGATTGTCAGATTTTCTGATTTGACAAAGGTATGGACACCTTCTGAGCTAGGTTTGGACTAATGATAAGGGCACCGACCAGTGCAAATCCCGAATTGCTGCTTGGGGTTGAAGTGTAGAGGTTGATGATTAGAATATTCGCTGATTGGAAAAGATGAAGAGCGAACTGTCTAAAAGAAACCAAAAGATGACACTACCATAGGATCAAACTGGTCAAAAGGTCTAGTCAACAGTATCCACTTGGTGGATGGCTCGGCTTAGTTAGCTGACGATGGACGTGCCAAGCTGCGATAAGCCCAGGTTAACCGCAAGGAGGTTTTGACCCTGGGATTTCCTAATGCGAATCGTTGGCTTCGGCCAATTCCGAAAGGAAGAGGAACGCGGGGAAGTGAAACATCTTAGTACCCGCAGGAAAATAAATCAATAGAGATTCTGTTAGTAACGGCGAGTAAAAGCAGAAAAGAGCAAACCGAACACCATAAGAAATTATGGATGGATGTGGAGTTGTAGGACTTGGGTACTTCTTAACTTGCCGACTTGAAGTGAGCTGGAAAGCTCTGCCTTAGAGGGTGATAGCCCCGTAAAGGAATGCGAGAAAGAAGATTCCAAGTATCCTGAATACCATTCCTTGGATATGGAGTGGGAATCTGCCAGGCATTAACTGGCAACTCTAAATACTAACTAAGTCCGATAGCGCACTAGTATAGTGATAGAAAGCTGAAAAGCACGGAGAAATCCGGGTAAAAAGAACCTGAAACCAAGATGGAGTTTGTCAGCTATGGCCCGAAAGGTGCTGCCTGAAGGCAACGAATGGCGGCTTACAGGGTCATAGCGTCCGTTTCGAAACATGGGGCAGGGAGTTTGTCTCAGTGGTGAGGTTAAGTGGTTTTAGCCATGCAACCAAAGCGAAAGCAATCGTCCGTATCGCAAGAATGGGACACCGTCTGAAAGGGCGGGAAATCACTGGGGCAAGATCCGAAGAGCGTCGATCTAATCCTGGCCAAGGTGAAGTCTCTCGAAAGAGAGATGGA
>CAZERL010000068.1:0-4800 GCA_964514495.1 uncultured archaeon
TCGCCGAGATTTGAACTCGGGTTGCAGCCTATTTCTTATTTTCCCGAAGGCTGAGTCCTAGACCAACCTAGACGACAACCCCTACTTTACTTCTATCGTGATTTTTATTTTAGAATTAGGGTTCTTCAATTTTTCCACGAACTCTCTATCCAAATCACTAGCAGATTTATCCGATACAATAGCAACAGTCTTCTCATCAACAAAATCTGTTTTGTTTATTGTTATGTAATTAGTATCAGTCAACTTCAATGCCGGAGAACCATATGCAATAAATGCAATTAATTCATCATCAGCTTCTATCTTAATTTCACATGCTTTGCTAGATTCGATTGCTCTTTTAAATTCTTCGGAAAAATTAGCACATGATTTGTTCGCTCTAACACCAATTGTTGCGTCATCAACATCATTACCTTTGGTAATCTTGATCATCGACTTATTAGTTGCAGTAATTTTCGGATTCCCATGGGCTATTATATCCTCACTTATCATTCCAGTCTTCATCAGCAATTGCCAACCTTTAGCAGTTGGAATGTACACGCCACCTTCGGAATAGTATATCATGCCTCTAGTCTCCAACGCTTCGAAAGTTCGTTCTATCATTTCAGGTGTTATTGCTGGCGTGGGTTCTGTTGGCTCCGAAGATTCTTGGCTTTTAACTATTTCATTTTTCATCAAACCACTTTTCTGGCAAATGTCAAAAATCCCGTGTGCATCAATCCCATAGTTTTAGGCCTCAAAGTTCGTTCGCTCTGCCATTCCCTCACTATATTTTCAACAGTTTTTATATCAATAAAGTCTTCCTTTTTAACAGCCTTTATGATTTTTGTTAAATGATCAATCGTAGGCGAATACACGACCAAATATCCACCATAATTAAGAGAAGAATAAGCATGCTTAACAACCTTGTCAGCATCCTGCAAATCTAAAACAACCAAATCGGCATTCTTCTCTTTAATCCCTCTTGTCACATCACCACTCTTTAGCTTGAGGTTCTTGTATCCAGAAAGTTCTATGTTCTTTTTAGCAATTTTAAAGAACCTTTTGTCATTTTCGTAGGTTACAATTTTCCCATTTGGAATATAATTTGCAAGAAAGATAGCGATATATCCGCTACCAGTGCCTGCGTCAACAACTAAACTATCGTTTCTCATACCAGTATATCCTAAAATCAGTGCCATATCCTTGGGTAGAATTACCTGTGCAGACCTTTCTAATTTCTTTTCCAAAATGTCTTTTACAGTTGGTTTTACTATAAGGAACTCCTTCCCCAAATGCGATTTTATTTTCTTACCAAAACCCTTTTTCATTTCACTAGCCCTTATTATGCCACTTTTCGTGTTGAAATCTTTGTCAGTTCTGTTGATGATATGAGATTCGTCTTTAGATAGCAGCATGATTACTCGATTTTTTTGTTTCATTAACTCGCCTATTTTTGATAATTAAGTAAGATGAAAATTATGAAAAATATTATTGACGCCGCAATCAAAATGTAGAAAGCACGTTCACTTGTTGCTCCGCCAATTAATGGGAACGGACCGATGAAAATTATTCCCCCACCTTCAACTTTTGTCTTTCCTTTAGCCTGAGATAAAGTTCCAACAAAAACCAAAGCGATTCCTATCACTACAACCAAAATCCCCAAAGAGACTAAATCTATCTCAACCATTTTCCACCACGTTAGGTATTTCTTCTATAGCATCTGTTGGCAACACACCAATACCATGTTCTTTGATAGCCAATAACCCCGCTTTACCATTAATATATGCTCCAGCGCAAGCAGCAGTAAAAATACCCACTTTATTTATTTTCCTTGAAATAAATGCGGCACAAATTCCAGCCAAAGTATCACCAAATCCACCTTTCGACATTAGTTGCGAATGTACTTTATTGAGGACAACTTGTTCACCATCAGAAATTATATCTACGTGGCCTTTTAAAAGAATTATAGTTTTTAATTTTCTAGCTTGCTCCTGAACTATTTTCACACGCTTATCAATTGAAGTTATGTCTACAACACGAACGCCAGTAATCTCACGAAATTCGTCCCCATGTGGCGTTATAACACATTTTTTCCTTCCTAAAACTTCTTTTGCATCTTTCATAGCTCTTATTGCGTCGGCATCTATTACCATAGGCAAATCAATTTTCTTAACAAGTTCTATAACAGCTTTCCTAGTTTCTTCTGTCCTCCACAAACCATTGCCGATTTCAACCGCAGTAATTCCCATATCTTTCATAAAATCTAGAATTTCTAGCATGTGTTTTATTTCCAACTGCTTTCCGTCTAATGGTAATGTAAGAAAAGCAGGATAATAGTTAGCAACAACGTCCATAGACCTTTTAGGACCAGCTTGATATACGGTATCTACACCAGCCCTAAACGCAGCCATACCAACTAATATTCCAGCACCAGTTATCCTTTCACTCCCAGAAATCACCAACAATTTCCCATACTGTCCCTTATGCGACCAATCGGGTTTCTTTGGATATACCTGTTTCAAAATCGATGGAGTGACAAATTTCATGATCTCTTTATAAAGTTTGCTTAGATAAATTAAAGACTATGCGAGCTTACATTGCAACCACAATTATCGGAGTTTTCGGCGTTGATGATAGCAGGAAAATAATTTTCTACAAGTCCTTCCCTAGGGATCCGGAAAGGATTGCCCAGAAGCTGAAGCAGAGCGAGATATCATTTATAGACGAGGAAAGGTTTGTTAGAACTCATTTGGGCAACAACGGTTATACCGAAATTAAGAAAGGGGACAGTGATACAGAAGTATTCATCAAACATAACTTGAGGCAGCTGGCGCTGGACAAAAAATTCGTTAGGAATCAGGCAGAATTCAACCAGCTTTTAACTAAAGTAAACATAGAATTGACCAAAGTAAAAATAAAAACCGCAATTGGACGCGACAATCTTATTACTCATGCCAATGGCGCTATAGAGGAGTTGGATAAGTCAATCAATATTTTCGTCGAACGTCTGAGGGAGTTTTATTCTATGCATTTCCCTGAGATGGACAAGGCCGTGGAGAGCAATGAAAAGTTCGCTAAACTTGTTGAGAAGTTTGGCAAGAGGGAGAATATAGATGATGCTGAGTTGAAGACGATGGCTCCCAAGAGTATGGGGGCGGATTTCAATGACGAGGATATAAAAATTTTACAAAATTTCGCTACAGAGATAAACAGACTTTACAAATTGCGTCAAGGCACGTCTGATTACTTGGAGAAAGTGCTTAAAGAGATCGCGCCGAATTTCACAGAACTGGCAACACCCATGTTGGCCGCAAAATTGATTTCAAAGGGAGGAGGCTTAGAAAGATTATCGAAAATGGCCTCTTCAACAATCCAATTGCTTGGCGCCGAAAAGGCATTATTTAGATTTCTTCAATCCAGAGGAAAATCAAGCTCACCTAGATTCGGACTGCTATTCAATCATCCTTTAATTCAAAATGCACCAGAAAAACTAAAAGGAAAAGTGGCTAGAGTTCTTGCTGCAAAATTATCGTTGGCAGCCAAAATGGATTATTATTCAAAGAAATACAAGGCTGATAAACTAAAGCAAGATCTACAGCAAAAAGTCAAGGAAATATTAAGTTCTAAATGATTCCATGAAGGCTAAACAAACTAAGTTCGAAGGAATTTTCAATATTGACGGTAAGTTTGCTACAATAAATTTAGTTCCGGGTTTCAAAAGCACGAATGAGGAATTAGTAAAATTAGGCGGCATAGAGTACAGGATTTGGGACTATTTCACATCAAAGCCAACTGCAGCCTTTAAAAAGGGTTTGAAAATCTTCCCGTTGGAAAAAGGGAAGAAAGTTTTGTATTTGGGATTGGCAGAAGCAAAAACAGCATCTTTCTTCAGTGATGTAGTGGGTAATGATGGGATTATCTACGGAGTCGAATTATCCCAGCGAAGTCTCAGAGAAGCTGTTCCTGTTTGTGAACGTAGAGGAAATATGATACCAATTCTAGGGGATGCAAGAAGGCCAGAATTATATGAAAGTAATATTTTTGATAAAATTGATGTATTGTATATCGATGTGGCATCTCCAGACCAGGCAGAGATTACTATAAGGAATGCACAGAAATTCCTAAAACATGATGGTGTAGTTATGTTGGCTATAAAATCACAATCTATCGATGTGGTAAAGCCTCCCAGACAGGTATACGAAGAATGCCTGCAAAAGTTAGAAAAACACTTTGAAGTTTTAGACAAGGCTGAGCTAGATCCATACGAAAAGGCACATATGTATCTCGTGATGAGATGGAAATTTTAAGGAGAGGACTTTTCAAAATTTGACTTATGGAATACCTCCAGGTGGTTGGCGCCTCTCCTTAAAATTATTAAATGGTTTTAGATACCCAACAATCTTATTTTTTCCAATTACATTCACTCTTAATTTTTTAATACCTCTGTCATTTAACAAGCTCAAATGTGCTGTAGCTATTTCTTCCATCAAAACTCACCCCAATTATATATCTTAGGTTTGTTGTATGTTTCAGCATCGAATTCATGCAACCTCTTCTGAGCACCGAATTTTATGAAACTTTCTTGTGGAGAACTCAACCAACAAGTTCTACAGAAAACTCTCTTCTCTCCAAATCCATCTACAAAATTGGTTATTCTTATTGACTTGCATCTTAAGCAGTTCGTCATTTCAATCACTAAAATAAATTTAATTTAGGGAGTATACCTAGTTTTCGAGACAGTAGACTTCCGATGGTTTTACTAGACTAAGCAAACTAGGGCTTTTGATGAGTAGAAAAGGCTTATTTTGGCTTATTTTTGCT
>CAZERL010000069.1:0-4732 GCA_964514495.1 uncultured archaeon
GCCCAGGCAGTAAAAAGTGATTACTCATTTTAAGTATTTAAAGTCACCCATTTATGGTTCTGTTAACTTAAAGTTGGTGTAATCATGGGCTTTAATTTTCATAAGATAATTTATTTATAAGATGTCGAATTCAAAAGCTGTAGCAGTACCATACATTATAGCACTTGTATTAGGCATAGCTGTTCTTGGGTTAGTTGGATATTGGCTATTTTTTTCCGGAGGGAAATTCGGTGGTGAAGCACTTTCTGTACAGTGTAATAGTCAAAAACTGATTTTCTGTCAAGGTGGTGGATGGAAAAGTGAATGTGGTACACAGCCTACATCAGCAGAATGTACTCAACTTGTCGGTATTTCTGGTGGGGGTAGTGTGATGACTGAACCATCATCTACAGAAAGAGTAATTAGGAGAAGATAATTATGGAAAAGGTTTTTCATCTCATAATTTTAATGTCTGCTGTCATAGTATTGACGGCATTAACACCTTCTCTAGCCCAGCCAAGCTATTGCCAGCAATACTTCGGAGATAGCATATGCGATGATTCTAAACAAGATTGTGGTTCTGCCTATGTCGAGTCGACTAACCCTAATGATCCAGCTTCAGGCTCCATACCAGAATGTAACGAATGCCAGACAGGTGGTTACGACTGCAGTAAAGTAAAATCTTTACCAAAAGAAGGACCCGACTCGCCTATTTGCAAAGCTTATTATGGAGATAACATCTGCGATGATAAAAAAGAGAAGTGTGGTAACGATTACAAACAAAGCATTTCTTTAGATAGCTGTCAGGAATGTTCTACGGGTGGATTTGCATGTGCAACTGTAAGCAAGCCAACAACAGGTCCTGAATCGTCATTATGCCAAACTTATGGCTTATCTTCAGATCCTTATTGTGACGATACGAAAGAAAACTGTGCTTCTGGTTTTGTTGAAGGTATATCAGAACCTTCCTGTCAAGAATGTTCTACTGGGAAGTGGAAAGATTGTAAAATCTACTATTTATTAGTTGTTCTTTTAAACTTTCAAGATTCTTCAACGGTGCCATTTTCGAAGGAGCAAGCCGAATCGTTGATTTTTGGCGGTCAGGTACAAAAATTTTATCAGGAACAGTCGTACGGCAAAGCAATATTAGGCGGCAACGTACTAGGGTGGCATACCCTATCCCGAGAAGGAGACCCAGGAGGAACGTGCATGTACCCAACTATTGGGGAGGTTGAAATTCAAGATTTTATCATCAATAACGGTGTCAACCCCTCTAATTATCGGCATCTTCTGCTGGTTTATAATCATCCTTGTATGCAAAAATCTACCGGCGGTGGTATTCAGCAAGTTCAAATCAAGGGTAAGTCATTTCAATTGTCACAGCTCGGCGCTAATGCCCGAGGCTTGAATCCCCGAGGGCATCCTTTTACATGGACGGATTTTGATGATATGGTTGCTCACGAATTAGGCCATGGTTTAGGGTTGAATCATGCTGAGCTATGGGAGTGTGACGCGGGCATTACTTTCGGCGCTGGGAAAAATTGTAGAGAAACAGGCTACGGGAATACATTTGATTTAATGGGGCATGGTTCCCGCGCTCTACATTTTAATGCAGTTTTTAAAGAATTTCTTAACTGGTTTGATTCCTCATCGCTACTTACTATCGTTTCGTCAGGCAGATACACCTTGTCTCCTTATGAGGGGAACAGCGGCTTTCGAGCCGCAAAGATTAAGGTACCGGGGCATGAATTGTATCCGATTTACTTAGAGTATAGACAACCGTTAGGTTTTGACGCATCACTTAGCAACCCACTTTTTGTTTCAAATACCCGAGGCTTACTCGTGAATTGGAAAGCTGGTGTAGAGGAGGTTATTGGTGTTATTACAAGTAGGCATATATCGAATCTTTTAGATTTTAGTCCACAATCTGATGATTTTGCCGATTTTAATGATGTTACATTGAATGTAGGTCAACGTTTTACTGTTCCAGGGGGCGGTATTACTATTGGACCGGTCATAAGTGCAGATGCTTCCGGGATAACATTTGACGTGATTTTAGAAGATACGCCCTGTATACGTGATTTGTTAGATAATTCGCGCACCATTCCGTGGTCCATAGATCCAGGCGAGACAAAATTTTTCACCGAAGTCCTTTATAACGAGGATGGTTTCACGTGTGATCCTTCCGATTTCGGACTCACTCTGACGGTGCCTCAGGGTTGGTCAGGGAGAGTAAATTGGGTTACTTCTAACAATCGAGTTACTTTGGCACCTGGAGACTCTTTTCTTCCCGGCTATTTCGTCACCGCCCCTCAGAACGTTAATGCCGGGAGCTACCCAGTGGAAGTATATATGAATAATTTAATAACTGGCACATCGAAAAAGCTTATTACGTTTATTTTTACCGTCCCGCCCAAACCTTGAATTTCAGTATGTAGCAGCCCTGAAATCAAGACTTAGGAGAAAAAAATCAGTGCGCGCAAAATTAGAAAAGCAAAGAAAAATTTTTTGTGTCCGAGATGTCATGCCAAAGGCAATACGAACAGACAAGATGGTTGCGTACCCGTTTGCGATTACGAAGGTGTTCAATCACGAAGTGAAGCATGAGAAAGCGGTAAGCTTCAGACTCGTCAACAACGTTATCGAAACGTATTGGAGGTGCAAAAGACGGTTTCCGAGAGTTCGGACTCTTGCAAGTGCACGAAACTATATCGGGCACTGGATAGCAATGAGATCTGAAGAAAAAGGACAGTTGTTGGATAATAAAAAATAGTTGGGGAGAATCGTGGGAAGATAAAGGATATGGAAAGATTTATGATACAAATATGGACAATTTCGTCATTGGCTATGTAAAAACACCAATCATTCCTCCTAATGGATTGAATTATCAAATCAAATGTGTAGATAAAGATAATGACGGATTTTGTAATTGGGAAATTTCAGAAAATAAACCATCGACAGGACCTAGTTTTTGTAAAGCTGAGAAAGATTGGGACGATTCGGATTTGAATGTTGGTGCATTAGATAAATATTAGTTGGACACGTAAATAACATAGGGTGTGTATCAAATAGAAATTAACTATGTTACCTAAAAATAAATGGCTTACAATTTATCAAATTTAGTCAACTTCGAACTATCTTTCAATCTCTCTTTCAGTTTTTTGTCAAATTCGCCTTCTTTAATTACTCCTTTTTCTTCCAGAAGTTCGACTAAACTAGTTACCATCTCTTCCACTATTTCTACATCTTTCAATCCTGATTTTTTATCCATGTTGTCAACCTATCTGGTTTCTTCTTTTAGGTAACCTTTTTCTGAGAGATAAGCTAACACTATATTTCTTATTAACTCCGAGTCTTTTTCGCCTATCTTACCTTTAAGTTTTCTCTCTATTATTTTCCAAGTTCCGTCTGGTATGCTGACTAATATTCGTCTCATAGAATTCTATTAGTATTATCTTATTTATATTCTTTTCGATACCTCTGTATATCATATATACTATATAACAGGAATATTTATATATTAGATATTACATAAATATATCATATGTGATATAAATGGAGTGTAAATTTTGTGATTCGGAAAACACGATAAAGTATGGTAAATGCAAAGACAAACAGTGGTATTTCTGTAAGGATTGTAGTCGGAAGTTTCTTGATAATGGAAATTTCGCCAAAATGAGGACAAGATCTCAAATCATTGTTACAGCTTTAGACATGTATTTTGAAGGTTTATCTGTTAGAAAGATACAAAGGCAGGTATCGAAACTATACCAAGTCTATGTTTCTCAGGTTACTGTTTGGAAATGGGTCATAAAATTCTCAAATTTGGTTAAAAATTATGTAGACGAGTTAAAACCTAAATTATCGTTCAAATGGCACGTTGACGAAACCATGATAAAATGTGAAGGTGAGTACAAGTGGTTCTGGGAGATTATCGATGAAAAGACTAAATTCATGGTAGCTACGTTATTGTCTGAAGAAAGGTCTATAGAAGAAGCCACAAAGCTGTTCAAACAGAGTAAAGAAAGGTCTTTAGTCAAACCTGATGTAATTGTAAGTGATGGTTTGGCTGCATATGAAGAGGCTATAAAGAAAGTTTTCTTAACTTGGAGAATACCGCATACTACCCACATAAGTTCTGTCGGTCTAAAAGCCAGACAAACTAATAATATTATTGAAAGATTGCATGGTACGTTAAAAGATCGCTTGAAACCAATGAGAGGTCTGAAGAAAATATATTCGGCTAATGCAATTTTAGGCGGATGGTTCGTTTACTACAATTTTCTTAGACCGCATGAAACTTTGGATGGCATTACTCCTGCCGAAGCGTGTGGAATAAAATTTAATTTTACTCATGAAAATGGATGGTTTGATCTTATAGACAGGTCTATTAAGAAGAACTATGGAGGAATAGAGTTGCCTAAAAACTACGATATGCTTCTAAAGCAGAGATATGTCCGAACTAACGAATGGAGGTTTATAGTGAAAATTTTTGACAAGAATGGAAAAGAAGTGTTAAATCCATATGGCATGAAAACCAAATTCTCAAAATATGACATTGCATTAGAATTTGTTAAATTTTACAAAGACTTGTACCCTACTGCTACTTTTGTGATTGTAGAGAAAATAGGGGACGACGAAACCGAGTTTTTCAGGATTTAATTTTTAGTTTTTCACCAACCTTAAGTTAACACTACCGCACAATGCGCTTTCATTTCTAAAGAAAATACCTAAAGGTAAAGTTACTACTTAT
>CAZERL010000070.1:0-4626 GCA_964514495.1 uncultured archaeon
AAGAGATTCAAGAGATTGCGTATTTGATTGGTATAACTTGTCGTTCGACTAGAAAAACTAAAACCGGTATTGGTAGCATTAGGCAAGACGTTAATGTCAGCATAGAAAAAGGGTCAAGGGTTGAGATTAAAGGTGTGCAAGAACTGGGAATGATTTCAAAAGTAATCGAAAATGAGGTTAAAAGGCAATTATCAGAAAAGGTTAAAGAAGAAACAAGAATGGCTTTACCTGATGGGACAACCAAGTTCATGCGTCCATTACCAGGAGCAAATAGGATGTATCCTGAAACGGATATACCACCAGTTGTAATTGAAAATGAATATATAGAGAATTTAAAAAAGAACTTA
The DNA here is from genome assembly GCA_964514495.1 of uncultured archaeon. Classification (GTDB taxonomy): domain Archaea; phylum Aenigmatarchaeota; class Aenigmatarchaeia; order CG10238-14; family SCSR01; genus JACQIA01. The sequence goes on from CAZERL010000070.1 coordinate 348, forward strand.
CCTGAACCATGGACTAAAAAGTTGGGGCAATTTAAATCCAAATTAAAACTATCGGACCAGTTGGCTAATGAAATACTAAGATCTGAATACTTAGATTTGTTTGAAAAGATTATAAAAACCAAGAAAGTAGAACCTTCGATTGTTGCTAGTGTTTTTACGCAAACTATAAAGGACTTAGAACGAAAAGAACAAATTGCAGTTAAAAATCTAAACGAGAAGCACTTCCTAGAGCTATTTGCTGCTCTGGAAAAGAAAAAAATTGCGAAAGAAGCCATTCCAGAAATAATAGTTTACTTTTCAAAGAAAGCTGAAAATTCCATAAATGTCGCAATTAACGAATTAAACTTGACTGCAATTTCTATACCAGAATTAAAGAAACTTATAAAAGACGTCATAACTCAGCCAAACATAACATTGGATAGAGCGATTGGCATTGCCATGAGCAAAGTCAGAGGAAAGATAGACGCACAAACTGTGATTAAAACTGTCAAGGAATTTATGAAATAATTAATAGTTTTTCTTTACTACTTCATCCCCATTACTCGAATATTCGTACCCAACAACAGGAAACAAATGATTGGCAAAGCATAGAGCAACTATAGCTGTTCCATAGTTTTTCCTTGGAACAATAGTTCTCATAATTATACTGACGTCTCGCAGCTCATAGTTTTTATTTTCCCCGTATCTTGTCTCCATCATCTCATCCATGCTGGCTTTCAATATTTTTTTCGCTGTTTGCTCATCTGCATGCTCGTTATATTCTGCTACAAGACCTCCCAAATTTTCTCCAGTTTGTTTGTTATGAACCCATCCAAAAATCAATCCTGCGGTTGCTCTATCGCCTTTTTTCGCATTTGAAACGGCAGTTATTGCCTCCAATACAGAACCGTGAACCATCTTTGCTGGCCTTTCTACCAATCCCACATCCTTCGGCAGAATTGAGGTGTAAGAAATGATGTTATAATTCTCTATACCAGCATCTCGAACGGCTTTGTCATAAGAACCTGCATGAATTGTTATATCGCTTTCTCCTGCGCCAGTTGTTATGAAAAATTCTCTAGGAATTCGATTGCCGACAATTAAAGAAATTCTTTTGGAACTTGCTTTTTTTTGCAAGATGTCTTGAGAAAATCCTAAACCAACCATTTTTTTCTACAGACTCCGTCATTCTTGATAAAATATATTTATGAAACCTTATATTTAAACATTATTGAAAATTTCCAACAAGAAAATTTTCTTTTGCATCAACAATTTTTACTTGAATTGTTTCTCCTAAATTTATTTTTTCCTTGAGTACTATTGGTTTGTAAGCAAAATTTCTTCCTTCAACAAAATTTTTCCCTTCTTCATCAATTATTACTTCTCCTTGCCATCCCAACCATTTTTTATTGTTCTCTAAACTGATTTTCCTCACTAACTTATGCAATGTTTTGCTTCTTTCATCGACAATTTCTGTTTTTATTTTTTCCATCTTTGCTGCCAAAGTTCCTGGCCTGACGCCGAATTTAGAAATATTTACAAGATCCGGATTAACTTCCTCGAGTAATTTCACAGTTTGTTTGAAATCATCTTCCTCTTCACCAGGATGGCCAACTATTATATCGGTCATTAAAGTTAATTCAGGTATCTCCTTTCGAAATTCCTTGACATAACAAACAAAATCTTCCACTTCATAGCCACGCCTCATTATATTCAGGATATTGTTGCTTCCAGACTGGACACAAAGGTGCAGGAACTTGAAAATCCTTTCGCTTTTAAACGCATTTATTAAAGTTTCCAGCCCAGTTTTCTTGAAGTGCAACGGGTTCATCATGCCTACCCTAACCCAAAATTTGCCTTCTATCCCAGAAACCGACTCCAATAGCTCGGCAAGATTAGTTCCTATATCCCTGCCGTATGCACTGGAGTCCTCTGAGGTGAGATGAAACTCCTTATAGCCCTCCTTCAGCCCAGCCCTAACGGCATCTCTGATTATATCCGGCCTATAGCTGTACAAGTTGCCTCTGGCTAGTTTAGTTGCACAGAATGAACAATTGGAGAGGCATCCGTCTGAAAGCTTTACAATGTCAATAACTTTACTGAAAGAAAATCTCGGTAGGTTTGGCTTTTCGGCAGGTATTTCAGATTTTTGGATAATTTTTTGGCTTCCTTCCTCGATTTGCCTGACCACATCAACAACCTTATGAACAGAACGCGGGTCCAGCATGGCTGCGAAATTGGGCACGGTTTTCCTGATTCTTTCAGGGTTCACTTTCGTTAAACAGCCTGCTATGATTAATTTTTTGTTGGATTTTGACAGTTCTTTCAGTCTGTAGATTATTTTTTCCTCAGTAGTCGACTTGACTGCACAAGAATTTATAAGTAGGTAATCCGCATCATTTTCGTTATCAGTTACTTTATAACCAGCTTGCTTTAGCAAACCCACCATGGTTTGGGAATCTGCCTTGTTTGAAGTGCATCCGTATGTTTGCACGAAAATATTTTTGGAGTTCATAATTTCCACTTAACTGGAGTTTTTACTTTTTCCATGCCTTGAGCGTTGTTTCCCTTAAAAGGCTTATTTTATTTTCGATTATATTTTTTACTTCATCTGGATTTCTCATGCCCTTCAATACTATATCCCCACCTTCTTTAAAACTTCTTACACGAACTGTCCCGACATTCAACGCCCTACCGAAAAGAGATTTATCTACCATTACGTCCGCAATGCTTTGGTAAGGTATAACAGTTTCCTTTATATCTAAAAGTCCCTCTACTTTTTTAATTTCATTGTTGGTAATCACATACTTCTTCCAAAGTCTCCCCCATTCCGGCTCTTCTCCAAATCCTGCAGCTATTGCTAATATGCTGAAAAATAAAGCCAAATGCAAAAGATTGGTGAAGACATTCAGCATTGGCGAAATGATGTACAAAATTATCAGGACGAGAACAACTATAACATAATTAGGTAGGTAGTAAATTCTAGAGGTTCTATAAACTAGCTGCCCTTCGCCTTTCTTCATAATTCTAGATTAGACTTTCATACTAAAAAGTTATAGAAAAAGTAAAAGGAAGGGAAGAGATTACTCTTCTTCCTTGCCTTCTTGTGATTCCACTTCGACGGTTTCTCCAGACTCTTCAGCTGGCGCCTCTTCAGTCGCTTCAACTGCATCCTCTGATTCAGAAGATCCAGATCCAGAAGTCTTCTCGCCGATGGCAAATCTGTTGCTCACGCTTGTTATTTTGATGTGAGCCTTCTCGCCCTGCTTGGCTCCGTTGACGAATACAACAAAGTTCTTCACTCGTGCTATACCATCTCCCTTGGAACCAACTTCGCTAATCTCTACATCGTATTCCTCGCCTACCTTTACAGGCTTTGGTGTAGAATCTCCACTACCGAAGTCGGATCTTCCGCCGAAATCTCGGCCTCCGCCTCCGCCTCCGAATCTTCTACCTCCGAAACCTCTTCGTTCAAATCTCATCTTAATTTAACCTCCATTTAAGTTAGAACTCAAGAATTCCATTTAGTTATAACCTCATCATAGAATTTGAGTATATCTAAAAGAACTAGCATAAATTAGTCACGTTAGTTAAGTTCATACCCCCAAGTCATTTGTTAATGCAATATTAAACAGATAGATATTTAAGCTTTAAAGCGCTGAGGAGGGGATTTGAACCCCCATGGGACAAGCCCGCTGGTTTTCGAGATACACCTTACTAGTAATCCAGTGCTCTACCTGATTGAGCGGCCTCAGCAATTAAGATATCCTACAATACTTTATTAGCTTTTCTAGGAAGATTAGATTATGAAAAACGTTTTTCTTGTTACAAGCAATTTAGGCAAGGTAGAGGAGATTTCCAAGCATCTAGAAAAGTTTGGAATTAAAATAATTGGTAAGGAGATGGATATACCTGAAATTGGGGATGAACAGGAAACTATAGCCAAAGGTAAGGCAGAATTTGCTGTTGAAAGGTTGAAAGTGCCTGTAATAGTTGAAGATACAGGATTATATTTTGATGCTTACAAGGATTTCCCAGGAATTAGGTCTAAATTTGTTTTTCAAGCTATTGGGTATGAAGGTATTCTCAAGCTTCTGGATAACAAGTCTAAGAAAGCTTATTTCAAAACTGTCATGGTATATTGCGAACCTGATAAAGAACCAACGATATTCATTGGAATTAATCTTGGTAGAATAGCAGAAACTGTAAGAGGTATATCACATCCTAGGTTGCCATATGACAGTATTTTCATTCCTGATGGTGATGACAAGACATTTGCAGAAATGGCAAAAGAAGAGAA
>CAZERL010000071.1:0-4501 GCA_964514495.1 uncultured archaeon
AACCTACTGAACCGAGATTCGTTACACTATCGAAAAATGTTCTGCAACCGCCTTCATAATCGGGTTTTTCGTATAGTATGACACCATAATTAGAAGCCAATTTAACTGAAGATATTTCTTCGAAGTTCTTTACATTCTCGACATTAGGTGTATCTTCCGATATGTCAAAGAAGGAACCTTTGAACTCTGAGTCTTCAAATAATGTTACAGGACCTTTTGGTGTGCCTTCTTTAGTTGCGAATAGCGTTCTCTCTGAACATAATGTTACTATGTGAGCAAACTTTCTTGATGCTCGATCATAAATGTATTCTTGATGATAAACGTATATGTCGGCATCAGACTTTAGTCTACATTCTTTTTGCGGGCTTCCATAATTTCCAGGCCCACGATCTTTTCCAAATCCTGTACCCAAACTAGTCCTGTCACAATCCTCTTTTACATTCTGATTGGCCAACAACCTTTCGTCAATTCTTACATCAACTAAAATCTCGTCACCAAGTTTAAGAAAAGAGCCCCAATCAACACCACATTTTGCACTAGCTCTATTAACAAACATCTTATCTAAAGGTTTATCAAGTGGGAAGACTGGAATAAACTCAGGTTTTTCGAGAGCTTGTGAGATTATAATTGGGTTTCTTTGGCTGTCTTCATCACAAATTTTAGGTTTAGTTGTGTCTTTACAAAAATGTTTGAAACAATTTGTGCTACCCCAAGATAGACCTTCGAGTAGCCTTTTGTTACCACAATAAAATTTGTCTTTGTCAAAACATACTAGATACGCACATCTAACCGCATCTCTTATAGAAGCTGTAGAGTCTTTCTTGCTAGCTTCTTCAGCTCCTTTCTCTGCCTGACAATCCTTCCCACCAGCAATAATACATTGCAAAATAGATAAAGGGTCTGCGGAAACTGTACCTTTGCCAAGCAGTGCTGTAAGACCTAGCAAAACCATCAGACCCACAACAAGCATAATTATCGTGGATGCTGCGCCTTTATTGCCTTCAATTTTATATTTTACTCTGGATTTTGACATGCTTCTCAACATATAGTGACTTTACAAAGTGAACTTGGGCTCAGAGATATCTTGCACTTAAGTATATCATCACAGAACCATTTCTTGAATCCTGCAGATATATCCTCCAAACCAAATGCGGCAAATTTCAAGTATCCGGAAAAGAACATCCACAGCAAAGCCAGCGCAATAACCGCAATCACCATAAGCACAACTGTCTCTGTAGTTAGCGATACAGCCCCTGAAGATTTATTACCCATAATAATTATTTGATTTTTAACATAAAACTGAGTATAGAGTTTATTCCCTGACTATTATCCGTTTCTCGAGAATTTCCTTAACAACATTGTGCAGCCCCAAATAGAACGCCGCTATGACAAATATCACAATAATCAGCAAAATCACGAATAGCAGAATGACTCGATGCAAGCCTTTATTATTCATTCAAACACTCCTGCAACAGGAATTATACTTTGGAACATCAGATAAACGCCGATCAAGGTTATACTGTAGACTACTGTAGCCAGCCCCAGTGTCTTGCCTAGATTAAACTTCCTCAGCAAACTCTCCTCCCCATTGTTCATAGCACTCAAGAATACTGCCAGTATCCCGACAATTTCAATCATGTAAACCCCTACTATCAGCTGGAAGAAATGCGCGGGAATTATTTGGTTAAGATTCATAACCGATGACAAGACGCCTCCGCCGGCCGCACCTACAGGTCCTCCGCTGAACAATTGTGACTGTAAAGATTCAAGTGATTCCCTTAGATGCAGCAGCATCTGCATTATCATTGCAGCCAAAGCGACAACTATGCCAGACGCCAAGGGGGCAAGCAAGAATGCCTGTATTTCCATTGTAGACGTCGTCTCCCCCATAATCTCCTTCAGGTTTTCCTGGACCTTATGCGTGTCTTTCAAATATTTGGAAATTGTAATCATCGAGTTTGCAACCACGCCCGTGCCTCTTTTGGAAATTTCCACTATAGCTTTCATCACTGCTTCGATTGTTTGCGACGGATAATATCTTATAGCGCCGGTTTGTTTGTTCAGCACAGCCTGCTCCAGTGTCATTCCGAAAGTCTCAATGTTGTACAGTATCATCTCGAAGAACTTGGAAATTTTCAATTCCTTTATCCTTGGTGCAACGTCCTTCATCGCCTTTTCAAGAGGTATCCCCCTTGCCAATTGGCTTCCCAGTTGGAATAAACCCTCTGCAAACTCGCTTTCTATTTGTGCTATCTCATTCCTTAACTCCAACTTTTTGATAGTTGACAACAATGTGTAGATAACTATGCCGCCGGAGATTCCCCATGTGACAAACATTGAGTAAATCAAGAGATTGAAGCTGAATAGTTCGGTAGATTGGCTCATCAAAAACAAGCCAACTGCAGTTAACAAGATTGCTGTAATCATTCCGAGTGCAAATGGTTTGCCGTATGTCTTTTCTCTTGAGAATCTTGGGTGGCTTGAGATGTCCGGATGGTGGAACGTGTAAGGCCTTCTATCCAAATAGTATTGCATCATTATGTAGACGATAAACGGCAGAAGTACATCATAACCGACAACCAGCCAGAAAGGTTTTATTGCGTCTTGTAAAAAAATTCCGATTATAGGCAGAAATACTAAACCTAAAATCGGCAGTAAAATGCCTAATGCATTAAAGACTGTAACCGGGGTTCTCAATTCTTGGGCGAAATGTTCCATCCTTTCCTTGGTTCCATTCAAAATAAATTCCACAGCTTCATCCAAATTTCTTTCCAGTTTCGCCTGAGATTCAAAAGAAGACAGCTTGACCAAACCTAATGCTTGTGTAAACTCTTCATTGTCCTTCTTCCATTTCAGTATGAAACCGTCTAAAGCTTCGGACATTGAGTCGTATTTCCGCGTGTAAACATCCCAGATGAGTTGCTTGAAATCCCACGCCAACGGTCCCTTCAAGTTGCCTGCAGCGAATTTTATGGCATTCTCTATGTTCGGGGATATCCTCATCGAGATTGTGATGTATAAAACCGAAAGCACCATTTCCGAGGTGGCCCTAATCTTGAAAAGAGTTGAATAATGCAAAGGGTAGTCATACAAGGAAAAAAATGTAATAAATCCTAAAACCAAGGATAGAATTATAGCATCCGAGAAACCAATGTAAACTGCTATGGCAGATGGTATAACAAGAATCAGTATCGTCGATAAAACCGCTAAAGAAAAGGCTTGTTTGGGCGTGATTTTCAGATGGCTGAATTCTATAGCTTCTCTGTAACTTTTCTCTATAGGTTTAGGTGGTGATATCGGCAGTATTTTGCCAGCTGTACTGCACAACCTCTCATAAAAAGTAAATTTTTTCAAAACCAACTCTTCTCTCAAAAATTCTTCATATTCCCTAGTCAAAGGCATAATCTCCAAAATAGAATTTGGTTTTTCTGGTAATAAGAATTTGCTATGATTTCAATTTTTCTTTAAACCAATTCTGCCATCTTTCATAAATAATTTTAGATTCAAGGCTGCCGACTTCCTGCATCACATTTTCTGAAATCAGATGGAATGCATCGTTGCTGGCAGTAACCCATTCTGCCTCCAGTATGTCAAACCTGTTCAACTTCTTGGCAAAATTAACCATCTCCTCCTTTATTTTTGCTCTTAACAAAATGTTGTCCCAGACCAAGTCCCACGCCCCATGCCACTCCCTAACACGTTTGGCTATTTCATTCAACACTTCTGATTCGCCGTCAATCAAAGTATCTGTAGGTTTCAATCTGTCTTCTTTGGCTGAATACTGCATCAAGGGGACAAACCCGCCTTCACCCAACGGATCCTCCCTCCAGTGCTTCCTAACTTCTGTCAGTTCAGTAACGCGCCTGAATCTGTGCAAACCGTCCGGAGAACGCAATTGATTGCATATTGTAATTAAGTCTAGTGCCTTGAAGCTTGTGGGAACTACACCCAAATCATTAACCACTCTATCGTATACGCCATAAGCTGATTCACCATGGATAGTGCCGGCGACGACATTGGCCAGCGCACCTATCCTCATCGCCTCAAATAATGCCACGGATTCTTTGCTTCTCACTTCACCGATAATCAAGGAGGAATCGCCTAACCTCAATGCTGTCCTCAAGGCCTCATCCGGCGCCAGTTCTGTCTCTATGTGGGTTATGACCGAACGGGCTTTCATTCCCAAGATATTGTAACCCAGTTGCCTCATCAAAGCTATGTTCAGCTCGGGCGTGTCTTCAACAACGCATAGCCTAAATTTTCTCATTATCTCAAGCATCATCGAATTTAGAAGCGATGTCTTGCCGCTCCCCCTGCCGCCGGCCACTAGAAGCGCCCTGCCGCCGTCAATAATAAAACTCATCAAACCTGCGTACAAGGAATCAAAATATTTTACATTCATGAAAAGAGGGAATGTCCATGGCTTTTCCCTATGTCTTCTGAATGCAAATGCCAATCCCTCTGGCGATAGTGATCTTGTTATCGCAGCAACCCTAGCTCT
>CAZERL010000072.1:0-4367 GCA_964514495.1 uncultured archaeon
ATTAATTTTATTTTTTAATATTTTTATTGATGTAATCGTTATTGTTTTTGTTATTTCTTTTTTATCTCTCTTATCGCAGGTGAAAATTATTCTATAATTTTCTCTGCCGAGAAAATCTTTGATTTTCCCCGGCATTAAATTATTTTTGCCATTAATTTTTATTTTAAACAATAATCAACTAATATTTGCTCTCTAACTGCAATTTTGGATAAATGCCAAGAGACTTAAATTCATCAAGCATTAACTTGAAAGCGTAGCTTATCTCGATGTCGTTAATTTCGACATTCTCACCGCAGATTGGGCAATACGATTTGTTTCTGTAATTGTCTTTTATTGCAATAATTCCACAGCTTTCGCATACTGGAACAATTGTTCTGTCGCTATCAAATCTTTCTTTAAGCAGTAAGGAAGCGCCATGAGCAACAAAGGTGTCTTTTTCCATCTCTCCAAGCCTTAAACCGCCTTCTTTTGCCCTTCCTTCTGTTGGTTGTCTTGTCAAAAGTTGGATTGGGCCTCTAGCTCTTGAGTGGATCTTGTTTGCAACCATATGCTTCAATTTTAAGTAGTACATACTGCCTATGAATATCTTTGCTTGATATTGCTCACCTGTTTGTCCATTGTATAAAGTCTCAACACCGCTTTCCCTAAAGCCAAGCGAAAGCAATTCTTTCCTTAATCTTTCTTCAGGCTCTGCATCAAAGGTTGTGCCATTAATATTTCGCCCAGCTAAAGCACCAACTTTGCCAGCAACCATCTCAATTAAATGTGAGATAGTCATTCTTGATGGAATGCCATGAGGTGAAAATATTAAATCAGGCACAATGCCACTTGCTGAGAATGGCATGTCGCTTTGTGGCACTATCAAGCCAACAACACCTTTTTGGCCATGCCTGCTTGTGAATTTATCTCCTATCTCTGGGACTCTTTCATCTCTTATTCTAACTTGTATCAGCTTATTCCCTTCTTCATTTTCAGTTATCAACACAAAATCGATAATGCCTTCTTCACCATGCTTTAAATTAACAGAACTTTCACGCCTAGTGCTTGATGCTAAACTGTATTCTTCCATCGAGCTCAAAAATCTTGGTGGGGAAGTTTTGCCGATTACAACATCACCTTCTTTGACTTTTGCTTCTGGATAAATAATCCCATCATCTTCCAAAAACCGATAATCTTTTTCAGTTTTATAGCCTTTAACATCCTTGTCAGGTATACAGACTTGATCGATTAAGCCACCTGCATAACGAAGCTCTTCTGCAATTGCAGGCCTATAATAAGTTGACCTTCCAAAACCTCTTTCTATTGAGCCTTTATTTAGTATTATGGCATCTTCCATATTATATCCCTTATAGCTCATTATTGCAACAACAATATTTTGTCCAGCAGGGTGCTTATCATAATCAGAAATTTCGTGCATTATTGTACTAACAACAGGTCTTTGAGGGTAGTGAAACAGATTTACATCCATATCCATTCTTACAGCAAAATTAGAAGCATATAGGCCAAGTGCTTGCTTTTGGTTTTTAGAGCCGGCATTAAGCCTTGTTGATTGGTTAAAGTTAGCATAAGGCACAAGAGAGGTGCAATAGCCAAGCATTGCCAATGGCGTTATCTCAAGATGTGTATGTTCTGGTGCAAGCTCATTTTCAAAAAATGCTACCAAAGCATTTTCCTCTTCTGCAGCGTCAAGGTATTCGATTATGCCTTGCTTAACCAAGTCTGACCATGATATCTCATTTTTTTCTAACTGCTTAATATGCTTCTCTGTAAGTAATGGTACACCATCCTTAACAATTATTAAAGGCCTTATAGCCCTTCCTTTAGAACTTTCCAATTGTATTTCATTTGATTTTTCACTATAATAAATATTGAGGTTATCAATAATTGTGCCCTTTCTTCTCTCTTCCCTTGCTTTCTGCACAAACTCTGTTGGGTTATCAACATTCCCAACAAATTTTCCATTAAGATAAACTTCTGCCATTTTATTTAATTACCTTCAAACCCATTCCTTTCAATGACTTCAAGATTTCGTCTTCATTTGACCCGGCAGATATGGTGCAAAGCAATGAAAGATTTTTTCTCAAGCCAATATTTGTTCCTTCTGGCGTTTCTATTGGACATAATCTGCCTAGATGAGTAGTATGAAGCTCTCTTGCTTCAAAATTCTCTTGAGATGCGCTTAATGGGCTTACAACTCTTTGCAAATGTGACAATGTCTCAAGATAGTTCAAGCGTTGAATTCGCTGACTTATTCCTTTTCTGCCACCTACCCAAACGCCAGTTGCCATTGATGAATAAATCCTTTGGGTTAGAAGTTTGTCCCTTATGAGATTTTTAATTGATGGAAACTTGCCTCTTTTGACAATCCTCTGGAAATTGTATAACAAATCACCAATAAGTACCTTTAGATTTAACCTCAGCAAATCTGCCAACAAATCACCACTCATCTTAAGCCTTTTGTTCATGTAATGATCTTTGTCGTCTAGGCTAAGCTCACCGTTTGAAACAAGAATATATTTTTTCAACATCTTGCACAGGTTATACGCTTTGAAGATTCTATCCTCTAGTTTTATGCCAAGATGAGGCAATAAGTATTTGTCCATAATTTCCTTTACTCTTTCAATTCTTACTTCCTTTGCTTGTGTAATACCGATTTTCTTTGCAATGTAGTCAAGAGCCTCTTCCTCATTTTTTATGCTTACAAACTCAAGCAGGTTTATTATTACTTCATCAAATTGTCTTTCTGGAGAAATGAACTTAGTTATTTCCTCGTCTTTCAACAAGCCAAGCGCCTTGATTACAACAATAATTGGAATTCTTTTCACTCTTGTGAAAGTAAGGTAGAATATCCCATCTTTCATCTTTTCAATAGTATGTGGGATCTTGAATGAGCCATATTCTGAGAAGAGCTTGCCTACAATTTCGCTTGGTCCAGTTGCATCCCTCTCAACTAAAAATCTATTTGAAGCTAAATCCTCAATTGTGATAAGAACTTTTTCAGTGCCATTAATTATGAAGTAGCCTCCTGGCTCATCTGGATCTTCGCCTTTTGCTATTAATTCTTCTCTGCTTAATTTATAAAGATGGCACCATTTGCTTTTTAGCATTATAGGTAAGTTTCCAATTTGGGTGTCAAGGCTTTCACGCTGAACACCATTTATGTGGGCGCTTACTGTTATCCAGCAAGGTGCAGAATAGGTTATTTTTCTAAGCCTTGCTTCCATTGGATAAATATTTCTGATTGAGCCATCTGCTTCTGTCATCTTTGGCTTCTCTACCCATATTTTGTCAAACCTTATTTTAAACTCATCAATATTATGTGGAATTATTGTAGGCATGATTTCTCTGTTTTCTTCTATTATGTTAAACAGTTCCCTATCTATAAAATTGTTAAATGACTCTATGTCGGAATCAACAAAGCTTTGCTCTTCAAAATATTTCTGAACGAGGGTTTTGCCGTATTTATACATTTATGACCACCCTAAAAAATACTGATTCGCCAGCTGTTGGGCTTTTTCTAACTATTTTTACGATGTCGCCTGGCCTTGCATCTAGCTCTCGCAGCGCTGCATCTGTCTTTAGTATTTTTGGCAGCTCTTTAGAAGTTACACGATACTTTTCCAGCAGCTGTGCTTTTTCTTTTTCACTAAGCTTGTAGTGTTTTGGTGTTAGTATGTGCTTATCAACTTTGAATTTCTGTTTCTTCATCTTTTTGTTGTGATTGTGAATGGGCCGGACGAGACTTCCTTAACCTGCGAACGTAGTGAGCACTCGGGGCTTTATGCCCCGCAAAGCGTCAACCGATTTCGCGGTTGTTTCGGACTCGCGACCACCTGATTAAAAGTTTCACCGTTGAGTTACTTACTCCCTAACAGGTGCTCTACCAGGCTGAGCTACCGGCCCATTGAGTTGCATGCGAGAAAGCATGCTCGCATTCAGGTAAGAGCGCCCTGGTCGGGATTTTCATCAACTGAAAAATCAGTCAAACACTTTAATCAGGAAGATTTTAACAAATCCCCGGATTGAACGGGACCTTCGCCCAAGCGTCAACGATTAGCTGTTGCTTTGAACCCGAATCGAAGCCGATCTGCGAGCGAGGCTGACTTGCGAGGTTCGAGTGACATGCGAGTGAGCGAATCACACTCGCTCACCATTTCACTGCCTCACATTCGACAGGGCTTCATGATAAGCCGGATTACACCACCAGGGCGTTTACGCGGCTAAACGGCATAGCAATCCCTCCTTAGCAAAATTAACAATGAAATTATAGTCTTTTGACTAAAGAAGGATTATTTTCCATTATAATTGGGATAATCCAGTTATATATAAAACTTACGGATTTCTATATAGAAAATTAATATTAAAAT
>CAZERL010000073.1:0-4265 GCA_964514495.1 uncultured archaeon
AAGTGGTGGCCAGCTGATTTACACGTAATTGGGAAAGGTATAATTCGTTTCCATGCTATCTATTGGCCTGCCATACTTTTATCTGCTGGATTAAAACTGCCTAAATCATTGCTGGTTCACGGCTACATCACAGTTGAAGGTCAGAAGATGAGCAAATCTTTAGGTAATGTAGTTAATCCATTGGATCTTTTAAAAAAATACCCTGCAGACGCACTTAGATATTTTCTAATTAAAGAAATTCCTGTTGCAGATGATGGGGATTTTTCAGAGAGAGCTTTGATAAATAGAATTAATGGTGAATTGGTTAGTGATTTAGGGAATTTAATTTATAGAGTTTTGAGTCTTGCAGAAAAATTCAAAGGGAAGATAGAAGGTAGACCAGAATTAAAAGAAAGGTTAGATTTAGACAAAATAAAGAAATTTATGGAAGATTACAGATTAAATGAAGCTCTGGAAGGAATTTGGGAATTCATCAGAGTAACAAACAAATATGTGAATGAGAATGAGCCGTGGAAATTGCAAGGGAAGGAATTGGCGAATGTTTTGTACAATTTATTAGAAGCTTGTAGAATTATTGCGATTCTAATTTCACCATTCTTACCAACTACTGCTGAAAAAATAAATAAACAGCTGGGTATTAAAGCTGGTGAATTAAAGGATTGTAAGTTTAGGAAGTTTAATGGAAAAATCAAAAAAGGGGAATATTTGTTCAAGAAGATCGAATAATCAAACTTCTTTTAGAGTCTTCTGCTTCTCACCAAATTTTAACCCAGAAACTCTAACACCAATCAACCTTATCTTTTTATTATTGTTCAAGAATGGAAAAGTTAATTCTTTGGCTATATCCTTTATCCTTTGTTTATCATCTGTGTAGAATTGAAGTGTTCTTGCATGGGTATGTGTTTCAAAATCTTCGTATCTGATTTTTATGTTAACGGTTTTAAATTGTATATGCCCAGAAATAAGTTCGTAATGAAAGTCATCTACCAGTTTATCAATAGCTTTGAAAATAAGTTCTGAGTCATTTGTATCCTCTTCAAAAGTTACTTCTCTACCAATAGACTTTATTTCGTGTTCTTCTATAACTTCACTATTGTCAATACCATTAGCAAGTTCACGCATCTCAGCTCCCCACTTTCCAAAAGTTTTTATCAGCGCTTCTTTATTGTATCTAGCCAAATCTCCTATAGTTTTAACTCCCATTTCTTTGAGTTTGATTTCTGTCTTAGGCCCAACTCCTATGAGTTTCCTAACTGGCAAAGGGCTCAAAAAATTTATCACATCTTCAGGTTTTACAACAGTTAATCCATATGGCTTCTTGTAATCGGATGCCAATTTTGCGACTAACTTGTTAGGACCAACTCCTACAGAACAGCTTAATTTTTCCTTGCTCGAAACTTCTTTTCTTATTCTGTCAGCCAGCTTTGCAGCCTCACCAAAATTTGGCGCTCTAGTGCTGATGTCAAGAAAAGCTTCATCTATACCAACTTGTTCGAATTTATCAGTATACTTCTTTAAAATTTCCATTATTTTTCCAGATACTTTTTCGTATAACTCAAAATTTGGTCTTAAGTAAATTCCTTGTGGGCATAATCTCCATGCTTTAGAAATGGACATAGCAGATCTGACGCCGAATTCACGTCCTTCATAAGATGCAGTTGATACAACCCCCCGTCCCATCCCACCTTTAGGATCCGCCCCAATTATTACTGGTTTTCCTTTTAATTCTGGATTTTCTCTTTGCTCTACTGCTGCAAAGAATGCGTCCAAATCTACATGCATGATAATTCGATTAACCATGCTTCATAGCTGTAAGGTTGCTTTTATAAACTTTGGCACAGTAAATTTCCTTATGGAGGTTTCGTTCGAAGAATTCAAGAAGATGGATATACGAGTAGGTAAAGTCGTTAAAGTGGAAGAGCCAGAAGGTTCTAGAACAATGCTAAAATTAACTGTAGATTTTGGTAATGAGCAAATGGTTGCAATGGCAGGTCTAAAGAACTATTACAAACCTGAGGATTTTATAAATAGAAATTTTGTTTTTATCATAAATCTCGAAAGAAAGAAGTTCATGGGAATTGAAAGTGAATGTATGATACTTGCAGTTGATGATGAAAAAGGAAATGTTGTTTTACTGCAACCAGAAAAAGACATCAATATTGGTAGTAAAATTAGGTAGTAGATCATGTCTCCCCTAAACCGTTGGCAGAGAGGAAATCGATTTCGTCAAGTTCGTCAAGTAACTCATAAAAAGAAATTTAAATTACCTATCCATCAGATTGTACGAGACATGGTTGGCGCATCTGAAGGAGCTTCTAGAGAGTATGTTAGAGGTGTCGCTGAATTAAAAAGACAGTACAGTAACTTAGGTTATGCTGTAGGAAGATTATTCGAACCGGATGATAATTATGCATTCAGGTTGAATGTTGCATCTGAGCAATTAGACAGATTTGAGAAGCAGATAAAGGGTTTCACTAGTGGCCCAACAGTTAGAGCTGTATTTAGAGAAACAGCACCACCTCTTGCTAGAATACCATTTTTTTATTTTGTACACCATTACATTAGACGTTCCCATAGAAGTGCGATGGCAGAGAGATACAGTGAGTTAATCAATCGAAGATTACTTTCAAAGTATGGCGGACAGGTTAAGAATTATAATGCATCACAAATTGTTAACACATTCGAGTCAGCAGAATGGGCGGTGCGGCAAAGAGGGCTATTCTTTCCTTTAAGAAAATTATTCAGACAATTGGAGTATATATCAAGGGAAGGTGGAAGTGACGTAGCTAGACTTTATATAGAGAGCGTTGCGTTATTTCTTCCAAGACATAGCCAAATTTCTCCTAATAACTTACCACTATTTTTCTTAGACACTCTATCGAGTGTACCCAACTTTATTCTTAATATAGCAGGTTTGGCAATGCCTAGTTATGTAACGTTAGGGAAAATAGGTGCAGCTAGACTTTATGGTATATTGCACGAAGAAGATAGAAGTTTTCAAATGTATCCGATGCAACGTGCAATTAATTTAACCAAGCCACTAAAAATGCAACAGGAAGGACAATTTCTTTTAAGTAGCGGTATTAATTTAGATACTGTAGCTACCCTTGTTGAAACTTCACAGATTGGTAGACGAAATTATGGTTTTAGTGTATTAGTAAAAAATCCTGCATATGTTACAGCTTTTGAATCTTTGAGAGCTCATCTTGATGCAAGAACATATATGTCATTTTTGTTGGATTATGGAGGAATAAAGATTGCAGTTAACGGACAACAGACTTCGATGGTTGAAGTGATAAATGAAGCTGTAAAGAAAAATATTAGTGGTGCAGTGCAATTGGTAAGAGACCCTACTTTATTGACAGACGGTAATCTTGATGAATTTCTTCAAGCACCTCAAACGGCAGATAGCAAGGAACATGTTGTAAAATCAATGGAAAAAGTAGAAAGCAAGCCGACACCATCATATGCCACACCAGTTATGCCAGAAGGAAAGGGGTTAGTTGGTTTGATATGATGTTTCCAGAGTATCACCCACTTAGATATTTAGTTGAACCGGCTTATCAGCAGCTGGTAGTATTAGGTGGTGAGCATAGACTAAAAGATGTGCCTATTGGTAAGCTAGAAGTATTCTGTGAAGAGATTCAAGAGTTACCTACTCCCATATTAGTGCATTTAATTCGTGATAATGATTTATTTGACGCTTACCTCCAAAGATTAGGAGACCAAACCCTTTTACAAAAACTTCAGGAACCATCTAAAGAAGGAAACTTATATAGACATTTACGCCAAGCGTTACACCCACCTGAACATCCTGTAGTTTCTGCAGCTAAGCGAGTGGCAGATATAAAAGGAAATGAACAAGGATATCTGTCTAATAGCGGTAGTGGATATGGGAAAATTGTTGTGTGGGGGGAGTTAACTTCTGAGCAACAACAGCGAATCAGCTCAGCAATAGGAGACGAAGCAAATATTGTTTTTGTAGATGCTTCAGCAAAAAACTTTCCGCATGCAGATGCAGCATTTTTTGTTAAACCTAGGGGAGGACATTTAAATTATCGTAGGGCTTATACCTTTTATAGAAATGACGGTACCGATATATACAATCAAAGAAGACATGTAGGCTCCACATCACTCATAGCAGGTATTCGCAATATCCAACGTGCAAAATCACTTGTTGCTTAAATTTAAGTTACACCTAAATTATTAATTAGATATCATGAAACTTGTAAAAGACTACATGAAAAGAAAAGTTGTATGCTTTA
>CAZERL010000074.1:0-4250 GCA_964514495.1 uncultured archaeon
TTTTCATTCCTGATGGTGATGACAAGACATTTGCAGAAATGGCAAAAGAAGAGAAGGCCAAATATTCTGCTAGAGTCAAGGCGGCTGAAGAATTTGCCAAATGGTTTATAGAAAAATAAAAACCTGTATTATTTTTGAATTAACTTCTGACTCTACGCAATATTTTCTTCCGTAGTTTGTAAGTATTTCCATGCATGACATAGCCAAACCATCCTTCCAGCATCTTGCTTATTTTATCAGAATTAACCTCTCTCTCTCTCTCTCAGTATCAATGTATAGATATTGGCTAGTTTCTCTTCAAAATTCCTTAAGTTGCTCTTCCTAGGAAGCCTATAGTGGTAGAATATCCTGAACCCTAGAAGATTGACGCCGTTGTGCAGAGGGATAATTTTAGATTTCTGGGGATGCAATTCCAGCTTCAATCTTTGTTTCAGGAAATTAGTTATTAGACATTTGTATAACAGAAGCTTTTCTTTTGACATGTGTAAAATGACAAAATCATCCACATATCTTAAGTAGTATTTTGCCCTCAGATTGCGTTTGATGTAATAGTCCAATTCGCTTAGGTATACGTTGGCGAAGAACTGGCTTGTCAGATTTCCAAGGGGCATCCCCTTTCCCTTGATTTTAAAATCGTGGTTATCAAGTATTGTTCTTATCAATTGCAAAACTTTATCATCAGTTATTTTCTTCCCTACAATTTTCATTAGGATTTCTAGATCGACTGTATAGAAGTAGTGTTTTATATCTGCTTTTAACGCATATCCCACAACTATGTTGCTGTCTTTAGCGGTTTTCAACAACTCCCCATCCCTGGTGGCTTTTCTTTTGAACTGGTCGAATCGATTCAATCCTGCATGCGTTCCTTTATTCTTTCTGTTTGCATAAGTATCATGAATGAAAACCTTTTCGAAGATGGGCTCAATTATGTTGCATATAGCATGATGAACTACCCTATCCCTGAAAGTTGATGCATGGATAATTCTTGTTTTCAGATCTCTTACAATGAACCGTTTTAAGGGCATCGGCTGGTATTTCTGTATTTTCAATTCTTTTTTCAATTTTAATAATTCGTTATGAATGTCAGACTCGAATTCCTTGACATACCATTTCTTACTTTTGCCTTTCTTGGCTTTCTTGAAGGCTAGATACAGATTTTCTACAGAGCATAATTTATCGAATAGCTTGTTATAAGTTTTCATAAAAATCCTAGGCAGTCTGGGTTATTCAGCACAGCACCCCTGCCAGGGTTCCTGTTCTCAAGCCTCCTGTCCGAATCCAGATTCGGCCTTTCACGATTCATATTCTCGTGGTTCCTGAAATCCAAGCCAAGAGCTTTAATTAGCCTACTCCACCAAGTTTTCACCGAAGCTTCAGGTTTCACACTAGTCGCATCTGCTCATCCGTCATAGCTACTATCTGTCGCTTCTGTATTTCATGGCTAAACGGAAAAAGCCCTAATGCGCTATGGACAGGCATGTAGCCCAGACTCTACTCTCATCTATAGTCAAGTATAGCCTAGGAATTAAGAATAGTGATTTTAAAAATATATTTATTGAGGACCCAGTTCCTTCAAGTTAGCGATGGTCTTTTCCATAGCTTGAATCGTTCTGGGATCATAATGCTTTCTCAAATCATCCAGATGACTTCCCAATGCGGCGAGTCCCGACTCGTAAGCACTGCGTTGCGGTCTTTGCGGCTCAGCTTGGACAAATCCTTCCACGATCTCATCGGCGCTCATCCTG
Source organism: uncultured archaeon (assembly GCA_964514495.1). Taxonomy (GTDB): domain Archaea; phylum Aenigmatarchaeota; class Aenigmatarchaeia; order CG10238-14; family SCSR01; genus JACQIA01. The sequence continues at coordinate 1,746 of CAZERL010000074.1, forward strand.
CTACCCAGCACAGCACCCCTGACAGGGTCCGTGTACACAAGCCTCCTGCCCGAAAACAGACCCGGCCTCGCGCGGACCCTGAAATCCAAGCCAAGAGCATTCAATCCATCTAAATTTTTTCTAGAATAACCCAAATCAGCAGGATAATGGCGTGTGCCTTCACGTAAACCTGTTATGTTTATCCATTCAGAATTAATTAAACCCATACTTGTTGGATTTTTCAAATAAATGGGATCTACTCCAGCTACATTCACAGTTCCGTCTGGGTTTACTACCCACTCTCTATATAATGCCAAATTCTTGCCTCGTGGTAATTTGAAACTAGGATTTCTTTTTTCTGGTATACAATCTGAAATTTCACCTAAGAACATCCAGCAGTTTTGCCAAATTTCTGCATCGAAAGTGCCAATTGTTTGACGCATGGCATCCACTGGAACTTTGCCTGCTTTCACAAGCAATTGCTGTGCAGCCAGTGAGGAATAATTATCTGACCGAGCTTCTCTCAATGTATAAGCAATTGTGTTAACATCTGAAGAGGGCATAACTACTACTGAGTGAGATGTATCTTGAGCATATCTTTGCATATCAATTCTTCTTTTCCCCAATAACTGGACGCCTGCCATGATAGGCCTTGATACATCTTGGAACTGCAGATAAACTCTTTGCGAAGTTTGAATTGTCATATCTAAACTAAGGAACAGTAAAGGATTTAAATGTTATTTCGACCTTAGCTTGTAAAATCTCTGTTGTTCATGGGATTTTTCTTTCTCTTCTTTGACTATCGTTAATATCTCCATTATCCGAAGGGCTCTATTAGTAGCATGCCAGCTTATTCCAGATTTTTCAGAAATCGTATTTATAGATCCTCCTTTTAGTTCCAGTATTGCCTGATAAACTTTTGTAATAATAGCCTCTTGTGTACTCTTCATAATTTTCTTTTGTTAGTTCGTATATATAAGCGAAGCTTTAAGTATTAGTTCGCACATATATACTAATATGAAAAGTGCAACTATTTGGGATGGTGTAAAGAAGAATTTACCTAGGTTTGAAGATTACCTAAAGATTACTCCAGATATTAGAGAATTACATTACTGGGATTTACCAGGACATTTGGTGGTTGATATTTCTGATTTCAAATTACGTGTGCCATCTTTGAGTGTAAATATGCCTACGATAAAAACAATAAAGAGAATTGTAGGAAAGAATATTGAAATAGAGACAAAAATACGAAGAATCGTGAACTGGGCGATGAAAAGATTTAATCTGAATATCAAATTACCATTAAATTTAATGAACAGGCACTATGTATTTTTATACTCTCTAATGCTATCAGAAGGGGATTATAGAAATGCATTTAGATTACAAGTACCTGAAAAAGAGCTTCATCAAATATTTTTCGATTCTATTAAGAATTTATTCCTGCGGAATGATTTTTCTAAGATATACTCAATAAATGAGAATGGTATACCAAGAAGCACAGCTTCGTCTATTTTACGTTATTTGATACCAATTCCTCGAATAATACCGAAATTTATTTTAGATAACAAAGAATTTGCGAAGAACTATCTTAGAATAGCATTTGAATCAGAAGGTAGTGTTTTATCTAAAGGGATTGTACAGCTTTCTAGAAGTACAGAACTACCAAATGATTTAAAATTTAAAGGTGAAATTGGCGAAAGAATCTTTATAGGCAGTATACGTAGAGATTATCCCAGCCTTTATTTCAAATTAGTTTCTTATCTACCAATGACATTAGTAGGAGAATACCTCATGCTTAAACATCATTTTGGCATACAAAGTAAAATAATACCAGAAAGTGTAAGAATAAACAAAACTACCGCAAGAAGAGGTAAATATTCTGCAAAATGGAAATTACTAATAACGTCCACTAATAAAAATAGATTCGTGAAAGAAATTGGATTTGTAAGCAGAGTTAAAACTGATAAAGCAGTAAAGGTATTGGGTATTCCAACTAGAAACAAGAAATTCTTCGCTTTTGGAGTAATGAAAGAGATTTCAAGGAAGGGTATATTTACACGGGAAAATCTTGTTAAAAAGTTAAAGGACACTTACAAATACCCACAGTCTTTTATACAAAATTATGAACGAATTGGTATTATCAAACGGGTTGGAAAAGGTAAATACAAAATAGTTAATTCTTATCGACAAGAATAGCATCATTTACTTTCAAATAACCGCTGCTTGTTTTATTGTCCCAAATCTTCTCCGTAGATTTAAACTCAATTATTTTCTTAAAGAATGGACCATCGCATATGAATGAATCCATATATCCGCCTTCTCCGAGGCAATCAAATCCAAACTTCTTGCTTAATTCTAACCATTTTTTAATGTTTTTTGAATCCAATTTTTCGCCAAGCCATTCTGGCCCCAACCCATCACTTGCGACACTAGTTATTCTAATATCAAAGCCTGCTTTAATTTCCTCCTGCAACAACTCTTCTGAAGTAAGATTTTCATAAGGAACCATCAATTCTATTCCAAACC
>CAZERL010000075.1:0-4143 GCA_964514495.1 uncultured archaeon
CATTGGTAGGTGTCGTGGGTTCAAATCCCACTGGGCCCATCCATTAATAGGGATATATACATCTTTCACAGATTGAACGTTATTTTTAATTGCTTAATGATGTTAATTGTTATATGTCTTTTTATGATGAATTTTTCAATCCGATAGGATTTACAATAATTTTGACATTTGCAATTTATTCAACATTGTTTTTAGATTTGAATAAGAAAAAAAGAGTCTCAATTCCTTACCCTTTAATTATCGTAGCCATGGCATTAATATTTGCATTCCTTTGGACTTTTGGGTTTTTAAACGGATGGTTATTGAGCTTAGTTATGAATTTCTTAAACGGCAATGTACCATATCAAACTAATTTTGATTCATCATTTAAAATGATAGCTCAATTAACAATAACTTTAGTATTCGCTGTTTTTCGAGGTAACAAAAGACCTTTATTTTATATTAGCAATAAAGTGTTGCCAGAAAAATTCTCCCACATTATTTCAAATTCTTTTATTGTTTTTCTTACAACACTGCCATTTATCGGCTTTTCCTTCATTTTTTATCCTTCATATGCACCCTATTTAACTTTTATGCTGTTTGTCTTCATTTCTGCTCTATTCGTGAACTTTTTTATTCTAGCAGGATTCGGATTTATTCATAAAAGTTTTGATGGAATTTCTGTATGGATTCAAATATTCTATGATAAATCAAATCACGATATTAGAGCTTTACTTAGTAAGAAAAGGGAGTTTTTATTGGTCTTAGCAGTTTCTGCATTTTTACCATTTCTCATGTTTCCAGAAGTGAAATCATACGATTCAGTTACAGGACAAATCCAATTTGAAACCTATATGGAACCAAATACGACAATACAAGAACCTATCACAAAATCTTATACAATTACTACAAAATTGATTAAATGGTATCCTTTGGCTATGCCAGAACTTTCCAATAGAGGACTAGTAGAAGATTCTGGTTTTCCTAGATGTAATGTTGAATTTAATAGCCCACTAAAATGTGACATCAAAGATAATTATTTGCTTCTGTTCGCCAATGATAGTTTTTCCATACCTAGTAATTTTTCTGTATTCATTTATAAAAATAAACACCAATCAAATGATTTAACTTTTAACAGGGTAATAACAAATGATGAAATAAGTATTCAGGTAAATAACACATACAATACGTCCGCTAAAACCATAAACCTATTTTTAGCTGAAAATAAATGTGAAATTGTTAAGCAAATAGTCGTTTGTGGAAATTCAACCGAGACTTTTAATGGAATCGCTGAACGTTCTTATAGCATACGTACTTCATTTGAAACACCAACCTCAATAGAAACTGGCTATTGCCAATATAGCATCACTAGCGATTCAACAAAAAGATTAGATTGGTTAATTGTACCAAGAAATACGAATTTTAAGCTAATAGCCAAAATGACTTGTTAAAATTCCTTAACCTTTTCTAAAACCTCTCTCCCAAGCCTAGTTGTCCTATACATCTTGCTTTTCCTCAATTCAGGCGTCAAAGACTCAATCAAGTTCAATTTCATAAGCTCAGTCAATGTTCTGCTGACATGAGACATCTTGATATTCAGTTCTTTTGACATTACTTTCTAGCAAACGACAAAAATCCAGTATGAGCAAGCATGTGTGTCATAGGTCTCGTGAAAGTGTTGCCTTCTATCTGCCACTCTCTTTGGAGATTTTCCAGAATAGTTATTCTGGAGAAATTATATTTTTTCAACTCTTTCCAGACTCTTTGCAACTGTTCAACATGCAAAGAGTAGACAACTAGCCAACCTCTATATTTTAGAGAGTTGTAGGCATTTTTTATTACCTTCTCAGGATTTTTCATATCCAATGTAACCATGTCAACATTCTTTTCGTCAATCCATTTCGTTATGTCGGCTTTCTTAAGAAATATATTATGGAGACTAGAATTCCTTATGTTTTTCTTAGCTACTTGATAGAAATTTTCGTCGATTTCATATGTGTAGACTTTACATCCTATGTTAGCCAGCATCATCGCCAAGAACCCTGAACCAGTCCCAGCATCTACAACCTTCCAATTTTGTCCACATCCAGTTTCGGCGACTATCATCCCAAAATCTTTGGGCGGTATTATCTGAGGTCCTCTCTTCGCCTTCCTTAAGAAATCCCGTATAGGAAGAGTTTCTCTCATATTAAACCTTTTAACATAAGAATACTAAAGAAGATAAGATTATAGCCTGGCCTAATTTTATAATCACATTTTTTTAATTTACCGAACACTTGGGTTATTTTTTATAAGAGGGCTCCTTATTACATTTTGCTGCGTTAATGAAGAAAGCTCGTTTAATATTTTATTTCTGTCGATTAGAGACTTTATCCAGAAATTTTGCATAATTTATAAAATTTATTAGCTATAAGATAACTCTATGGAGAGTAAACTTCTGATATAATGTAAAACGTTTTACATTTAGCAAAAATAAATTCTTGAGATAGTTGCAAATTAATTATTTAACCCTTAAGCCAACCCATAGCCACTTCTGAGAAGTTATGACGTATTGCATGTTTACTTCTTGTTGAATGTTGAACCATTTTAAAAGCATCTTCATCAAAAGGTACATATTCCTTTCTATGAATGCCCTCAACAACTGCTTCAACTTCGCGTCTATCATATGTTTTTCTTCTGGCTTGTGTTTGTGTAAGCATGTCCTGAACGCGCCCAGCGTAAAGATCAAGTCCTGCAGGCCCATGCTGACTTTGTGCTCCTTTCTCAATATCTATACCTGGCTGAACATATGCAACATCTAACGGGAAAGCACCCATCTCCATTGCTAATCTAGCTAAAAATATATCATCCGGATTGCCTCTTTCTATTTCAAAAGTACGCCATCTAGGAGGAGCTCCTGTAAGATTTACCGAATCTAAATCTAGAGTGTTCATTAGAGCTCTAATAAGGATTCTTTCAGACTCTAAACTTCTTTCGTCTTCAGCCCTCGCTAAATATCCCATAAAAGTGGCTGTCCTTTCACCTCTGTTTGGATCTTGATAAGGAACTAAACTTCCATATACGACATGTGTCATTTCATTACTCCTTCTTCCTACAAGCAAATGACAACTATAATTTGGAGGCATCAGTTCTTGTTGAGTAGCAGTCCTTTTTGTAGGTTCTGTCGCGGAAGCCCTCATTCTGTCATATAAAAACTTTTGATCTTCTGAAAAGGCAGGGCCCACATGTTCTATCAAGTCATAAGCTTGTCTAAAAAGTTCTCTGAATTTAGGCGATTTGATGTATCTTAATTCCTCGATACTTAATGGGCTTATTTGACTTATCATATTTGGTTACACCTTCTCAATATTTAATTAAAATTAGTATTTAAAGCTTTCTATTTGTAATTACCATATAGTGACTAAAATACCGAAATCTTTATAAATGGGCAATTAGTTACTAACATTAATTAGTAATGATGGGTTATGGGGAACAAAAAATGACACAGTTTAGAGAACTGATGGGCTATAGAGCTGGTAGAGCAAGGGCAAAAACGGGTGTAGAAAGTAATAGGTATAGAGTTAGCTGGGAACTCCCACCTGAAATTAGAAGAATCAGTAAAAAAACAGGTCCGTGGTATTCAGAGACATATACAGGTCCAGCTGCACGTGGTTTTTATGCAGGATTAGCAGACGGTTTTCTTGAAATTAGCTTAAATATCGCTAAAGAGGGCAATGAATCTAATTGGTCGATTGCTCGTGATACATTTTCACACTCACGGACTTTATATGAAGACTATGCAGGAGTTCTTCATTCCAGACATGCACAAAGAAAATTGACACAGTATGCACGCGCGGGACCATTTTATTGGGAAAATGCAGTGTTACAAGTGATTTCAGGTGCTCCTGGTTTTGGAACAGTTGCACTTTTAGAAAGGTTAAGAGGGGAAAAAAATAGTGCTGCGGGAGAAGCCTATGCAGATCTATTAGACATGATTCAAGGTCCTGTTGTTCCAGTCAAGAGAAGTAAGAAACCTTCAAGTTGAACGATGGATTTTACGAACAACGAGATTTAATGAAGTCAGAGTGATAGATCTTTATATCGAAGGGGATAAATTCCCAAACATGTATGAAATTTTTGTAAAGTGGCGCTAAAATAATTTGTAAAGTTCTTCTTTGACCTGTT
>CAZERL010000076.1:0-4096 GCA_964514495.1 uncultured archaeon
CAGCTTCATGCCTATTTTTCACCTTCACTTCAAGTTCCCTTATCAATTCTCCCTTTTCTATATGCGATAGCGGCATTTCAGGACAAAACGGTTTTATTCCCAACTTGCTTGCCAATTTCCCTACAGATCTGGGCAAAGGGTTTTTGTCAGTGGAAATTATCACTGGTCTGCCAAATTCTGAAATTAATTTTATGAGATTGGCCCTTCCAATGTCCATTTTGCTTGTTAGCGATATAAGGTTTCCATGCATGTCTAGGATGGATATAGCAGACGTTATTCCTGGATCATAACCCACAATAAGAGCCTTTCTCGCAATTCTCACCTATTGTAGTATTTGGTCAAAATATTTTTTATTCTTTTCGCCAGCTTGTTACCCACGCCTTTTACTTTTTTCAGTTCCTCTTCCTCTGCAATAACTATCTTGTCTACACTCCCGAAGTGTTCCAGAAGCCTTTTAGATAAAATGTTGCTTACACCAGGCATGCTGCTCACAATTCTTTCTTGCAGTTCTTTATCGGCCTTTGGTTTTTTGCCGACTTTGAATGATACGGAATTTTTCAATTCCTGCTGCTCCCTCTTGGCTATCCAGTATATTGTTTTTGCCGTGTCGTACTGGTTTCTGGTATTTAACAGAGTCATGTTGAAGTCACTTATCAGGCTAGCTACAGCACCCTTCAATGCGTTTTCATTTATGCTTCTGTTTGAATATCCCTCGATAACTAAAATAGGTTTTTCAAAATTCTCAGCCAAATTTTTCGCCTGTTCAAACAATCTACCATCAATTATAGAGGTGATAAAATCATCATGGGTCTTGCGCTCTATGCATATCTTATCGCTGCATATGTAGTCTGCAACTTCCAGACTGAGTTCATTAACTATCGCTCCAAGAGTCTTCAGATGATTTATTATTTCCTTTTCCCTGAAATCTGAGACAATTACTACCTTCCCTGCGGGTTTCAATATTTTTTGCGTGTCCATTATTTAACCCAATCCACTAATGTAATTTTTCTTTTTTTCAACTCCTTTCCTTTCATGGCATAGAGTACACTTTTCATTTTCCCCTCTTTTTTCAAGGACGCAAAATAATATGCCTCATCTCTAGTGCCTGAAGTAATTAAGAATATAACTTTCCCAGCAGTAAGTCTACCTACTCTTCCACGTCTTTGTATAGCTCTAATTTCACTTGGCACAGTTTCGTAGAAAATAGCCGCATCAATTCCCCCCCCTATGTCTAAACCCTCTTCGGTCACCTGCGTGCCGCACAAAACACTAAATTCATTATTAGAAAATCTTCTTAATGTTTCTATTTGTTGTTCTTGTGTTAAACCTTTACCCTCTTTAACTGCCTGTCCAATAAGTATTTCAGATTTAATTCCACTATCTCTGAGCAATTGATTTATCTTATCAACAGTTGATCGGAAGTTGGCAAAAATTATTATTCTCGCATCAGGTTTATCTCTCAGCAAATCTTTAACTGCATTCACTACCTTTCCCAACTTAGGATGCTCTATACCTTTAGAGTATAGTCCTGCTGTTAGATTGATGGCTTCTCTTAATCTAGCGTCATTCATTAGTCTTTTATCGGTTTTCTTTTTACTGGCCTCTAATTTTTTGAAATAATCATACAAGAATTTAATTCCCTGCGTTTCTAACAGTTCTATCGCATGCTGAATTTTTATCGCGCCTGCCGCTCTTACTATGCCCCAATAAGCACCTTTCGAACCTTTCATATAACTTGCAATCACTCTCCTTTGGAGATCCAAAAGCATTTTCTTTGTAGGCTGATAGGTGAAGGTGTAATGATGCTCCCTCAACCAATGCAAATCATCCTTCAGCACTTCCTCTAGTAAAATTTTTATTTTTCTAAACTCCTCTGGCAACTCGACATAGATGTTCTCCTTTTCAATTTCTTGTACGTAAGGCTGCACATCCTCATCATAGTCCGAGCGGATCTCTACAGCTTTGATAAAAAGATTATCGCATATTTCCTGTATTTTTTCTTTGCTTGCCCCAGGCGATGCCGTTAAGCCCAGAATTAGAGGATGTTTCGATTGCAAAACAAACCTTTTCGCAATATAAGGATACGAATATTCTTTGACAGATCTGTGGGCTTCATCTACGGTTAAAAAAACAAAATTCTCCATATGCAATCTTCCAGCTTCCAAATCTTTTTCTATAGTTTGCGGTGTCGCTATGATTATTTTTGCATTTTTATATAGTGCAGTTCTATTCTCAGGTTTAATCTTGCCTGTAAATAAAACAATCTCTTCAGGATTGATTTTTGTAAATTCTTCAAAGCTGTTTTTATGTTGTGCGGACAAGGGGCGCGTTGGGCTGCAAACCAAAACCTTACCGTCAGGATACAACTCTAATCTCTTCATCGCTACCAACACCGACACAAGTGTCTTACCCATACCCGTCGGCAGCACGCATAAAGTATTTTTTTCAAACGCAGTTTTCGCGATATTTATCTGATAGTCTCTGGGCTGGACATTGTCTTTGATTAATGTGCTGACAATTCCTTTCTCTATCTAATCACCCAATATGGTTACGATAACCTCTCTTTGCCTTGGTTCGAAAAATTCCAATAGGAATACATCCTGCCATGTCCCTAAAGCCAATTTACCATCCCTTACAGGTATACTGATGGAGTTTCCTAGCAGGTTTTGTTTTTGATGGGCAGTTGCATTTTCCGGGCCTTCTTCTATGTGTTTATATTTGCCACTCAATGGAAGTATTCTTTCGAATAAAGCCAATGTATCTTGAAAAATAGTCCGGTCGTCTTCCTGAATTATTACTGCTGCTGTATTGTGCAGGCTATTTACAAATGTGATACCTTTATTTATTTTAGATTTATCCACAACTTTTTGGATATCTTCCGTGATTTTTACAAAATCGTTCAGCTTCCTGGTTTCTACTGTTATGCTATCTTGACGAACTTTCATATAATCAGCAATTAACCTTAATTTTTACATAAAGTTAAGTTAATTAAAGACACTTATGGTTTTGCCAGAGAGTTTAATAGCATCGAATTATCTTTGGTTGTTGGCTGACAGATGGCTGCAGTTTACATTCATGCCACTAAAAAATCCGGAATTGCTCTGGCTTATAGTACCTGTTTGGCTGAACTGGATACTTACAGAGTATTTCCAGGAAAGAAGGGGCACATCATTCGGCAATGCTATAGCCAACGGCTTTGTAATGTTTTGGGTTGGGTTAGATTTTACTAGGACAATTGTAAATAATTTTGCTCAAAAAGGATTTTCTACCATTTCATTAACACATGTTGGAATGACAGCCATTATCTTGACTTACGGGTCTCTGATAATGTTCGAAGCCATAAAGGGAAGAAAGATAGCGCATTTGATAGGAAGAATAAGGGAGGTAACGTATTTTTCCACGATAGCCATAGGCGTCATTTACAACGCTGTGGTTTTGGATATACACACCATCATAGCAATGGCGGCATTCTTCCCGATATTCTACATTGCCACAGAGATATTTCTTAGATTAATGCCGACACCGAGCGAGGAGCTAATAGAGGAGTTGGAGGAGGAGGAGAATGAATTAAAACATCAGCCAAAACAAGTTAAGCAATCAGTGGAATACCAAACTAAATATCTAGAACTTATGAAAAAGAAGACCATGCTTATGAAAAGAAAGTAATTGGAGATAAATATAAAAACTGTAAAGAAGTAAGTGGTTGTATGAGAGTTGCAGTGATGTATTCTGGAGGAAAGGATTCTTCCATGGCATTGAAGTATGCATTAGACAAGGGTTGGGATGTAGAAGCCTTGATTTCTGTAAAGCCAAAAAGTACAGAGTCTTTCTTATACCAATATGCTACTGTAGAATGGACTAGACTGTCTTCTGAGGCGTTGGGCATACCTGCAATCCATGTCAAGTCAGAGAAGATAGGTCCGAAGGAGGAGGCAGAAGAGTTGGAGTTGGTTTTTTCAAAGTTAGGTGTAGACAAGATTTTGGTCGGTGGTGTAGGCCTGCAGGCGACACAGATAAGGGAGTGGAGGAGGGTAGCTGGAAGGTTTGGAATAGAATTGATGGTTCCTTATGAAAATCTTACTTCAGAAGAGTTGTT
>CAZERL010000077.1:0-3923 GCA_964514495.1 uncultured archaeon
CGATACGTTAAATTCAATTTCCGCCCCATTGAAAAGCCCCCCAAACCCCCTAAATTTTATTAAAAAGACAAACCCGATACTTGACAAACTTGGGGGGCATAAACAATAAAAACAAGATTTTCGGGTCGGAAACTTCTTCGCCTCTGATAAGGCTCGACCACGCCTTGCAGGCTCTCATTTCATTCGGGGAAATTAACAGAGGCTCTGAGGCTCAACCTTGCAGGTTTCACCCAAATTGTTCGTTATCTTAGAATTCTATCTTATATTGCTCACAACTTCTCAGAGCCTCATACGTTAAGTCCAATAGCCAAAAACCTTAGACCCCCAACCGCCCGCCCTTGTTACGAGAGGTTGCCCGCGTCCCTTCGGGACAGAATGCCTGCTTACGCAGAAAGAAGAAAAGGAAGACTTTCTTTACGAACAATATATGCTACGTATAAATTCGCTAGTCTCCATTTTATTTTTTAGGTCTTTACAAAATTTGCGATAAGAATCCATTAATTGTTTAAAATAATCCTTACGTAATGGATTATCGCCAACTAAGAGTATTTTATCACGGTCATTAGAACAAACTAAGTCGTCATGCAACCTAAAATTAGCAATAACTGGGTGCCAATGCAAATACTCTCTCCATGCATATTTTCCTTCCTTCATAGAAATTCGATAAATACCAGATTTTTTATTTACACGCGGAATAATCCTTCCTACACCGTATGCACCCCAATATGGCTTAATCTCTGTCAAGGAAACATCCGATGGTGATGGTAACCCTGTTTCTTCATTTACCCAACTAAAATATCCCTCTTTTTCGTTAAATAAAATAGGAGCATGGATAATATTTGCACCTTCTTTTAACTTTAAAGCTAATCCATATTCAAAATTTTTTTCTTCTGGAATTAATTCTAATTCTGTTAAAGGTATCATTACTGGGTATTTTAATTTAGTTTTTCTTTTTATTTGATGAGCTAAATCTCTCGCCAGATAATTTTCTTTATTATGTTTATCTATTACAATGGCCGTATCACCATAATCTTCATGATAGCCATGTACTGTTTCACGAAGAAATCTCTGAACATCAGATGGTCGAGCAATCCTTAATCCTTCTCTGTTTACAATATTATTCAATAGGACAGCTGAAAAGATATTGGAACCAGTTACACTTCCCAATGGTTGAACAGTTAATACTTTTCTCCAAGCTTCAGGCAAATCCTTATATAATAAGCATTTCAGATTTTTATTATTTTTATAATCTAATTCTGTTCTTTCCTCATATTCTTTGAGAATTTCCTTTCCAAAATCTCCGACTAAGAAAGTAAATATCTCATGCTCTTGCTTTTTTGCTTCTTCTGACATTTTATTTCTTTATGTTCGTTTAATTGTAAAATAGAGATGTATTATAGTTAAAACTTTTCTTTTAATATCTTTACAAAACGCAATATTTATATACTAATAATTAGATATGTTCTATTATGGAAGCATTAACACTTAAAGACAGAAAAATTATCTATGAATTAGATTTTGATGCGAGAATGTCTCTCACTCAACTTGGGAAAAAAGTCGGGTTGTCTAAACAAGCTGTTAAATATAGACTAGAAAATTTAGAGAAAAGAAAAATTATTCAGGGATTTTATGCTGATATAAATGCTTCTAAAGCCGGATTCTCCATTTATCTCGTTTATTTAAAATTTCATCAAATTCCATCTGAAAAAGAGAAGGAACTTATCGCGCATATAGGAAGACAGAAGTATATTGGAGTGAATGCTACAATACAAGGCAAATGGGATTATTGCATCGGCATTCTTGCAGAGAGTATAATCCATTTTAAAAATTATTATAATGAAATTATGAAAGATTATGAAAAGTATGTTAAAAATAAGATAATAATGATTGTTACTGATTTTTATTATTTTAAACCGAAACAGATTCTAGAAAAAGATGACAATGAGCAAATTACTATGACAGGAGAATTAATGCACCCCGATTTTGATGAGAAAGACAAAGAAATTCTTACATTTTTAGCAAAAGATGCTCGTATGTCTCTTGTTGATATGTCTAAGAAAATTGATTTAACAGCCAATGCAATAAAAGAAAGGATAAAGAATTTAGAGAAAAATGGTGTAATTGCCGCTTATCGTGTTATGATTAATTATTCACTTTTAGGATTTTTACATTATAGAATATTTTTACATTTAGATTTTCTTACACGAGATTTGGAGAAGAAAATTATCTCATTTTTAAAAAATCAAAAGCCAGTTATTTCAGTAACAAAAACTATTGGTTATTGTGATTTGGAATTTAGAGCTATTGTCAAAGATATTCATGAATTTTACGTTCTTATAGAAAATTTAAGAAATCAATTTCCTGAAATGATTAAGGATTATGAATCCATTCTCTACTATAAATTCCATCAGAATTTGAATTATTTTCCTTTTGATTGAGTCTAAAAATCCGCCCGCCGAAACCCTTAAAAACTTCAAAGTTCTTTAAGTAACATGGAAATGATAAGCATATCAAGAGACGAATATGAAAGAATGAAAGCACAAGTAGCGATGCTTAGAGAGCTGGAAAAAATAGATTTTGATTTATTAAGGCAGTTTAAACAGAGTTTAGAAGATGTTAAAGCAGGCAGGATAAGAAGAGTTGCCTAATTATTCTCTATTAGTCTTTCTAGATATATTCTATATTCATCAAAATAATCAATAATGTGGTTAATAGTTGCTTGCTGATCTTTTTTACCGCTTATTGCAACAACGAGAACTGCTTGTAAGTCATCATATACTAAAAAATAAACTCTTTTTTCTCTAATCCGTTTTTCCCTTAAATTTCTATATCTTAGTTGATCGCTAGTATAGGGATTATCTCTAATTTTAAGAAACATTTTTTGAATTATCTCTTGATCGTCTTTTGGTAATTTTTCGACCTCTTTGTCAAAACCTTCAGTAGTATAAACTGCATAAGCCATGCTTCTAATAAGGAAATACACATTAAAAACTCTTCTTTTTTCTCTAAAAAAGAAGCAAAAAAACGGGCGGGCAACCTCTCACGATCAATATAGAAAGCTGTTGCTTTCCCACCACCAAGGTTTTTGGCTACTTCTCCGATTTTTAATAAAAATCTCGACTGCTCCATGTATTCGCAGGGACTTAACAAGGGTTAAAAGATTCCAGTTTCGCTCTGCCGCTCACTTCCATCCAAATTTTTCAGTCATTATCAATAAAAAGTTAGCTGAAAAACTTCTTTTACCCCCAACGTTATCAGCAATAGCGATGGCTTATTTCCAACCCCCGCCCGAAGGCAGTGCAAAATGCAAAGAAATATAAACATAGAGATTTTATTCTTTTTATGAAAGCATGGTTAAAAGGAGGATTGATTGGAGCAATACTTGGATTGCTTCTTTGGCTAAGTTCTTCTATTATTTGGAATAATTCTATTCTTCGTGGATTGTTTATTCCTTTCTGTGGTTTTTCTTCAAGTGGAGAATCCGCAGGATTTTGCGCGATTATAATAGGCCATATTTCTAATATAATTCTTTTTGGTATAATTGGAGCAATAATTGGCTTAATTGTCGGTAGAATAAAATCTTCTAAGAAATAAGAATAATTTCGTTGCCTTCTCCCCAAAAAAACAAAACCAAATATTTATATACATGTTTGACATAATTAATAACATGGAAGAAGTATCTTTTTCAGCTGTCTTACACGAGGAAGACTTAGATGGAAAGCCTGTTTTTGTAGCGGATTGCATAGAATTAGGTGTTAGTGATTTTGGAGATAATGTTGATGAGTCTTTGAATAATTTAAAAAAAGGCATTTCTCTTTTATTAGAAGAAGCTCCTGAAAAAATGGCATTATTAAAGACAAAAGAACCTGTTCTTGTTACGAGAGTAGTTCTCTAAAATCAACTCCTGATTGTTTTTCTATACT
>CAZERL010000078.1:0-3766 GCA_964514495.1 uncultured archaeon
CAAGCACACCCTAATTTTAATAGTTGGTGATGAGAAATATAATAACTTGATTCATCAGTAATTCCGAATGTAAAAACCTACCAATGAATGACGAAAAATGAGGATTCAAGCTAATCCGACGCATTCTATGAGCAGTTGACATTTCAATATCTGACATCCAAAAACTTGTATTTTTACCAACAATGGGAACTGGGTTAAGTCAGTTTCTCGAATAAAGCCTTATGAGAAATCCCAACGTCGATTACAGGAAAGCGAAGAGGATAGTAAGACAACTGGTAAGAAAAGGGCTCCCGAGGGTTGACGCCGCAAGGTCAGTCGGGGTAAGCTATGACACTGCTCGTCTATGGACGCCCTTCAAGAAATCCCACAAGGGCAACACAAGCATAAGCGGGGCCACTCTGGAAATTCTGAAGAAACTTATGTCGGACGGATACCTGTTCGCAGATGGCATGCCACAGATTGACTCCTCGTATCGCACGCTGTCAAAATATGTGCCTGTAAGGAGTGTGAAGCTTCATGGCATGAGAATGTTCTTCATGTCCGGCAACGAGCGCAAGGCAATGGAGGAATTCCTCAGGAGGAGGAACTTCAGGTCGCTCAAGTGGGTCAAGCTCGCGTACATAAGAAAGGCGTTCGGGATTAAAAGCCTGAAAAGGAATGATAGAATAATGGAGAGGCTTCGCATATGACAGTCACGCTTTCACCGTCCTCGCTGAATCTTATGAAGGATTGTCCGAGATGCTTCTGGGTCCAGTTCAACAAGGGAATCAAAAGGCCCAACGGCATATTCCCGTCGCTTCCCAGCGGTATAGACTTACGGTTTAACAGAAATAGATGGTTAAGCCTATTGAAAATAAGTATGGAAGAAAGTAGATGAGTATGGTAAAACATAGAAAAATCCAATCTATATCATCCCTTAAAGATGGGGATACGATAGATGATATTTTTGTAGTAAAAATCAAGAAGTCTCTGATGCCGTATCTGAAAGGTTTCTCTTTTCAATTGATTTTAACAGACAACAGTGGTAGAAGTATTGAGTATAAATATTGGGGGTCATCTGATGAGAAAACAGTCAGAGCAATACATGATTTAGTTAATGAGAATGATGTTATTAAAATAAAAGGCAAGGTTGGTAGATATAACGAAAATTTGCAAATATCTGCAAATCCACCAGAACATACTTTAGAAGTTTTAAGAGAAGGAGACTATGATGTTTCAGATTTCATTAGACCTGCTAAAAGGGATACCAACCAAATGTATGATGAAATGTTGAGTTATATAGAACAGATTGAAAATGTCGCGATAAAAAAATTCTTGGTTGGAATGTTTAATAATGAAGCCTTAAGAGAGAAATTTAAAACTCATCCTGGAGCCATTGAAATACATCATAACTGGGTTGGCGGATTATTGGAACATACATTGCAGATACTTAATTATTGTGAGTTAAGTTGGAAATTGTTCCCAGAATTGAGTAAGGATTTACTTATAGCAGGCTCCATACTTCATGACATAGGCAAACTAAGAGAACTTGAAGTCACATCAAGAATAAGGGGTAGCATAGAAGGTCAATTAATTGGTCATACGACATTAGGCGTGATGGACATAATGAATGACTTAGGTAAGTCCGAAATAGAAAAGGAAATTCAAACAAAGCTTTTGCATATGATAGTCAGTCATCTAGGCAAAGCGGAATGGGGAGCTGGAAAACCACCAATGTTTCCAGAAGCTGAAGTTTTGCACCATGCAGATAATATGAGTTCTAGAATATCTACAATGATAGAGTTTGTTAAGGATTCTAAAGAAACTACAAAAAACGAATTTAATTATCACAGTAGAGAAAACAAAAATATATTTTTGAGATAAAACAACCGCAAAAGAGACAGAACCGCTGGAGGAGCTTTGCACAAAAAGTCAAGTTTTAAAATAAAATTAAGCTTTAATTATTGAAATTTTTCTCTACTTCTTGAATATACCAATTAGGAAGTTTCACCCTTTCTTTTGAAAATTTATGCAGGGATGCAATTATATGATGCTCTTTAATTAATTCTGTTTCTGATAAGAATCTTAATTTTTTAATAGGATGTTCAAGATTCTTGAAGTTTGTAATATCTTCTGGATTACTAACCTCTATTTGTACAAATTTAAAGTCACAATTCTTTTTAAGTAATTCTGCTAATAAATTAAGTTCGACGCCATAATCATGTATTGTTATATTGATAGTTTTTTCCGAATTTTTATGAACTTTAAAACCCCATAAGCCGCATTGCCCATCAGGAAATTCCCTTTTATTATATTTTTCCTCTAAGAGAAATAGTTCAAATTTTTCTATTTTCCATCTGTCTTCAGAAATTGCTTTATTTTTGCCTCTTGCACTCAGAACAGCATCAACAGCAGTATTAATAAGAACATTGGCTATATCAAGAATGTATTTTTTATCTATTTTACCACTTCCATCTATGTAAATTATATAATCTGCATTGTCCATGTCCTTTACATAGTCTATACAGGTTTTTACACTGATTCCTTTTGGAGCATGATTAATTTCATTGAACGTTATTGTAATATGAGGTCTAGGTAAAATTAAACCTGGATATGCACTTCTTATTGTAATATTTGAAAATCCCATTTTTTGTAAAGTAGGAACAACGGTTTGAGCTAATTCTAATTCAAAAGTCTCTCTCTTACTTACATATTTTCCCATGAAGGATGATATAATTGCCAAATTCGTTTAAATCACAAATAATATTTAGTTTAAGAATTAAAGTTCTATACATTTCCTATATGCATTGATAACATTTACATTTTCGCCTTTAAACTCAATTTTATCATAAGCATTGATTTTGTCATTCTCTTTAATTTCTTGAGAAGGATTATCTTTTTTTATACCTGTTTTAACTTTTCGTGTTATTGCTGTAATATACACATCACATTGTTCTTCTAGTTCATGATATGTCATACCAATAATTCTTGCATTTGGTTTGACCTCAGCTTCCATTTTTAAAGCATTCATGCTAACACCATCTATAAGCATTAGCAACTAAGGAATAAGAAAACATACTATGGGATTTAAAGTATTTAACTATTATGGAAAAAGCACTAAGTTTCATAATTTAGATGTATTTTCTACTTATAAATCTTTTGTTATATTACAGGATATAGACGCAAAAAAACGCTAAAATCAGTTTTAGTACTGTTATAAATAACTCTATAAACTATGCTTTGCACAAGAAGTGTTAAATGAGCAGCACGAGTTTCTTTTTTATCTCTTCAATATCAAAGAATACATATTGTGAGATGCGATGACCGACTCTTTGATTGAAGAACTGCCAAAAATAATTGCGCAAGGCAAGAAGGAAGCCCAAAAGATACTTGATGGTCTTTCGACAAAGAATAGGATTACCTTGCAGACCAACGAACTGGTTTTGCCAACAAAAGCGAAAGCAGGGCTGTCTTTATTTGCAGGTCAATCCATAAAGGAGGTTACAAAAAAGGATTGGCTTAACAGAGTTATTTATGGGGACAATCTTCTTGCGATGCAGGCTTTGCTTGCTGGAGACCCTCTAACTGGACTTCCTTCAATGAGAGGAAGAATAGACTTGATATATATTGACCCGCCATTTGATTCTAAAGCTGACTACAGGACAAAAATTCATCTCCCTAATACAGATATTGAGTCAAAACCAACTGTTATTGAGCAGTTTGCTTATTCTGACGATTGAAAAAACGGAACGCGTTCTTATCTAAAAAAGATTGTGCCTAGATTGAT
>CAZERL010000079.1:0-3480 GCA_964514495.1 uncultured archaeon
GTGAAATAGATGGTCTGAAGATATACGGACCTACAGATGCTGATATACGTGGAGGCGTGGTTTCTTTCAATTTAGCTGATATACACTCGCATGATTTAGCTACAATTTTGGATGACTTTGGTATAGCTATTAGATCTGGGCATCATTGTTGTCAGCCTTTAATGAAAAGATTGGGAATACCAGCAGCAGCTAGAGCTAGCTTTTATATTTATACTCTTAAATCAGAAATCGATGCTCTAGTTAATGCTTTGGAAAAATCTAAAGTGGTGTTTAAAGTATGAGCATAGAAATGATGTATCAAGAAGTAATTTTAGATCACTATAGACATCCAGAGAATTTTGGTAAGTTAGAAAATCCTGATGTTGTACATAAAGAAGCAAATACATTGTGTGGAGATGTTGTAGAAATACAATTGAAATTAAATGGCCAGAAGAAAATTTCTGATGCTAAATTTGCAGGTAGTGGTTGTGCTATAAGTCAATCTAGTACAGACATTTTGTTGAATAGTATAAAAGGTAAACATATTTCAGAAATAGAAAATTGGGATAAAAATTTTGTTTTGAAACTTTTGGGCATAGAAATAAGTCATATGCGATTGAAATGTGCGTTGCTTCCTTTATTGGTTTTAAAAATTGCAGTGTCAAAGATTAGAAATTAATAAATTTCATATTATTATTTATGCCTACATCACCTTCTACTGCAATACAAGCAGTTCGATATTATATAAGTCACTTAGATTTACCCTATGAAATACACTATGGTAAACCAACACGACGGACACGAAAAAGTCGAAGCTTGTATATCGAATTCTATAGGGTACCAATAACATTTAGAGATGTCGATGGTACAATTCTTGGTGTTAACTTATTTGTAGACTCACAAACAGGCTCATTAAGAACTGGGGCTTATTTTAGACCTACAAGAGAACTATTGATAGCTGCTATGGATGAAAGAAAATAGCACTAAGCAGATTGTACTTTATTTTTATTTCATTTCAAGTTTTCCATTGTTTTTGATATATTGATACACCCGTTACATTTCCCACAAGCAATCTTTTTATTTTTATAACAGCTCCACGTCAATTTCAATGGAACTTTTAGCTTTATAGCTAGTTTCAAAACATCTGTTTTATTCATTTTTGCGAATGGAGTTATAACTTTGGTTTTGTATTTCTTCCCCAACCAACTGCCGTACTTTAATGCATCATTAATGGCTTTAACATATTTTGGTTTAGAATCTGGAAATGGATCTATAGAACTATGGCCAGTAACAATATAGTTTGCACCATAAGTTTCTGCATAATGCGAAGCTATACCAAAAAATATAGTATTTCTGCTTGGAATGTAAGTTACTGGAAATTTCTTTAAAAGATATTTCGGTTTTAAATCTTGTATTTCATTCAAGAAGTTTACATCCAAAATTATGTGTTTCTTTGCTTTAGACAGTTTGACTAGTTTATTTGCAGCCTTTATTTCATTACTATTCCAATTGCCATATTTGAAAGTTAAGGCGTAGGTATCGTAACCTTTATTTTTAGACCAAAATAATGCAGTAGCAGAGTCTATACCACCCGACAATAGAACTATAGATTTCGTTTTCATGACATCAAGAGTTTTAAAGCTTCCTCTTTAGTAGATATATTTTCTTCAAATACACCCCTAATGGCACTGGAAACAGTTTCAACATTATGAGCCTTTACTCCACGCATTTCCATGCACAGATGTCTTGCTTTTATCATTACAAGAACACCAGTTGATTTCAGTTTCTTATATAAGTAGTCAGCCAATTGTGCTGTCAAATCTTCTTGCACTTGCGGTCTGGATGCTAGGTATTTTACAATTCTAGGGAACTTAGATAAGCCAAGAATTTTCTTCCCTGGTATGTAGGCTATCGAAACATGTCCGAAAATAGGCAGCAAATGGTGCGCGCATACAGAATAGAACGGAATATTCTTCAAGGTTAAGATATCCCTATAGCCATTGTTATCAAACATCGTAATTTCCGGTTCATTATTTTGATCCAATCCCTCAAAAAGTTCTAGATACATTTCTGAGACCCTTTTAGGAGTGTTTTTGTAAATTTCAGTATCCTTGTTTACACCAACTTCTACCAAAATTGTCCTTATCGCATCTTCGATTCTTTCTTTGCATTTCTCGTCTTTCATTTCATTCCCAATATTCTGCATAGTTTCTTGGCGATTCCCACACTCTGACTTTCTCTAGATTGTTAATACCTTTATTCTTTAATTCTTCAGAAATTGTTTTAGCTATATTTTCCGCAGTTGTATTATCACCAATTATATCATTTAAATGCCTGTGGTCATATCTGTTAATAACATCTTCCAAAGTTCCCTTCAAATTAAGAAAATCCGAATCTTTCAAAATACCGTTATTATCCAATTCCTCTCCAATAGTAAAAACTTCTACTTTATAGAAATGACCATGTAGGCTCTTACATTTTGAATGTCCAGGTATCATATGAGAAGCATCAAAATCATCTTCAACCCTAATCCTAAACATCTTATCACTAATAGCCTGTAAATCTTTCAATCTTTATATTGTTATCACTTACATCCATATTTTTCAAGGTAGTCATCATAGCATCAACCATCACAGGCGGTCCGCAGACGTAGAATATGCAATTTTCAATATATTTCACATTACTTTTTATCATTGCCGCGTCGATCCTTCCTTTAACACCTTCCCACTTCATCTTTGATTCTTCAGGTCTAGTAGTGGTATAGACAACTTTTAAGTTTGGATTAATCTTCTGCCATTCGTCAAAATCTTTTTTGAATGATATTTCTTCAGGCAATTTGTTCGAGTACAATAAAATGATTTTCAAATTCAGTTTTTTATCAGTGGCAAATTTTGTCATGTTTCTGAACGGCGTTATCCCTATGCCACCAGTCAGCATAACTGCAGACTTGGAATAGTCTTCTTGCAGTAGAAATCGCCCAAATGGCCCTCGGATATCTACCTTGTCGCCTATTTTTAATGATTCTAATTTTTTCTTGAAATTGCTTCCAGTCATCTTCGTAGAAATCATGATATAACCAGTTTCCGTAGGGGATGATGATAAGGAGAACATCCTGACGCCGTTTCTTTCGTCAACTACATCCAACTTCATGATTATATACTGGCCAGATTTAAAATCAAAATTTATGTCATTTAAGTCGAATTTGAATGATTTCACATCTGCAGATTCTTGCTTAACCTCTATCAATGGCAACTGCATATAATTTATAAGATTGGAAATAAGAAATAAGAATGAGTTAAATGGTTTTTCTAGAGGCTTTAATAGTAATTTTTGGTTTGATTTTGTTCGAGGTAGTCAACAGCGTTGACAATGCCATAATAAACGCACATGTCCTGAAAACCATGTCCCACAAGTGGAGGAAAAGATTCTTGGTTTTCGGCATCATAACCTCTGTGTTTTTGGTAAGAGTAATTCTGCCTTTGTTGATTGTTTGGATTGTAA
>CAZERL010000080.1:0-3419 GCA_964514495.1 uncultured archaeon
TGATTCCTTCTGATTCATACAATTTCATCAGATCTTCTTCTGGCACTTTTCTTCCAGAAAAGTCTTCGACTATTTTCTTGCTTCTTTGAACAGTTTGATTATATCGTTTTTCTTCAACTGTCAATATTTTTACTATATCATCCTCATGTTTCTTTAATTCTGGAAATAGTTTTTTCAAATAATTAGCATGCCATATTGAAACTTCTTCCAACTTTATTGGGAAGTTGAACTTGTTTATAAAACTTAATGCCCTCCTTAAAATCACTCTAAGATTGTAACCCCCACCAATATTTGACGGTAAACCTGATCCAGCAATAGCAAAAGTTAGAGCTCTGCTATGATCTGCGATCGCATAAAGTGCTTCTAGAGGTAAAACTCTCTTTTCTAATTCATCTACAGAAACTTTCAATTCCTTTGCAACATTTTTCCTTTGTAAATTAAGATCACCTTCATCAGCATTTAATCCACCAGATATTTTTGAATATTTGAGGAAAAAATCTTTGTCATAATCAATATCGCAAACTTTCTTCAGTTTCTTAATTACATCTCCGAAAACAACATCGTAACTGGTTGGAGTTCCCTGCGTTATCCATGCGAATCTTTCATGACCAGCACCCATATCGATGATTTTATTATCCATTTCTTTGTAATTGTCAATTGTACCAGCAAATTCTGTAAATACAGCATTGCCTAACTCCAAACCTTGAACATGATATTCCAAACTGCTCCCAAATGCAGTCGGACCTAACCATGCATCTTCGATAAAAACAATTTCTCCATCTGGGATACCGAAAACTTCTGTTAAAAGTCTCCAGTCTAAATCAATGCATTCGTCTTTCCAATAACCTTGTTTACCATCGTATAAAGCTGTTTGTTGTATCATTCCAAACGCTGTATAAGATTTTCCATTAATTCCCGTATTTATGACATCATTAAATCTCAAACAAGGCTGCGTCAATATTAAAGGATTTGCAGGCAAATCAAAACTTACGTTTCCATTATCAACTCTTAAGAAATCAACTATTCCAGCCACGGTAAAGTATAAGTTAGGTATCCATCTGCAGACAACAGGATAAGGGTTTATTGATGTGTGGTCATTCTTTACAAAGAATTTCTCTATGGTTTTCCAAGTTTCGAAATAATCTAAAGGTTTTTTAGTTGGCGGGTTGCCGATGAAATCATAGGTTCTGCAGCTAGCATCGTTACATTTTTCTTGATTAGTTAATGTCCAGAAGAATTTTTTACAGTTATTACATTGTCTCCTTTTAAATCCTAATTCGTCGAATAATTTAACTTTCCAATAACGCTGAGGATTACTTTGTAATTTTTTAATTAGATTTTTTTTATCCACCTTAATTTCCTCCATAATATATTTTAAGATTTTGCTTGGCAACTGAAGATTTAATTATTTTAGCCTTTTCTAAATTGTGCAAATGATACTTCAGAGTTTCGATAGGTCTATTTAGCTCTTTGTCCAAATCTTTAATAGTCATGCCATTTTTACTTTTAATTGTTTGAATTATAATATTCCTTGTTTCATGTGGCATCAATCGATAATGACTCAACGAGTCAATTAAAGTTTTCAATCCAGTAGATTTCAAAGGGTGATAAAACCCTACAAATTCTCTGAATCTTTCAAAATTCCACCATCCTGTGATTGTTAAATTATAGAAAGGTTTTCTATTACCAGCTCTATGAGTCTCAGATATATCACTTGTTTCTATGTCAAGTTCTTCTAGCAGCTTTTTTGTTTCTATTAAAACGTTTCTTGCCGTCACTCCCAATGTAATTTTTCTACCCTTTATATGAACAGATCCTTCGTCATCGAATAAAGATTTTAGAAATTCTGTTTTTAAATCTTTATCAGCATCTTTTATACTCTTAGGTATGTGTTTAAAGTTTTTAGATTGTAAACCAAAGAATTCAGTTAATATTATACCTATTATTTTAGGTATCTTAATCTGAATGACATCGTATCTGCTATCAAGATATTCATCGAATTCTAATTTCCCAAAAGTTTCTAACATATCTGTCTTAAATTGTTTTATAAGAAATCTAGACTTGTTGGCATAATATACCCTGTATTTTTCAATGCCGCTTGAGATGATTCCACCATCCCCAATTAAATGTCCACACATTCTTGCTAAACATTTTGAAAGGTTTAATGGAAATTTGATACCATTTATGCTTGTCCCGTTGGACCTTGATTTTAATCCTTCTATATTATCTTGAATTAATTTAGATAAGTTTTTGTTATCTGATATTAGTGGTTTTATAAACCACAGAGGACAAAATCTTATAGCGTGTTTCCAATTGTAGATATAAGCAGTTTCGATTCTTGTCTTAAGCAATTTTGATAGTTTTTTAGCCCCTCCATAGTTTGTTTTGACAAACTTGAAAAACTCGTATCTTACATCTTCTTTAATCTTTACATAAACTTTATCCTCAGGTAAATCCCACAATCCAACATTATTCTTTTCTTCCATATTACTCACTTGCTTCTTTTCAATTTTATCATTATATGGCCGCCCAATTCTTGTGGAAGTTGTTTTATTATTTCTATCTTATTTGCGGGATATCCGTCTTTATCAGTTGTGACATATTTGTGAACTGTTGACACCGGCTCGTCAAGTTCCCGCGCTAGTTTTCTTATCCAGATTCCTTTTGGGTGGGATACTAACTGTTCTAATATTCCTTTGATCAATTTGGGTTTTTGTGGTCCTTTCATCGTGAACACGTGTCCATACTAATTTAGAATTTGTTATATTTAAAGATTTCTATGATAGTACATGCATATCATGAACAGGTGTACACACTAAACACTCATGAAAGACTTTAGTTTACTGACAATCCTCTTTCTCAACTTGTAAGTACTCCCGTGCATAACGTAACCAAACCACCCTTCCAGCATTTTATTTATCTTATTTGAGGAAGTACTCTCTCTCTCTCTCTAAGCGTCAATGTATAGATATTGGATAGTTTTTCTTCAAAATTCCTCAAGTTGCTCTTCCTGGGAAGCCTATAGTGGTAGAATATCCTGAACCCTAGAAGATTGACGCCGTTGTGCAAGGGAATTAGCTTTGACTTTTCTGGATGTAACTCAAGTTTCAATCTTTGTTTCAAGAAATTGTTGATTAGCCATTTGTACAGTAAAAGTTTCTCTTTGGACCTGTGAAGAATGACAAAATCGTCTACATATCTTATGTAATAATGTATCTTCAGATTATGTTTGATGTAATAGTCTAACTCACTTAGATAAACATTGGCGAAGAACTGGCTTGTTAGATTTCCAAGGGGCATCCCTTTTCCTTTGATTTTGAAATCGTGGTTGTCAAGGATTGTTTTTATCACTTGAAGAACTTTATCGTCCTTGATTTTCTTCCTGATAGTCTTCATTAGAATTTCCAAATCTACAGTAT
>CAZERL010000081.1:0-3377 GCA_964514495.1 uncultured archaeon
ATTAACTCAACTTCAGCCTTCGCTTTAGAATACTGTTCTTGTAATTTCGAATGCTGCCTCTGCTTGTCATAAAACAATTCCTCAAATTCCTGCACCGCCCTATTCAAATTCTTCAATTCTTTTTCAATCGACTCAGGATTGTTAGTGCTGATACTTTTTTCCAATGAGCTTACAGATGTTGAAACCTCCTGAACAACGCTGCTTAAGGACGCTTCTTCATTCCTTAAAACTTGCAAATCTTCTACAACATCTTTTAATTCTGCAAACTCCTTCTCAATCCTGTTCTTTTCTTGAATCGTTGAGTCCAACCTCTTTTCAAAAATTTCCTTATCTAAGGCAATTTTATTTATAGAAAGTTTCATTTCTTCCTCAGATTTTTCAATGCTTTCCACATCAGCTTGGCTAATTACATTTTGTTTCGCTAGCTTCCTTTCCAAAAGTTTATTGGTCAAAGAAGTGGAATTAGCCCTAGCCTTCTCGAATTTGGAAATCATCAACAGCTCATCAATTCTTTTCATTCTCTGTCCTTTCGGTATCGTCAAAAAATAATCTAATGAGTTTTGTTCGGAGTAAATAGCTTTGTTAAACAATTCATAATTGGCTTTAAGCGCCTTTTCAACAAGTTCGTTCACCCTTTGTGTACTTGGCGCTTCCAACAGCTTCCCATTTTCCCTTAACTCTGAATACGTCGTACCTTTTCCTCTTTCTATAATTCTCTTGACAGAATACGGCATATTGTCTACTTGGAAAGCAACCTCAACCTCAGCCCTGCTTTTCTCCGCAGGTTTGCTCATTATTATCTCATCCAACTTCAATTTCTTCGACTGCAATGCCGGAAAAGTTCCAAAAAGTGCGAAACAGATCGAATCCAGTATGCTGCTCTTGCCACTTCCTATATGGCCTAACAGGACATTAGTGCCTTTTGTAAAATCCAATTCCGAACTGAGATGTGAACGCCAATTGACAAGTCGGACTTTTGTTATCATACCATCAGCTTTTCTAAAATTTTTCCATGGATAAAATTATTGGTTGCAACGATGATAGGAGACTCCAAGTTGAACTCATCACCCTTTACGTCAGTGACCTTGCCGCCAGCTTCTCTAACCAGCAAAACACCGGCTGCAACATCCCATTCATTATGTCCGCTCCCGACAGTGACATCCGTTCTTCCGCATGCCGTATAAGCCAATGCCAGGACAGCACTCATCGGCATCCTTATGTAGGCACTTTTGAAAAGTTCTACATACGCTTTGGCCAATTCTGGATGGTACTTTAAAGTTCGGCTGAACAAGTTTACTATTGCATAGCCCGTTTCACTTGTTTTGCTTACTTGTATTCTTTTACCATTCAAGAACGCACCTTTCCCTTTTTCAGCAAAAAATAATTCATCTGTATTTGGGTCATAGGTAATGCCAAGTACAATCTCCCCATTTTTTTCAACACCAATGGAAACAGCATAATGCGGTATGCCATGCGCATAATTGAACGTTCCATCCAAAGGGTCTATATATAATGTATAATCAGATGCACCGAGTAATATTTCCCCCGTTTCTTCAGCAACTATCTTGCATTTTATTCCATTTTCCTTCAGCGATTTCACTATCAAATCCTCCGCAATCTTGTCCATCTTGATGCTATAATCAAACCTGCCCTTGTCTACAGCAATTTGTGAGAACTCTTCATTTCTAAAATTATCCAAAAGCAGCTTCCCAGCCTTCTTTGCAGTATCTATTAGAATTTCTTTCATGTTATCTACCGAATTGGTTTAAAATTTTTTGTTCGCCAACCAGCATATTGAATGCTGTATCTGCTTCATCCTCACTCAGCAAAGCAAAAATATCATGGTAGTCGAAGCTAGTTTCAAAACCCAATTCATCTAAATTCTTCTTAAGAATATGCAGCCCGATTTCTTCTACCGACAGTTTTTGTTCCTTGAGATTTCTTAGCAATTCAACACTTTGTGTCACTTCTGGCGATTCTACATCTTTCGCAAAAACAACCACGCTTTTATTAGCATATCTGCTTACTATGCCGTTTAGTTCCTTGTTATTCAAGATTTCCTTGCCAGTCAGCCTTATTCTTATCACCGGTTTCTTGGTAAAGCTCTTCGAAAACAGCAGATCATTAATCTTCTTTTCAACAACATCCTGCACAGGAATGCCGTTCAAGTTGATTTCCTCATAGAGAAATTTTCTCGCAGTTTCTAATGGTATAAAATCAACACTCGCATCTTTGCCCACGATTATTTGCACCATCGCCTTTTCTATCTCCGACTCGCTTCTCTGGAACTGTGTTATCACGGTGCTGCCGGGCAAAACCAATTTTGTATTACCAAGTTGTTCCATCGTATGCATGTGTATGTGACCATCAATTATCATGTCGAAACCTTTTGGCAGGTTTGATATGTTTAATGACGGTGGTTCTATGGGGGAGTAGACAAATGGTTCGATGTTTTGGTGAAACACTAAAATGTTGAAGCAATCTTTCACAGGTTGGGGATTCCATTGGTAGAGGACATCTTTGGCATATCTTTCAGGGACAGAGGACATGCCGTGAATCGCAACTTTGATTCCATCCTTTTCAAAAACTATTGTATTTAAATGTAAATGTATCAGTATCCCTGCATTCTCTAATGCTTCTACAGTATTCTGTTCACCTCTTGTAAGTCTTTCGTGATTACCATTGATAGCTATTACAGGCATGTGGGATAGAGTTCTTTTGGAAATTTCCTTTAATTCCTTAGAACAGCTGACAAATTTAGTTCCAGGATTTTCTTTTAATAATGGTTTGCTAAGAATTTTTAGTGATTTAGCCCATGTCGTAGTTTTAGGAGCCCTTATATCGAAGACATCACCGCAAATTAGAATTAAATCGGAATCTAAAGCTTTATCTATAGCTTCTTCGGCATTATCGAAACTGTCATTTTCCAACTCTGAGTTGTAGGCATATCCGAAATGCAAATCTGATAGTACAGCTATTTTCATACCATTAAAGTATTGCAAGTGAATTTATTTATGATGCTACTTTCTTACTATAAATCTCTTCTCTAATTCTTTGATTTTATCCGATAAAATAGTGTATTCAATTTCTTCCATTGGCAGCATCGCTGGCATAACAAACCCATTATCGCGCATTGCAAATGATTTCTGTGCAGCCATCCTTCTAACTTCATCAAACACAGGGTCATCAAAAGCATCGCCCATTGCAGTGAACTTGCCATTGTGCATGGAAAAGTAAAGTCCAGTAACAATAGGATTGCAATAGTATACAGAAGCTGGGGAATTTAATTTGACAGGCATCAATGCCATGTTATGGCTGCCTCTTGTATCGCCTGCCACATAATGGGCATATTTGAACATGGCACCAATTTCTTCTGT
>CAZERL010000082.1:0-3349 GCA_964514495.1 uncultured archaeon
AAGCCTCGAACGGGATTTGAACCCGTGACCCCATCCTTACCGAGGATGTGCTCTACCAACTGAGCTATCGAGGCATAGAAACCTTTAATACTTTAATTTAATTTGTTATTAAAAATCTGTATTGTTATACACATAACAAAATTTTCTTCACTTAAAAGTTACAATTAATTTGTCCTACGTAGGACATACAAATGATAAATACATTTATCCTATAGTAGTACCATTATGGCTTCCCTCAACTGCATTAGCAATCTCGTTAGAATTATTACCATCAATAATGATTAACTTTGCTTTAATTTCCTTCAAAAGTCTAGCCCCCTTCAAGTCAAACAAACGATATTCCCCTGGTGTTTGCTCTAATTTGCTTATTATCTTTATAAACTCTCCATAACTCAATCTATCGAATTTCTTAGCACTAGGATTTTTCTTGGGGTCATCAGAATATACCCCATCAACATTTGTAGCATTAATTACTAAATCAGCTTTAACAACTTTAGCGAATATCATTGCATCATAATCAGTAGAAGTACCAACATCATACCCACCTCCAACAACTATCTTTTTACCAAACACTTTCTTCAATTCCTTCAATGCTTCTTTCAATGGTTTCCATCTTATCAAATAAGCATTAGTTCCTATAACAGAAGCTAATGTAGATGCAACCAAATGTGTAGTCATAATACCGATAAAATCAAGTTCTTCTCTACCAGCATTTTTTGCTATATCTCTAAATTCTCTAGCTGGTTTACCACCACCACAAATAACAGCTATCTTGTGTTTCTTGGCTAAATTTTTTATCACATTTGCATACTTCGAAAAATGTTCATAACTGAGTTCTTTAGTAAGAAGCGATCCTCCAATGGATATTACAACCATCATATTACCTAACAACAATAAGTAAAAACGACTATATATTATTCTTCTGTGTTTCTTCAACCTCATATGTACATTATAGTTTTATTAACTTCCATTCGATATTTAGATTAATGGTTACAACTACTGTTCCGCAAATTAGAGATACAATACATGAGTTATTCGGTTATGGTAATCTTCCATATAAACAAGAGCTATATACAGCACAATTTATGACGGGCCACCTACCGGAAGGACATGTGGTAATACGTGGAATTCCAAAAGAGCAAGTTGATTTGCCAAGGTTTTATGATATTTTAAACGATGAGTTAAATAGATCACTACAAAATGCGAGGGGAAATAAAGAAGCTGGGGTTCCATTCAGGATAAGGGTAATAGATGTTGAAGCAATTTTTTATGATTCCAAAAAAACTTACAGACATCAACATAGACTTAGACATCCCTATAATAGAAGTGTTTGATTGCACGAAATCGCATTGATACTAATAAAATCTAAATTAATATTATGGCAATCTTAGCTAGAGACGAAATTTTGAGTTTAATAAAGAAGGGTAAAATAAAGATAACCCCATTCAAGGAATCGCAAGTCGGCGCTGGCTCCATAGATTTGCATTTGGGGAATACTTTTAGGGTCTTCAGGAAAATACACGGCACATTCCACGTAAAAGATGATGTAGACCATAAGAAAATCACCAAGGTTGTCAAGGTAAAAGACGGCAAGTACTTCCAAATAATGCCTGGTGAGATGGTTCATGGCATAACCAAGGAAACAGTATCATTGCCAAATAACATCGCAGGATGGATTGAAGGCAGGAGTAGGTTTGCCAGAATTGGTTTATTAACACACTTAAGCTCAGGCTACATACACTCAGGGACTACAAACAAAACAGTTTTGGAGATAGCAAACTTGTCGCCAATACCACTAGCCGTATATCCAGGAACTAGAATATGTCAGATTGTTCTGCAAGAAGTAAAGGGAAAGGGAACTTACAGGGGAAAGTTCCACAAGCAAACCCAGCCGTGATTTAATGAAAGTTGGTGATAAGGCTCCTGATTTTGAATTACTGGATACTCACGGCGAAAAGGTAAAACTGTCGGATTTCAGGGGCAAGAAAGTGGTTTTGTACTTTTACCCGAAAGACATGACACCAGGATGTACAATAGAAGCCTGTAGTTTTAGGGACAACTATGAAAAATTCAAAAAGAAGGATGCGGAAATTTTAGGCGTGAGTGCAGATGACCAAACATCCCATGAAAAATTTACTGGCAAGCACGATCTACCTTTCCCATTGCTTTCTGACATGGACAAGAAAGTCTGCAGAAAATATGGTGTTTGGAAGGGGAAGAACTTCCTAGGCAAGAAGTTCATGGGAATCGAAAGAACTACATTTGTCATTGATGAAGATGGCAAAATAAAAAAAATATTCCCAAAAGTCAAAGTTGTAGGCCATTGGAAGGAAGTCCTGGATTCACTTTAGAATATAAGAAATCCAACTTCGTATATTATACCGCTACCAAAAACAATGCTAAAGACACCGGCAAGTATCCTCAAACCGTTCTGAAGCTTGTCGAATTTAGATGAAAACATGAAGGGCAGTGAGATTACTGTACTTACGACAAGCATACCCAGAATCGTGCCAACCCCAAATAGTACAATAAATAATAGTCCTTGTAATGTCGAGCTTACAGTCGTCAAAATCAAGAGCATTATTGCAGAACTGCCTGCAAGGCCGTGAACCATTCCCACAACAAATGACTTATGCGTGTGTATGTGGGATTCGTAATTATCATGCGAATGGAAGTGTGCATGTATTGAATCGCTGTGTTTATGCTCATGCAGATGTATCTTGCCTTTCTTGATTTTCCTTAGCACGTCTATTCCTAAAAATACCAAAACTACTCCTACTAGCAATTCGAAAGATAACGCAATCCTATCTGGTAGGGTAAATCTGAAACTCAGCAGTAAAATTCCCACTAAAAATAAAGCTAATGTATGCCCCAAACCCCACAAAACGCCTACAAGCGAAGATTTCTTCAGACTTCTAGTATGGCTTACTATGGTTGATAAGGCTACTACATGGTCGGCATCTAACGAATGTTTTAAACCCAAAATGAGACCTAAACCCAATAGAGTTATCAGTTGTGATATTTCAGACATATGGGATATATTATGAGATAATATGTTAAGTCTTTTATCCAACTATCTCAATTAAATACTGATCCCCTGGTCTAATTCATGGAATAAACATGATTATTTTATCCAGAAATCTAATTTAGTTTAATGGCGAAAGGTATATCCACTACAATAATCGTTATCATTGCAGTAGCTGTAGTAGTATCGGCATTATCTTTACAATCATTCAAGATTAATTTTCAAATACCTATACAGCAGCCTCCAGAACAATCATCCATAAAAGAGTTTCCGCCCAAAAGCACCCTCGAAACTGCAGACATAAAGAAAAGTCCGATTTTCGAT
>CAZERL010000083.1:0-3233 GCA_964514495.1 uncultured archaeon
TTTTGGTGATTTTTTTCATCCTTCTTTATGTATTAAAGGATGTAATTATAATTTTCCTCTTTGCTATTATTATTGCTTCGGCCATAACCCCATTTGCTAACTGGCTTGATTCCAGAGGTTTTCCAAGATTGTTTGGAGTTCTTGGATTGTATCTTGTTATGTTTGGGTTGCTTATTTTTGTTCTGTCTTTAGTCGTGCCCTTTGTTGCTGACGAAATTTCTCAATTATCTACCACTCTTCCCAAGATCGTGGAAAGACTCTCTACTTCACTTGAAAATGTTCAGCAAGGCTCGCCACAATATCTTGATTTTATAAGCGAAATACAAAATATTCTGGATTCATTTTCAATTTATCTACAACAGTCTTCACAGTCAGTTATTAATATTGTGATAAGTATCTTCGGTGGCGTGATGTCTTTTGTCGCTATTATCGTAATTTCTTTTTACCTTTCAGTTATGAAGAGGGGCGTAGAGAATTTTATTGAGTCAGTTGTGCCGGCCAAGCACGAAGCTTATGTGATGAATCTTTGGAAAAGGTCAGAAGCCAAAGTCGGTCGCTGGATTCAGGGTCAACTTCTCTTGGCTTTAATTGTTGGTCTTACCGTATATATCGGCTTGTCGCTGATGGGAATTAAATTTGCCCTTCTTATGGGTATTCTGGCGATGGCTTTTGAAATAGTGCCAATTGTTGGTCCGGTCTTGGCGGCTATTCCGGCAGTGTTCCTAGCTTTCTTACAGGATCCCGGTTTGGGACTATGGATAATCTTGTTTTATGTAGCCGTTCAGCAATTAGAGAATCATTTGCTTGTTCCGGTTGTTTTGGGTAAGACTACAGGACTTAATCCAGTCGTGGTAATTATGGCTTTGTTAATTGGTAATCAAATAGCTGGAATTTCTGGTATGATTCTATCTGTACCAATCGCCACGGTTATTGTTGAGATGCTTGAAGATTTAGCCAAACAAAAAGAAGAAGCAAAACATAATGGCTCTGCGCCTGTGTAATATGTTATATATCGTAGCAACACCAATAGGAAACCTTGAGGATATCACCTTGCGGGCCATCAGCGTTTTAAGAAGCGCTGATTTTATTTTGGCTGAAGACACAAGAGTGACGAGGGTTTTGTTGGATAAATATAATATTAAAATTCCGGTCATTTCTTATCATCAACATAGTCAATTCCAAAAAATTGAACAGATTATAGCCTTATTGAATGATGGCAAAAATCTTGCCCTTGTTTCTGATGCCGGAACACCAGGAATAAATGACCCGGGCAACTACTTGATCATGAAAACCCTTGAAGCAATTACCGATTTAAAAATTGTTCCGATTCCTGGACCTAATGCGGCTATTTCTGCTTTAAGTATTAGTGGCTTCCCTTCAGATAAATTTGTTTTTCTTGGATTCCCTCCTCATAAAAAGGGCCGTCAGACATTTTTCAAAAAAATTAGTGAGATTGACGAAACTATTGTTTTTTACGAATCAAAGCATAGAATAGTCAAAGCCTTAGGGGAGCTTAGGGAAATAGCTAAAATAGATGACAGGCCAATGATTGTTGCCCGCGAGCTTACCAAGCAATTTGAAACAATTTACCGAGGCACAATAGACCAAGTCATGTTAAAATTAAATAAAGATAATATTCTAGGCGAGTTTGTAGTAATAATCGGGCCATCTAAATAAAATGAGTAAATTTTATATCACAACTGCAATATTATATACCAATGGACCGCCTCATATTGGTTTTGCTATGGAATTGTTGCAGGCGGATGTTTTGGCCAGGTTTCATCGCTTGAAAGGGGATGATACTTTCTTTTTGACTGGAACGGATGAACATGGCTCTACTGTTGCTAAAGCGGCGGCGAAACACAATATTGATTTACAAAAATTTGTTGACGGTCTGGCGGAACAAGTAAAAGATCTCACTAAAAAACTCAATATTTCAAATGATGATTTTATTCGGACCTCTGATCAAAAACGTCATTGGCCTTCAGCGGTTAAGTTGTGGCAAATTCTTGCCGATAAAGGGGATTTGTATAAGAAAAAATACAAAGGGCTCTATTGCATTGGCCACGAATCATTTGTCAAAAAAGCGGATTTGGTGAATGGATTGTGTCCGTTGCATCAAACTGAACCGGAAGCAATTGAAGAAGAGAATTGGTTTTTCAAACTCTCAAATTATAAAAAAGAAATAAAGAAAAAAGTAGAATCAGATGAAATCAAAGTAGTTCCCGCATCAAGAAAAACGGAAATATTAAATGTTATTGAAGATGCAGAAGATATAAGTGTCTCAAGACCTACTTCTGCTTTGAAATGGGGGATCCCTGTTCCTAGCGATCCCGATCAGGTGATTTGGGTTTGGTTAGATGCTTTGCCAAACTATATTTCTGCCCTAGGCTATGCTCAAGGAGATTCTAGATTTAACAAATTCTGGCCAGCCGATGTTCACTTAGTGGGCAAAGATATAGTTAGATTCCATGCCCTAATTTGGCCGGCGATATTATTATCTGCTGGTCTGGAATTACCAAAGTCAATCTATGTTCACGGATTCATAAATGTTGATGGCCAAAAAATGTCTAAGACAATTGGTAACGTGATTGATCCTTTTCAAGTTGTTGAAAAATATGGTACTGATGTCGTCAGATATTTTTTGTTAAGAGAAATTCCTTCCGGAGAAGACGGTGATTTTTCGGATAAAAAATTAGAAGAAAGATATAATGGTGATTTGGCGAATGGTTTAGGTAATTTGGTTCAAAGGACAATAACTTTAGTTGATACAAAATTAAACGGAGAACTAATTTATAAATATGATTTGGTTGAAAAAGAGGTGAAAGAAAAAACAGAGCAAATTTTTAAAGAACATGTTAAAAACATAGATAACTTTGTTTTGCACGAAGCCCTCACAAAAGTTTGGGAATTGATAAGCTATGGAGATAAATATCTTGATGAGAAAGCGCCATGGAAAGCTATCAAGTACGACGAAGCTGAATTTTTAGCAATAATGAACAATGCTTTTTATGTTTTGTACAATATTGCCTGGATGCTTATGCCGTTCATGCCGGAAACGGCCAATAAAATATTTGAAACAATGGGGGCTGATCGAGAAGCTAGGTCACTGGATAACTATAAATTTAGAGTACAAAAAAACCCTCCTTCGCATAAAGCTTCGGAGGGCAAGGGCGGTGGTTTATTCCCGCGGCTGGAGTAGATTTTTGAAGTCTTCTACTGCTATGGTGAAA
>CAZERL010000084.1:0-3216 GCA_964514495.1 uncultured archaeon
TATCCGCATTTAGTTAGCTTTTTACCTTTTAACTGCCTTTAATTAACTGGTATGGCAGAGGAAATCATCACTTTTGAAATAATAAGAAAGGTGCAGAGGGAAGAGCAGAGACTGCCCAAGCTGACAAGGCTGCCTGAGAACTTCTTTAGTGCAATTGCAGAATATCTAGACCATAAAAAAGGATTGGCAGTAAGTGACGACAGGAAAAGCTTTTTGGAAATCAAGAATGTCGAAAGGCTGGTTGAGGAGATAGTGAACAGGAGGGAAAGGAAAATTATAAACGCTGCGATAATCAATGCCAGAAGTAAAATCACGCCAGAGAACTTGACTGGAGAGGAAAAGATGTTTTACAATTCTTTGGTTGTCCTTATAAAAGACAGAAGAAGTGGAATTCTAGAACCGATTATTGCTGGCAAGAAAGAAGAACTAAATTTGGTGGTCTTTAAGGAAGACGTTCCTGAGTTTATTGGAAGTGACATGAAGACTTATGGACCTTTTAAAAAAGGCGATACTGCCACACTACCTGAAGACAACACCAGAATTCTAATGGAAAAGGGTATAATAGAAGAATTTAAAATGCAAAAGTGAAAGTGATTTAATGAAATTCCCAAAAGAGCTCAATATATATTGCCCCTATTGCAAAAAGCATACGAAACATACCGCAGAATTGGCAAAGAAGAAGACAAGAAGAACTATGGCACAGGGGCAAAGACGATTCTTGAGAAAGATGCTGGGTTATGGCAGTTTTCCGAAAGAAAACCCTGGTAAGAGAGAGAAACCAACAAGAAAGGTTGACTTGAGATTCAAATGTTCTGTCTGCGGTAAAAAGCATATGCACGGCGCTGGCTTTAGGGTAAAGAAGCTTGAATTGGTGAAAGTATGAAACGATTAGTACCAACGCCGGAATCGAGATTTCTGAAATTGCTATGTAGAAAGTGCAAGAACGAACAAATTATATTCAACAAGGCTACAACAATTGTTAAATGCACTAATTGCGAGGAGGATTTGGTCCTGCCAACCGGTGGGGTAGCACAATTAAAAGGGAAAAAGATACAGACATTGACATGAATAATGTTTATAAGCGAAAAAATCGAAATTATTAATAATGTATAGGCAGATGCTGAGCGTTTTTACAATACTATCGTTTGTTTTTAGTTTATTCTCCACGCCCGCGATATCACAAACTATCACAACTACAAATGTAGACACAGTAATAATCGTGAATGGCGGTGACATTAGCACCATAGACGCTGCAATAGCTGCAGGCATCCATGGTGATTTGGGCATACCAGTTTTGTATACAGAACATGGCGATATTTCATTAGATCTGCGCAACACTTTGAAAGACCTTGGTGCAGAGAATGTTGTTATAGTTGGTGGTCCGGCTGTAGTTTCTCCAAATGCCGAGGAATCGCTAGAAAAATTCGGATATGACGTTACAAGGCTGCACGGAACCACTGCGACTGGCACGGCTGTTGAAGCAATGGAATACTTCTATGGGCCTGGAACTTTAGATGAAGTGTCTTTGGTTAAATACGAAGGGGATACTGCAGAAGGTTATCAGGACGTCCTTACACTTTCCGCACAATTGGGAAACCCCATTATACCAATACCTTCTGATGTCGATGGCCTGCCGGCAGATGTGACTGATGCATTGTCTACTGCTGGGGTTGATGAGGTAACGGTTGTTGGTGATTTTGGCCAAGAGACGGCAATAAAGAGTGATTTGAGTGGAATCAACGTGGATGTTGCAACAGAAATTGGGGGGGATAAGACAGCGGTAGAGGCTCAGCTGGAGGATGCGGTGGAAAATACGATTAAAGAAGGGGATAAGATTATTTTTGCTGAAGAAGGATCAGCCCCGCCCATTTTACCCGGCCATAAAGTCTTCTTTTACAAGGATGAGAATAATGACAACATAGATGATGAGTCTGGCGCAGTTTTGGATGGAATAGGATTGAAGCTGTATGATGACCTCAAGAAGAAGGACATCACAATAGATGAAATCAAGTTCACTGGTGACAGTCCAGAGGTTCTGCAGAAATTCAAAGAGGCTATGGAAAGGCAAACTGGTGCAACGGTTTCCTTGGGCAAACCTGGCGATTCTATAGCAACAGCGCTTAAATTCACAGAAGATGAGGCGGCGGGAATTGCCAAACAGTTTGGGGTTGGCGAGGAAAAGGCCAGGGAACTTTATAATAAAGCAAAGGGCATATACGAAGACAAGACAAAGGACTTGGTAGACAAATATAAAGAATTGACAGTTGTGAACAAGGAATTCTTCTCTGCGGCTGAACTTGACAAAATGTATGCAGCCTTCAAGGAATACAACAAAGGCGACCACCAGGCTGCCTGGAAGCTGATGAATCGTGTGGAGAATGAGCACAAATTTAACGAATACCTGAAGATTGCTGATGATCCGGCAAAAGTTCTGGAGAAGGTTAATGCTGAGAAGGTCAATTTGGAAGGCAGGTTGGAAATTATTTATGGCAGGGATATAGCGCTTCAAGTTGCCAATCTTGATGCAGGAAAGAAATTGGGATTATATGGGGTTGTGCCGCCTGAATTTATACAGCTTGGAGCACCGCCAGCGCCAGGAGAAATACCTATAGGGCTGTCCCCAGAAGAAATCAAGAAGAGGTTCGAAGAATATTCAACTGCCAATGTGCCCCCTGGAGAATGGGCGAAAAGGTATGATGATCACTTTACGCAACAGGCACAAGAACATTTCATTGGAGAGGTTAAGAGTGAAGGCAAGGATACAAGCAAATGGACCCCAGGACAGATAAAAGATAATTTTGACGAAAGAGTAAGGCATGAAGGCGAAGCTTATTTGGCCGGGTTGATAAAGCCAGGGCAGTTTGAAGATGCGGCAAAGAGGGCTGAGGTGTTCAATACAATAAATAAAGTTGAAAGTGCGTTAGAGGGCAAAGGGGTGAAAGATACCCATTACTTTAACCCAGAAGACTGGAAAGCTGTTTATGAAAAATACCAGACTGAAGGAAAGCTATCCGATGCTGACATAAAGCAGTATGAGGCTACTGTTACTGCTTATAGAACTTATGATGCTGCACATGTAGGAGAATATCATGCTCCGGAAGCTGGGCAGTATGATGCGAAATCTGGGTCGTTCACTTATGTAGATCCTACAACCCAATCAGCGGTTAGCGGAACTTATAAAGAGGGGCAATACACGTATAGGGATCCGTCGAGTGG
>CAZERL010000085.1:0-3214 GCA_964514495.1 uncultured archaeon
TGAAAGCGGATGTTTCCAAAGCTTATGAAGTAAAAGCAATGATTCAGAAGTTTGTTGAAAAATTCAAGAAGATTGACATCATCGTGGCATTCGCCGGATATCCTGCCAGCAGAGGCAGTTGGTTTGCAGACCCATTGGATTTATCAGACGAGGATTTGGACAAGCCTTGGAATGTGGATTTGAAGGGATCCTACCACTGCATTAGATATGCAGTACCATACATGAAGAAACAGAAATATGGGAAAATTATTTTGATTAGTTCCACACCTGCCATAGAGGGCGATGCTACCGGGTTGCAGTTTACCTTGGCTAAGTCTGCAGTAAGAATTTTGGTGAAATCACTAGCGCCGGTCTTGGGCAGGGATAACATAAATCTGAATGCCATAGCTCCTGGAAGCATTGCCACGGAAGCAAACATGAAGAACTATAAGAAAAATGAGGTGGATGAACTGGTTAAGGACATTCCATTAGGTAGATTCGGCAAACCTGAAGAGGTTGCCAAGGCTGCAGCATTCCTAGCGTCAGATAATTCTAGTTACATCACCGGGCAGATGATTGTTGTCGACGGCGGGGAAGTTAGGCTATAATTTCATTTCAGTAAATACGGTCATGATGGTCATAGTCCTCTAAAACAACAGTCTTATTCCTTTCATCGATAGAATAAACAAGCACAAAACTCTTATCGATATGAACTCTTCTAGGTCCTTTCATGATGTTACTTAAAGGTTTAAATCTATATGGATTCTCAAAAATTTGCTTAAGTTTCTTCTTGATTATCTCAAGTTGTTTGGGATTTTTCTTGGCTAGTTTTCTGAATATTTCGTCAACATTTGGTTTATTGCTGACAGTATACATTCATTTCAATCCGTATCTTTTACTGAAATCTTCCAAAGAACCAATTTTTATTGCCTTCTGTTTCTTTATTCTTCTCAGTTTTCTCATGTACTCCGGCCTTATCTCAGGTTCAATTTTAACAAATCTTTTGAATTCCTCTGCCATTTTATTGATAGCTTGAGATTTATCTTTTAGTCCATATTCAGCCTTCAGAATATTCAATACCCTGTTTGCCTCCTTGTCTATGTCAACAATTGCTTTGACCATATTAATATGGTATTAACATCAATATTTAAGCCTTAAACTCGCTTTTATCAGTTAAACGTCAACTCTTTTAATATGATTTAGAATAATTCTATTATGGAATTGGAAGTTTTTACTGATGAGTTTGGCCCTGAATATGTCATTGAGGTATATGATAAGAAAGTTGGGTTGAAAGGCATTTTGATTCTGGACAATTTGTCACTTGGTCCTGGAAAAGGCGGTATCCGGATGACACCAACTGTTGATGTTCCTGAAGTTTTTAGGTTGGCTAGAACTATGACATGGAAGAATGTTTTGGCTGAATTACCTTTTGGTGGAGCAAAAGCTGCGATAAAAGCTTCGCAGGAAGATATAAAAAATAAAGAACGAAAGAAGATATTGATACAATCATTTTCCAAAGCATTGAAACCTATTGTGCCTAAGTTGTATATCGCTGGTCCTGATGTCAATACTGGTGAGCAGGAGATGCAGTGGTTCTTCGAAGCCAACGGCGATTGGAGATCATGTACTGGGAAACCAGCGAATGTCTGCATGAAATTGTTCGGCAAGCCTGGTGAGAAATGTGGAATACCCCATGAATATGGTTCTACTGGCTTTGGTGTGGCGCATGGTACTGTTGTTGCTGCAGAACATATAGGTTTGGATATTATG
Organism: uncultured archaeon; assembly: GCA_964514495.1. Classification (GTDB taxonomy): domain Archaea; phylum Aenigmatarchaeota; class Aenigmatarchaeia; order CG10238-14; family SCSR01; genus JACQIA01. The sequence goes on from CAZERL010000085.1 coordinate 1,750, forward strand.
GGAGCTTCTGTAGCTATAGAGGGGTTTGGAAATGTCGGAACTTTCGCTTCTAAGTATCTGTCAGATTTTGGGGCAAAGATTGTTGCTGTAAGCGATAGTAGTGGTGTAGTTTACAATCAAGATGGTTTGGATGTTGAGAAATTGTATGATGTGAAGGAGAAAACTGGAAGTGTGGTTGATTACAAGCCAGGAAAAGTATTCTCTAATAAAGAAATTTTTGAATTGTCTGTTGATGTTTTGATACCAGCTGCGTTGCCGGATGTGATTAACAAGGATAATGTGGATGATGTCAATGCAAAGATTGTTGTTGAGGCTTCTAACATACCAACTACTCCTGAGATGGAAGAAATACTACATAAGAAGGGAATTTTAGTAGTTCCAGATTTTGTGGCTAATGCTGGTGGTGTTATTTCTTCTTATGCTGAATATCGCGGTTATAATCCTAAGAAGATGTTTGATTTGGTTGAGAGGAAGATCAAAAGAAATGTGAAGATTGTTTTGCAGAGGGCTAAGAAGGACAATGTTAAACCAAGGGATGCTGCATTGAAGATTGCGCAGGAAAGGGTAAAGAAAGTAAGAGTAAAATAATGTAAGAAAATTTGTTTATCAGAAAGCTTAAAAACTTTTGTTTATTTACTTTAATCATGGAACAGGAGTCTATAGCACTAGGAGAAGTAACGAATTACTTAAGATTATTGGGAAATGGGCTAAACGATTTTAAAGTCGGGCTAGATGGACCGTTGCCACGTGTCCCTCAAAATAGCTTCTACCAAGTTAAAATCATTTGCCCGTATCTTGATAGTATGCGAGTTAGGCGAACACCATTAGAAGTTGCATCTATTTTCTTTGGAGTTTGTCCAGATGATAAAGTAGATTTAACTATAGAATTTTATGGCTTACAAGGACATGTCAAAGGTAGTTTAGCACGTTATAATCCAAGACAACCGAATAAGAGAAAAATGGGCGATGTTAATTATCAAATAGTTGGCAAGACAGAAGGTGAGGTATTAGTTATAAGTCATGGTGCATATGCCCCAAAACAACTTGTTAGAGGTGTTAATCATACTGTGAGAATATTACAAAGGTTTTTCCAAATGTACGAAGTCCCAGAAGCAGACGAAATGTGGGCAGAAAGAAGAGAGTATGCCATTTCACTTAGAAAACTGCAGCAAGCTATAGGAGATCCTAGCGAATGGTTTTGGTTGGGAGATGCTGATTTCGTAAGAAGAAGATTATTATTAGAAAGAGTTAGAAAGGCATAAATAAAATAGAGTTCATTAGATTTTAATGACTTTAGCAGAAGAGGCATTGAATCTTCATAGAAAGCTGAAAGGAAAGATTGAAATCAGTAGCAAGCATCAAGTGATGACGAAAGAAATATTAAGTTTACTTTACACTCCTGGTGTTGCAGAGGTATCAAAGGAGATTGCGAGACATAAAGAAACGGTTTATGATTATACTTCCA
>CAZERL010000086.1:0-3051 GCA_964514495.1 uncultured archaeon
AGAGCCTAAAACAAAAATATTGCTGCTCGATTTAACATCGCTTATAAATCTCTCGATTATTTTTGTATTCATCATTGCCAAAATCGATGCGTATACGAGCATGTAGGCAGCACCTACTAGGAACAGATTGAACAGAAAACTCAATGAAAAGGGGAATAATAGATTGGAAAACCCTGATGGCGCTGTAGGCAATAAAAACCCTATTGCTGACAACAGTTTTGCATCACCGCCTCCCCACTGCCCAAAATAATACATGAGAAAACCAAAACCTAGAAAAGACAAACCAGCTATCAGGCTGTTGAGTATAATCCAATAGTTTGATTCCGCATAAGCCTGAACACCGTAGGCAACCAACGCCACAGCCATCATGATATACGGTATCTGGTCCGGTATCTCGGTAGTCTTCAAGTCCCATATGGCTGCAATGGAAGAACCAACGAATGCTGTGGCCAATGCAACAATCTGATATACCATAACTTATCTATATTTATGAAACCCTATATCTTTCGCTATTTCCCTAAAACACCTACGACAGTATAACAGCCCATATTTCCCAATAACGCCACGATAGTTTCCACAGCGACGGCATGACTTGGTAGCCTTGCCAAACTTTTTTACAGCCAGAAAGACACCTAACCGCCAATGTCGCCGAGTATGATAAGGAACTCATCCCCGCCTTCAGCCTGCAGTTGGAACATCCTCTCAAATACCTTAGAATATACAGCCTCGAAGTTGTTCTCTAATTCCGCCTTCTTCAAAATTACCCCACCCAGCCTTGCTGTCATCTCGATTATGTTTGCTTCTTCATTCAACTTGAACACCCTTTTGCTTTAACCAGTTTACAACTTCTTCTTTATTAATTTTATTTTTCGAGGATATATCCCTTTGCTGTATGCGCCTGCGTTTGATTCTATGCCCAAGCCTTTGCAATGTAACGCAGCAATTCAAACCCAGCATACCGACATCATGGCTGTATTTTATATTCGGCAAGTCTATGTATTCCTTTATCCCTATGTTTATGTTGCCTTGATTGTCGAGTTGTGTTCCTTTCATCTTGTTGTCCAAACTTTGGAGCACTCGATTGAAAAATTCCTCTGCACCATCTTTCCTCAATGTAACCTTCACGCCGATAGGCTTTCCTTCAGGAACACCGAAAGTGGACCTCGTTCTTGATAAAGTCACCACTGGCTTTTGGCTGGAAAGCATCTCCAACAACCTCTTAGCCCTCTCCATTTTTTCATTATCGGTACCGCAGCCTATGTTCAGTGTTACTTTTTCTATCCTCAATGCACGCATAATATTTTCCATCTATCCCACCGTTATCAAAGGCTTCTCTTTTCCAACCATGATAAAATTATCTTCCAAAACTTCTGCATCCTTTCCATCTATCTCGCATATGATCCTTGAAGGCTGCCTGAACTTGCCAGCCAGTATTTCCTTAACTTCTACAGACTTTCCCGAATTTTTTCCTTTCAGTATAATTCCCAAGCTCCCTTTTGCCAGCTTCAGATGATCTTTGACTTTCAACGATGGAACTTCAACCAACAAAGAGTCTCCTGTGCTGAACTTCCCCCCATCAACAAGTATGTTCTTGCCATCGTTTAGATTCAGCTGAACCTTGCCTTTTTCCACCAGCGTCTTGCCTTCTATCTTGCATATCTTTGCATCCGCCTCATCTTTTGGTATCTCAACCACATTAAACCCGCCTGAAGATGGGACGACCCTATAGAACTGGCTGGATGTCGGCATCGAGATTACATCAAACAACCCTACAGGATAAGCGTTATCCTTTCTGATTCTGCCGTCAACCAGTATCTCGCCTTTATTGATTATTGTTTTGGCTTCCTTGCCTGTTTCAACTATCTTAAGAATATCCCTAGCCAATACCTGCAGTGGTATCGATTCGAACTTCTTATGCGGCCCTGGGCTCGGGCTTACCGCCCACTTCTTTGTCTTTTTCGATATTCTCCAAAACCTTGGTATCAACAGTCTCTTGAGATGTGACATTTTCTTTACTTACCTCCAATTCTTTTGTTATTTCCTTGGGCTTTTCCACCTTAACCCCTTTCCTTTGCAATATTTTTCTCCTAAATTCGTCGTCCAAACTTAAATTCGTTATCTTCAGGTTGCTTGGATGGATGGGCACCTGGACATCGGTTCCGACAGTTCTTTTTCTCGTTATGCCTTCGATAAAAACTTTGTAATACTTCAAGTCAACTCTCGCAACCTTCCCGCTCTTGCCGGCATAACCCCCCTTCATTATCTCCACATCATCGCCGCTTCTCAATGGCAGGGACCTTCTTTTGTATTGCTGCCTTAGCTCTTTTGATAAATGGCCTGAAACGAATTTCCTTCTTGAGTGCAATGGCGCTTGGTGCAAGAATTTTCTCTGCTTGTTTGGCTTCTTAGACTTCATTTAAACCACCAAACCCGCAATCTTGCCTATGGTGTTGAACCTCTCCAGCACTTCTCTTGCTACCGGCCCTTTCACTTCAGTGCCCCTAGGCTCGTTGTTCTCGTCAACAAGAATCGCTGCATTGTCTTCGAACTTCACCCTCAGCCCCTCTTTCCTCCTATATTCAGACTTCTGCCTGACAATAATTGCATTTACAACCTGCTTCCTAATCTTTACGTCCCCTACTTTCACAGAAGCCTTGACTAGATTAGCAACCCCGCATAAAGGCTGCCTCTTCCTGACGCCCTTGTAGCCAAAGACGGAAATTATTTCCAGTATTTTGGCGCCTGTGTTGTCTGCACAGACTATTCGGCTTCCTACTCTCAATCCTTTCGAAACACTCGCCTTGACCGCCTTCATTTTATCACTCCTACAACAACAAATGACTTGGTTTTGCTCAAAGGCCTGCACTCGGCGATTGTAACCACATTCCCTTCTTTGGCATGTATGCATTCGGGATTGTATGCTACGATTCGGCTGTGCCTCCTTTCAAACCTTTCGTATTTCCGCAGGTAATGCTGGTGGTGCCTTTCTATCACCGCGGTCTTCTGGGCTCTGGTTGAGACGACTTTACCCTGAAGGATATTGCCTCTAAC
>CAZERL010000087.1:0-2990 GCA_964514495.1 uncultured archaeon
GCGGTTAATATAATTGCTCCATTGTTGTAATTTATAATTCCAATATCTTTTTATTTTAATTATTGATTGTTTTCTATCGTGGGGCCTCATGGACACTACTCACAAGTAGATTATTTAGAAAGTTTTTTAAATGGAATTACCTTTGTAGGAATTATGTCTTCAGACCTTTGCAGCATTATAAGAAAAGAATTCAACAATTTGATTGACCATTCACTTGATATACAACTAGCATATTATAGGCCAATATCAAATTCTATTAACCGCGCACGATTAAGGGGATTTAACTTTGCAGCAAAAAATTTGCTTAATTTGGAATTACTCGTGCATCAGTTATTCGGAGCATCATTTACTGAACTGCCGGTCAAGACTTATTTGAGCGAGCTTAATGACACTAGAAACAGAGCAGTTAGGGCAATTCAATTTTTTGATAGATATCCTGATGAAGTACAATCTTGGATAACCTATTATGAGAAAAACAAAGGCCACGTCAGAAAATTAGGGAGTCTTGCCAGGGCAACTGATATTGCAGGCATTGCAGTTTCAGCATGGTTAGCCATGTATCTTGATGAACAAGGATATTCAGCGGCCTTTGCACTTGGAACATCTGCTTTATTGTACACTATTGATTTTCTAAGAAAAAAGCGCAAAACTGATTCTTTTGAAAGGGTGGGGGCATATGTCGCAAGCACAATACCGGCACTTGGCGCTCTGGCGGCATATCTTGTAACGCATGATGCCAATCACTTAAACGAAGCTCGAGATTTATCGATAGCCCCTGTTCTATTATACTTTGTTGCAATTCTGCCTCCAAGCCTATACTCCACTTTGGCGCCCAAGATTGAAGAAGGATCTAAGCTTATGGGAAGAAGATTAAATTCAAGATTTAGCGGTTCTACAAAAAGGGAGAGTATTGCAGATGTAGGAGACGCATATGCCGAGGCATTTAGCAGAAGGAAGTTTAGTCTGAATTTATATAACCAAGCGGAAGTAATGGCTACAGCAAGAAATTCAGTTGGGGACTTTTTTGATAGAACAAAAAGACTCACATATACTTTATCTGAAATTAGAAGAGTACAATTACTGCCTCACATTACTGAAGTGCCAGCTGAAATGATTGACAAATTCGAGCAAGCATGTGCTGCCTACCTTAGAGGTGGGCAGAAAGAGGACATAAGACTCAAGCGTAAGAGAATTAAAGACCACATCATAGGTAGATATACCAGAGAAGAAATTGTTGCTCAAGTTAATCTTGTTGACCGAATGGTTGAATCCGAAACAGCAGGAAGTGGTGAACCTTCCAAACTAGAATTTCTTAGACCTGAGTTAGACCTTGAAGGATTCAAAACTGTTGATTCTCGTGATCTTGAAATTTATGCGCTGGCCAGACATTACGGCGCTGATGAAAAAAATGCAGTTAGAATATCAAGAAGGGCCATACGTAACGATGTACTTTATGTTGTAGCAAGAACAACTCAAATTTTGGGCGAAGAAGGCGCCGAGCAAGTCCTTAAAATAAATCCACAGCTTCTTTTAATGAAAAATCCCAAAAAGAATCCATATTTTGGAGCCTTGGCCTCAACCTGGTCGTGGATTCAAGAATCATTTGGTGAAGCCACTCCCGTTCTTTACATAAAAACGAATCCTTATATATTCTCCTCTTTAGAAGGATTGTTAAAAATAAGGGAGCTAGCGACCGAACCAAAGTTAGATTCTTCAATAGTAAGAGTTGATAAACCCCAGCCAATTCCAGAAGTTTCTGTTGTTTTTAGCCAGGACCTTACTGAATTATATACAACAAAATCCTATGTGGGCAGATATCCCATTGGTCCTTTAATGGACTTAACAAAAGAAAAAATCGAGAGGAATCCTCAGGGTGAACTCATAAGAGATAGTCCAACTGGACAGTACATATTGCGTAGACTTAGAGATAGGCATAATTTAGCACCCGACGTTAAAGTCTTTAAGATGCAACCTAAAGGAGGTTTACGTGCGTTATATACTAGACAAAATGGAGGCGTCAAAGTTCTAGAAATTTTAACTCATGGTGATTATGATAGAATGATGAAAAAATAAGCTACTTCATATTTGACCGCATAACTTACTATAATTTAACAATTTTAAACATACTAAGAAGAAAAGCAGGAAATATAAATAACAATTTTATTTGTAAAACTCCAAAATAAGATAAATTTTTAATTCTCTGGCATAACCTTGGATTCCTATTGGGGCTGTAGTATAGCTTGGTAGAATTCGTGGTTCGGGTAGGGGGATTTTATGTCCCTCAAAGTTATGTCAACGGATTTATGCCGTTGTAGAAAAGCCACGCGGCCCGTGTTCGAATCACGGCAGCCCCATACTATCAAAATATTTATAAAGAAATTAAAAGTAATTTTAGATTATGGAACAAAAAGAAGAGATGGGACTTACAGTCAAAAAATCAGAGGATTTCAATGAATGGTACAACCAATTAGTATTAAAGGCAGACATGATAGATTACAGCTCTGTTTCAGGCTGCATTGTCTTCAAGCCTAATTCTTATGGTATATGGGAAAACATACAGAAAGCATTTGACGACAAAATAAGGCAAAGCGGACACAAGAACTGCTATTTCCCAATGTTCATACCTGAAAGCTTATTGAAGAAAGAGGCAGAGCATTTTGAAGGGTTTACTCCCGAAGTAGCCTGGGTAACAAAAGGGGGCAATTCTGATTTGAATGAAAGACTTGCGATAAGGCCGACATCAGAAACAGTCATGATGGAAAGCTATGCAAAATGGATAAGAAGCTGGAGAGATTTGCCTTTGCTATTAAACCAATGGAACTCAGTCGTAAGATGGGAATTCAAGCATGCCAAGCCGTTTTTAAGGACTCGGGAGTTTTTATGGCAGGAAGGGCATACTGCGCATGCGACAAAAGAAGAGGCAGAAAAAGAGGTTATGCAGCAATTGTTTGAATATGTTGATTTAATAGAGAATTACATGGCAATTCCGG
>CAZERL010000088.1:0-2937 GCA_964514495.1 uncultured archaeon
ATTTCTTTTCAATCATACTTGCCAGCGCAAACTAAACCGGTACAACCATCTACCATTCCAAGGCTTGGTAATCTATGTGTTGGCGAGGAGAACTGCAAGGATTTTTGCTTGTATAATAGAGACAGATGTGAGGAATATTGTCGTAGCCAGCCAGAAAACGAGCTATGCCAGAAGGTTCTTGCACTCCAAAATTTCCCACAACCACAAAAGATTCCGCAAAACAAAGAAAGTGAAAAGCCTCAAGAAACATGCATAAGCAATCCCTCCCCACTTTTCACTGCACCATTTACCGACATAACGAAAATTGAGTGGATCTCACAAATCGGAAGCAACGCCTTATACAATCCAGGCTCACAAGCGCGTAGCTATGTCGCAGTAAAGAAAGGTGAAATGGCTCCCGTATATGCTCCAGTAAATGCAACGCTCACACGCATCTACTATTCCAACAAGAATTATCCTACGCTGGTGCGCCCTGAATACCTTCTGAATTTTAAAGTGAGCTGCGAAGTCAGTTTTGCATATGACCACATTATCACAGTTGTAGACAAGCTCAAAGAGCATGCTCCTCAAATCCCTGCCGAAGGCCGCAATGAAGGGGCGGAGGTTTCTATTCCAGTCAATGCAGGCGAACTCCTCGGTTATACAAGCGGCACTGTACAGGCAGGGAGCTGGGATTTTCTTTTCTTGAACACTGCACGCGAAGCGCCTCACATAAATCCTTCCCGTTGGTCTTCATATCATTCAAAATATGCAGACTGCCCGTACGATTATTTCACAGATGATCTAAAAAAACAATATTATTCGCTCATCCAAAAACCAGAGAATGCATCAGAAACATGCGGGCCTTTGGTACGCGATATTCCCAATACTATTGCAGGCTACTGGTTCCAAGGGAGCGCAAACGAGACGCATGGCTCACGATTTGGCATATATGACGCAGAACATTTCGTGGAATTTTTCTTAACCAAAGAAAACACGCCTTTTTTTATTATTAACAGTACAAGTTCTTCTAGAATTTTCGGCCGCGATAATAATCCCTCTAGGATTGCGCCTGAAGCAGTCACAATTGGAAAGAGCGCATGCTATTATGACAACGAGAAAAATTCCTATGCGTATCTTAAACTCCTTTCAAGCGAAGAACTGGCGCTTGTTGCAGGTGAAGATTCCTGTCCCTCAAGCTTTCCGCAAGGTTATGAAGTCTTTGTGCGATAATAAATATTAAGTGAGAGTTTATAAGTTTCTGAGAATTATTTCTTCAAATATTTGTGTTCTTCAGCGAGCTTTCTAAGCAATTTCTTATCTTCCTTGATAAATTCCTTTGCAATTTTCATCACTTCTGGCCTTACCATGTCAAACAACCCTTTCCTTAATCCAGATCCTTTATTATCTCGTCATGGATTTCCAGAATTTCCTCTGTAGTTAGATATTTTATTTCCATAAATTATATTGAAACTATTGATAAAATGAAGAAGTTTAAGAGAAAATGCCCTATCTGTGGAGGTACGAACCATTGGCTTATAGGATGCAAGTTTGAGAAGAGGAGAAAGTGAGAGATGGCTAATATTTTCTCCATTGTCCCCACCTAACTAAATATATTTAAGTATTGTCCCCACCTATTATCTTTATGTATCTCGAAATCAGGCAACAAGGAAAAAAGAAAAAATACTACTTGTCACATGATGTTAGATGGATTGACAAGAAACGAATATTAAGAATCTATTTAGGTTCTAATTTGTCTAAACAGGAGCTAGACCAAAAGAAGAAAGAAGCTGAACCAAGATTACGAAAACGCGTGATAGAACTAAAGATGACACCACATGTGTATCCCATTTACAAACCTACAGACCACATCGAGTTAGAAGAAATCAAAAAACTCAGTAATAGAAGAGAAATAAAAATTATTCACTTGACAGAAGATGACTGGAAAAGATTCACCGAACTATTCACTTATCACACAAACGCCATAGAAGGCTCAACTGTGACCTTCACAGAAGTTATAAATGTTTTAGAAAAAGGAGAATGGCCAAAAGAAAAGACAAAAGAAGAGATATCAGAGACGTATGGCGTGGCAGAAGCTATAAAATATATAAGAGAAACAAAAGATGAGTTATCAGCAGACTTGCTAAAACATCTCCACTTTTTAATTTTTAAAAACTCAAAGGCATTTGCTGGGAAATTCAGAGAAGGTGGGACGGAAGTTGGTATAATAGATTCGATAGGAAGAGTTGTGCATGTCGGTGCACCAGCAGAGGAAATAAATACCTTACTTAAGGAGTTAGTGAAATGGTACGAGAATCATAAAAGATATTATCCACCTCTGTTGTTAGGAGCTGTTGTTCATAACCAATTTGAACTTATACATCCTTTTGAAGACGGCAATGGTAGAGTAGGAAGACTAATTTTAAACAATGTCTTGATTAAGCATAAATTACCGCCTGTCAACATCGAACTCAAAAACAGAAGAACTTATTACAATGTGCTAAGATCTTATCAGAAGAACAGGAATATAAGGCCTATGATTGAACTAATAGTAAAAGAATATAGAGAGTTGAGAAAAACTTTAAAATAGGTGAGGATAAAATGTTAAAATGTCCCCACCCTCTATGATATTATGAAGAAAGCAATGTACAGATGGGTAGAGAAGTTCTGGGGTAAAAGATGTAAAGAGTACCAAGAAGAATGTGGAACATGCGAGGCTTGGAAAGTTTATCATTTTCTGTTTCAAGTTAATAGAAAGTGAGAGTTTATAAGTTTCTGAGATAAAAGTAGAATACAAGCTTTAAATACCAAATGATACCAAATAATATCATATGATGCAGATTAATTTGAGGCTGCCTGAAGAATTAAAGAAAATGGCACAACGATATGCTAAATCACATGGCTATAAAAACCTTCAGGAATTGGCTAAGGAATCTATACGAGAAAAAATAATTGAAA
>CAZERL010000089.1:0-2879 GCA_964514495.1 uncultured archaeon
CGAGAGATTTATAAGCGATGTTAAATCGAGCAGCAATATTTTTGTTTTAGGCTCTATGCCACTTTTCTTAATTTTTGCCATTCTTAATTTACTTATCTCAAATTTCCTATCGATTAGAATTAATGCAGAATTTCTGATAAACAACTCTGTTTTGCCGCTGATTGCCACTATTTTCATTTTTGTAATCTGGAAATTTGCCAAGGCTGTTGAGGAGGTTGGATTTAAAAAAAAGATACCCATTCAAAAATTGAGAGTTGGGGATGTACCCGAATATTTCAAATTATGGGAAGGGATTACGGACAAAGAATTGAGGAAGATTAAAAGTTCTGGAAAGAAAATAATTTGGATCAAAGAAGGAATCCGCTTTGGCGGGGCATTTCCATTGGCGCTTTTATTTACGCTTTACTTTGGAGACGGGATTTTGCTATTTTTGAATTTTGTACTTTGATCTTTCCTTGTTAACTAAATCAAAAATTTTCTTCAGGTCATCGTCTTTGAATTCGTCAGCATGCCAATCGAAGAATTCTTTCAAATCGTCCTCTTTGTAGCCATCTTCCAGGTATTCCAAGGCTTGGATTATCATCTCCAACCTATCCAACTGTTTCACTACTTTTGACTCTTCAGTCTTCATTCCCTCAAATTCATTCCAAGCATCGACATATTTTTGTTTAGAATTTTCTGGCAATAATGAAAGCAATCTGTTTACAGCCTCTTTTTCTTTTGCTTTCCATTTTTCCATTCCCAGTTTCTTTTTGGCTTTAGGATCCCAATCGCCTATTATAGCTTCAGGCAAATCATGAATTAGGCACATCCTTACTACCTTTTCTGTGTCCAATTTCTTCATGTCAGCAATAATCAGCCCCAATATAGCTGTCCTAAAAATATGCTCAGCCACGCTCTCAGGATTCTGTACATTAGCCCAAGTAACCCATCCAGTCCTCTCTATCTTCTTGAGCTTACCAATCAGTTTGGAGAATTCTAAAATTTCTTTATACATTCAAAGGCACCTGATACAAATAATTAGGGTAAAACTTATTTCTTTTCTAGCTTTTCAATTCCATTCATGTATGGTTGTAAAACTTTTGGTATCGACACTGAGCCGTCTTTCTGCTGGAACTGTTCTATGATTGCGATCATTGTCCTGCTAGTAGCTAATGCCGTGTTGTTCAAAGTATGAACAAATCCTATAGGTGCTTGCCCCTGCTTCTCTCTAAATCTTATGTTTAGTCTTCTTGCCTGATAATCTGTGCAATTGCTGTTAGATCCCATCTCCCTGAATTTCCCGTCAGCCATCCAAACTTCCGTATCATATTTTTTAGCAGCAATGCTGCCTATGTCACCTGTGCAAACATTAACAACACGATAATGCAATCCCAATGCTTGGTACATTTCCTCAGAATTATTCTGTAATTCTTCATGAAGTTTCCACGATTGCTCTGGAGGACAAAAAACAAATTGCTCAACCTTGTTGAATTGATGCATCCTGAACAGACCTTTTGTATATTTCCCATGTGCTCCAATTTCCTTCCTGAAGCAAGTAGACACACCAGCCAATTTAACCGGCAAATCATTCTTGTCTAAAACCTCATCAACAAACATTGCCCCCATCACATGCTCTGATGTAGCTATCAAGTACAGGTCTTCATTTTCGATTTTGTATGTAACCATCTCAAAATCTGTAGGATCTATCATCCCTTCGTAAGCCTTTCTGTTAATCATCAAAGGCGGTTCTACTATAGCGAATCCCCTTTTTCTTAGGAAATCCAGAACAAACCTCTGCAAAGCCAAATCCAGAAGCACCAAATCATTTTTCAAAAACACAAATCCAGCGCCAGCTACTTTCGCAGCCCTTTCAGAATCCACCAATTTCAAATCCTCCAAAATTTCCATATGGTTTTTTGGTGTAAAAGCAAATTTCGGCGGCGAGCTCCACTTCTTTATTTCAACGTTTTCATTTTCATCTTTGCCTATTGGTACAGTCTCATGTAGAATATTAGGAATACCCATCAACAATGACTTTTCCTTAGTTTGAAATTCTACCAGTACCTTCTCTTCCTTATCTATAAGTTTGTCAATTTTTTTTGCATCCGTCAATATTTTCTTTGTAGACTTCCCTGCCTTTTTCTGATTGGCTACTTCCATGCTTAGTTGATTCCTCTTCTGCCTTAGTTTGTTTATTTCAGTCTGCGATTTCCTCCATTTAGTGTCAACTTTCAATAGTTCTTCCAGAAGTTTCAGCTTTTCCGAGTCATTTCTTTTTTTAAGATTTGACTTGACTAAAGAAGGATTTTCCCTGATAAGTTTTATATCAAGCATAAACTACATTTGTAATTGGATTTAAAAATAATATACCATACTATATAATTACCCATATAACTGTCTAACATAGGGTTCGGTGTCGTTAAGTGCGATTCTAGGTTCCACCCGCAGACCTGTCACAAGTCGTGACTCTTCCAAAGCTTCCATATTGGTCGGATCACCCATTACTACAACTAAAGTTTGGTTTTCTGTATACATTGGCACTACACCATATTTCATCGCTGTTTCTTTTGGGACTAATTTTCTGACATACTGGTCGATACTAGCTTGCCTTAAATCGATGATTGGGATATGCGTTAAAAATGAGAGGACTGTCGCATAAGTTTCCGGTGTCGTATAACCTCTTTCAATGCAAGCCCTCCTTAATGGGATGCTTTCTTCTACATCTCCTCTTAAAAGGGCTGCCTGTCCGTCATTAATAAATGCGTACTTTCCAAGCGCGCCTATAATCTGATATGCTACATTTGACATAAATTTTAATTAACGATAACCTATTTAAATTCATGCACAATGCGCTTTCATTTCTAAAGAAAATACCTAAAGGTAAAGTTACTACTTAT
>CAZERL010000090.1:0-2865 GCA_964514495.1 uncultured archaeon
GGAAGATTATACCAGATCAATTCTTCATTTTCAAGCCAAGCATGCAATTGATAAGAAGTTCTATCGCTGACAAGATGGTAATGTTAGTTCCGGATGGCAATGGAACAAAATCCTTAAACGTTCCTGAGACAAACCGGTACAAGCCATCATTAATGAACAATGAAATAAAAATTCTAACCGAATACGCCATATCCATTCAAAAACATTACAACCGTAGTATGGATATAGAATGGGCGATTGAGAACGGGAGTTGTTATATTTTGCAGGCAAGACCAGAAACGGTTCATTCGAATGCTGTACTAGAAGATACCTACAGATTGGAAGAGAAGGGCAATGAACTAGCCAAAGGCATAGCTATAGGCAGGAAGATAGCTGTTGGCAAGGTGAAATTACTAGATGATCCGAGTGAGATGCATAGATTTAATCATGGAGATATCCTGGTAACGAAGATGACAACCCCCAACTGGGTTCCGATAATGAACAAATCATCTGCAATTATAACAGAGGAAGGCGGCACTACATCACATGCTGCAATTGTATCAAGAGAATTAGGAATACCGTGCATAGTCGGTGTGAATAATGCTATAGAAATTTTGTCGAAATACGAGAACCAAGACATAACAATCGATTGCAGTGAGGGCATAGGCAAGGTATACGAGGGGAGTTTGAAATTCGTCAAGGAAACAATTGATCTGAGAAAACTTCCGAAGACGAAAACTCAATTGATGATGAACATAAGCATACCTGATGCCGCATTGCACCATGCGAACAAATGCGAGGGGATTGGCTTGTTAAGGCTGGAATTTGTTTATGCGCACGAGATAGGGATACATCCGCTGGCTTTGATCAACTACAGACAGTTGAAAGAAAATGTTATAGAAAGTGATGGGGAATTGAAGAAAACTTTGATGGAGATAGACGAGAGGACAAAAGGATATGAAAACAAGGAAGATTATTTCATACAAAAATTGTCCGATGGAATTTCTGTCATTGCAGCTGCCGTATATCCCAATGATGCTGTTGTCAGATTTTCTGATTTCAAGACGAATGAATACAGGGGTTTGGTTGGAGGGTATTTGTACGAGTCTGAAGAGGCGAATCCAATGCTCGGATGGCGTGGGGCGTCTAGATACGTTCATCCTGCATTTGAACCGGCATTCAGGTTGGAGTGCAGAGCTATCAAGGCTGTCAGGGAGAAGGGGTTGAAGAATATTGTTCCAATGATACCTTTCTGCAGAACCACCAGAGAGCTTTCGCGAATTTTGAAGATAATGGAAGAGGAAGGTTTGAGGAGAGGTGATGACCTGAAAGTTTACTTGATGGCGGAACTGCCGGCAAACATCTGGAACGCAGAGGAATTTTCTCAGTATGTAGATGGCTTTAGCATCGGCAGCAATGATTTGACTCAGTTGACTTTGGGTGTTGACAGGGATAGTGGTAGCATGGCTGGAGTTACTTTCGACGAAAGGGATACTGCGGTGAAGATTGCCATAAGCCAGCTAATTAAAACTGCCCACAAGTATGGCAAGAAGGTTGGAATATGCGGTCAAGCACCAAGTGATTATCCGGATTTCGTTGAATTTTTGATTAAAGAAGGCATAGACAGCATATCATTGAACCCGGATGTCTTGGGGAAAACTAGGAAATTGGTTGCATCTATAGAAGATAGGATGATGGTAAGGCCTGTGAACTTTAATGACACGACTGTATTTTTGCGTGTGGATATGAACTCACCTATAGACAAATTAACGGGGAAGCTTTTGGATGAACATAGAATCATGGATGGCGTGAATGCAATTAAGTGGTGCTTTGAAAATGGTGCTGAAGTTGTGATTGCAATCTCTCATCAAGGAAGGAAGAAGGAGGGCACGCTAAAGAACCATATACCAATTATGGAAAAATATTTCCCAAACAAAGTTAAATTCGTTGGCAATCTTTCAAATCTGCCTCAAGCAGCCAAAGAAGCTAAAAAAGGCGAAATACTTTTGCTGGAGAATATCAGAAGTTTGGATGAAGAAAAAGATTATAGTGATGTGACTATAACTGCTCTTTACAATGCGTTCAAAGAGGTTGAAAAGACAACTAGCAAAAGGATTGTTTATGCCAAGGATGATTTGGCGGTATCTCATAGGAAAGATTTGAGCGTTTATGGTTTGCCCATGCAATTGAGAAAAGAAGGTTATGAGGTTGTTGCAGGACAGCTGATAAAGAATGAATTGGTCAGAGCTAGAATGGCAAAAGAGAAAATGCATAAAGGCAATGTCATAGGTTTGTGGGGCGGGGGCAAGTTCGAGGATTATCTGCATCTGTTTGAACCGTTTTTGATCATCTACAAGAATTCAACCATCTTGACTGCAGGACCATTGGCACTATTGATGATACGGGCGACTGGAAAAAACATCGGTCCTAATGAATCTACGTTTGGCATTACTCCAGAATTTATTGAGAAGGCAACTGAAATAATGAAAAAGTATGGAGATAGGATAATCATTCCGAAGGACTTTTATGTGGAAAATTCCAACGGCAAAGAACTTGTGACTGTTGGTGACTTGCATGGTTTGGTTGTGGATATAGGGCCGGAGACTGTGGAGCTTTACAGAAGCATTCTATCAAAGAATCCCGGCTCGATAATTATTGGAAACGGTCCGCTGGGAGAGTATGAGAAACTGCCGAATGCTAAAGGAACCATCCAAGTCTACACGGAAGTGTTTAATCCTTTGAACAGACATTTTGTTATCGGCGGGGGGGGGGATTTCAACACCATGATGGACATACTTGGGTTCAAGCCTGAGATGAGAAGCAGTGGTGGCAAGGCGTTTTTGGAATTGCTGGTTTTTGGGACTTTGCCTGGGTTAGAGCCGTTGG
>CAZERL010000091.1:0-2790 GCA_964514495.1 uncultured archaeon
TTGTATCGCCTGCCACATAATGGGCATATTTGAACATGGCACCAATTTCTTCTGTAGCTAAGAATGGACGTTGCACACGGACAATCATTATAGGATCATCTTTTCCAGAATATTTCCCTGAAATATTGTGCAATCTTGTAGTGCTAACCGCAGCTATCTGGTCACCAGTACTTCTGGAATGTATCTTTTCTACAACAAACCTGTGGGGATTGAATAAAAGACTTGCTATATCTACATATTCCTCAGGAGTCTTCAATTCTATTACCTTGTCAGCTTCTGTATGCTCAACATCCATTATAGTGAACTTCACACCCTTTCTCATGTCATCACTCAATATCAGTCCAGGCGAACGTGATACTTCTACAAAGCCATAATATAGCGGTAGGTTAAACGCGCCAGGTTCGGTCTTGTCGGCAGCGATAAGCAAAACAGCCTCATTAGGCCTTTCCTCAAATTCTATTTCTGCAACACCAGGACCCATTCCTTTGACATTGCCTGAAAATGATGTCTTAAGTAAATCTTGGCCAGCTCCGTACAGTCCTTGTTCCTTCGCAACTTTGGTCGCTTCCATGAAAGCATCAAAACAAAGTTTGTGTATGTCAGGATTATTGGTACCTTTGGTATGGGATAAAAGTATGTGGGTGTCATCTCCAGTATACGCAATATAACTATCTATTATAAGTTTTTTGTCCATCCCGTTTTTCTTTACGAAATTTTTTATTGTCTGGACTAGTTCAGGACTTGGTTTGGAATGTCCACCAAATGCGTCGATTCATATCCTGTTAGGACGCTAAATCGTCTCCGCCGACATCCGCCTTAATCGCTGATAGAGTTATTTTGCTCAATTTTCTTCACCCATTTATTATTGTATTTCCCATAAGTATTTAACCACATATTAACTCTTTCTAAAGGTTTATTTTTGTTAAAGATATCTATTGTGTCACAAACTTTTTGTTGTTTTTATTTTATAGTAAGTCCTATTGTATTATAAAGGCCTTCACATTCTCGACACCATAAATTTTTATATCGAAAGCATCTTTATTCCTTTTGACTGTGAACATGTGTTCACGATATAACAATATTTACCTAGGTAAGTTAAGTTGCCCAGTACTCTTTTAAACTTAGAATTTCAATTTAAACTTTATCGTGGTGGTATGATCCAACCAAAGACTTTAATCAGCATCTGAAACTGCTTTTGATTAGATCTCTTAATAGAAACCAAATAATGCTCTTGCGAAAAATCGAAGGGAATTCTACAGAAACCATAACTTCAATTGTCAGATACCTCTCAAAACACTATAGCATATCAGAATCGACTTTAAAAGCCAATTCAAGGATTCTCAGGAAATTGAATCTAATAACTTTCGGCAACAATTCTATTGCTCTGTTAACGAAGTTTGGGAAATTTGTGATTAGGACAATAGGAAGTGAATAATATGTATACAAGTCAAGAATATTTTGAGGCTCACGAAAAGTTTTTGGGTCTAGAATATAGACAAAGACAATTAAGACAACAACTACATGAAATCGAAACTCGACTATATGAAGCTCGAATAACAGAAGCGAAAATTCTTGCCCAAGCAATGAAAGAGCATGTGATGAATCAAGTGATGAATGAAGTTAGAAATAAGGGAAAAGTTCTTGTTACCGAATTAAAGCCCATATATCGTTCTACAACTAAACTTTCACGGCAGACTTTTATGAGTTATATTGAAGAATTAGAAAGAGACGGTAGAGTGCAAACTAGACTTGAAGAGATCTATGGACTAAAGCGTTTAGTTATTTACCCTCTAGAATTTGAAATTAGTAGTTTTAGAGAATTACACATATAATAATAAATCGATTGAATGTAAACTAAGAATAAATGGACAGAAAAAAGCAAGTGAAGAATTATGTCAGAGATTACCTATGAAGATTTCAGAAAAGTTGATATGAAGATTAGAAAAATAGTAGATGCTCAAGATTTTCCAGAAACCAAAAAACCATCTTATAAGCTGAAAATTGATTTTGGCAAGGAGATTGGGATTAAAAATTCCAGTGCTCAAATAACCGATTATACCAAAGAAGATTTATTAGGTAGGCAAGTTATTGCTGTGGTTAATTTCTCTCCAAAGCAAATAGCAAATTTCAAATCGGAAGTGTTAACCTTAGGTGTTGCTGGTGGAAAGAAGGGCTGGTTATTAATTCAACCAGAAAGAGAAGTAGAATTAGGGGTTAGGGTTGAATGACAGAACAGAAACAAGAAGGAATTACTGTAAAGAAATCTGAAAACTTCTCTGAGTGGTATACTCAAGTTGTACAGAAGGCTGAATTGGCAGATTATGGCCCTGTGCAAGGTACCATTGCATTCATGCCATATTCTTATGAAATTTGGGAGAATATAAAAGAAGTCTTTGATAAAAAACTCAAATCTTTAGAGCATAAAAATGCTTACTTCCCATTGTTGATTCCAGAAAGTTTCTTGAAAAAAGAAGCTGAGCATTTTCAAGGATTCGTTCCCGAGGTCTACTGGGTCACACATTCCGGCGATAATAAACTTGGCGAAAGACTGGCTATAAGGCCAACTTCTGAAACTATCATTTATCATTTCTATTCAAAGTGGATTAGGAGCTGGCGTGATCTGCCGTTGTTATTAAATCAATGGTGCAATGTCGCAAGAGCCGAGATTAAATCAACCAAACCTTTCATAAGAACCAGCGAGTATTTGTGGCAAGAAGGGCATACGGCGCATGCAGATAAAGAAGGTGCTGATAAGGAGATGTTGACAATATTGGAAGCTTATAGAGATTT
>CAZERL010000092.1:0-2712 GCA_964514495.1 uncultured archaeon
GGTTGAAAATGAAAGCCATCTCCCCAATGATAGCAGTCGTCTTGCTTATTGCATTCACAGTCTCAGTCGGCGGAATCCTGTCAGTCTGGCTGTCAACACTATCAACAACCCAGACAACAATAGTATCATCAGGAACTGAAAAGCAGGTAAGATGCTCACCCTCATCAATTTCAATAGTTGAGGTTAGATACACCTCAGGCACATCAAATGGTTTTGTGAATGTAACTGTGAGATATGATAGTGGTATAGAAACTTTGTCGAATATTACCGCAGAAGTTTCTGCAAGAGGTTCAATTCAAGCCAACACATCAACAGCGCCTCTGAGTCCAGGTGAAAGTAGAGTTGTTCAAGTCTCTCCCGCTAATTATCCGCCTGAAATAGTTTCAGCTAGGGGTTTTTGCCAAAGTACAGTTTCCATCATCGCAGAATGCAAATCCGGCCAGCCCTGCATGGTAGGTCCTTAAAATGAAAGCCATCTCCCCAATGATAGCAGTCGTGCTTTTGATAGGCTTTACAGTAGCCGTTGGCGGAATCCTGTCAGTCTGGCTGTCAACACTATCAACAACCCAGACAACAATAGTATCATCAGGAACTGAAAAGCAGGTAAGATGCGGGGCAGCTTCTTTGGTTATTAAGGAAGTTAGATATAACGCAACAGTTCCTTGCACCCCCTGCAACATTAGTGCTTATGTCAACACCACCATACGCTACGAGTCTGGGACTGAAGTTTTATCGCCAAATGTGACTTTTGAAGTTATTTCCAGAGGAACAAGAAATACAAGCACTCATGTAGTAACTCTTGATCCTGGAGAAAGTTATGCTAATTTCACAAATGTTACAACACAAGGTCTTCCTGCTGGGGGAGTTATAGTCGCAATTCCACCTGAAATAGTGAGAGTCAGAGCATTCTGCCAATCCAACGTGCCTGTGATAGCGGAATGCAAAGCTGGTCAACCATGCATGATACCGTCAAGTTAATTTAATTTAAAAGCAAATTATTATTTATGAAAGGACTATCGCCATTGATAGCAGTAGTGCTTCTGATAGGTTTTACAGTAGCGATCGCAGGCATCATATCGGTCTGGATTACAGGCACCACTAGAACGCAAACAGACATAATAGGCGAGCAGGCTATACTGCAGTCAGAATGCGTTGTTTCAACCTTGAAGGTATTGGAAGTCAGGCGCAGCTCAGGACAGGTGAATATTACATATGCGCTGGAAACTGGGGGTGAAGGCCTGAACAACATTACAATAGAAGCAATCGCTTTGGGCAACACAACCAGAGTAGGCCCGTTCTATACAAATTCAACACTTAAGCCAGGCGAGGGCAATGCCACAACACTTAACATACAGCCTGTTGGTCCCTTGGAGATAGTCAGGGTATCAGGAATCTGCAAATCCAAATACCCAATTTCAACGGACTGCAAATCAGGAAAACCATGCATGGTTACAAACTAAATTCTTAACCTAATCCTTCTCCATCTCTTTATTTTATCCGCGGATATTCTCCTGCTTCTAGCCCTTTTCAGCCCGAACTTTCTTATATCCGCCCATCTCGGGGCATTTCTAACCTTGCCTATCTTCCCCAGCTTGATTTTTTTGGTGAGATGTTTTATTGACATGGTTAACCAATTTATCGATGAAGTTTCAAAATTATTTTATGATTGATACTAATAAATCTTACACTTGCATTGATTTAACGGAATACATCATTAGTTGCAATCCTTTTAATCTCGCTTAATAATTACAGCATCTCAACTCGCTCTAAATTATTCATATATCCAATTTTGAAATTACATTATTCGGTGGGTACTACATTATCTGTTTGATATAAACTCAAAGCAACACCAATTTCACCTGCAGGACCTAATACACCCTTAGAAAAAAGATCGGGGATTAGCTGCTTTGGTTCTAGTTCATAAGTTTCCGATACTTTTCTACCCACAATAACAGTACATACTATTTTGCCGTCTACATAGTCGTATGTGTTTACTTTAAGTTGATGTGGATGTTTATTAAATAATCGTGCTAATAGACCTCTTTCACGAGGTTCATACGAAGTAACATCTCCCAAATGAATTGTAGCATGATGTCTCCTTTCCACAAGTTGTTGCAAACCATTTATAAAATCTTCATGTAATTGTATGGAAGCCATATTTACAGTATCAGTATACTCTATATTTGCTTGACTAGTAGCTTGTTGCAGGGCAGTTCTGTATCCCTTCCTACACGAGAAACAACTTCACCGTGTTTACTTCTTGCTCGGACAATAGAATCTCTATATCGTTGAAGCATTCTGATTACCTTTTTTGTAATTTATCATCAATCTATTTATCTCTTAACTCGCGTCGCTCGTCGAGATGCATTTTTAATTTTGACTCGATAAAACGACTCAAGACTTTGTAACAAGATATTGTTGATTATTTTTCTATGTGATATGTATCACATTCAAGGCCCATGTCCGAAATGCGACATTATAATTGTAATTTAACAGTAAAGAAAAACTTTGTTACACGTGCAGCAAATAGTAAGTAATTCAAATATCACATTGTAAAATATGTATTTCATTTGCATGCATTAACTGTTACACCCGACAACACAATCATACAAACTTCCTCAATTCTCTGCTCTTTTCTATAGCCATATCAAGCATCTTTTCCACATCTTCCAATTTAATTTCCTTTCTCCCTTGCTTTTGCAACGCGCATAT
>CAZERL010000093.1:0-2703 GCA_964514495.1 uncultured archaeon
TTATAATTCATCTGCTACTTCTTTATAAAAGCATAGTTTTCGTTTTCCTATAAGTTTCTCGCCTAGCATGGGGATGATTTGAATACTCTCTATCTTATAGAAAAGAGAATTGAGATGAAGGTTGGGAAGTTGTGGGGTGGGTTTTCTATGAAAGAATAGTGGTAGTATGAAGATATTTTTGAATAATAATTATCTTGAACATTTCAAGTTGGTTTCTATTAACGGCTTTCCAATTCTTTTAATTTGTCTAATATTGGTAGTAAGCCTTCTGCTCGCATTTCCTTGAGATATTCTTGCTCCGCTTCTTTGTCAGATTCATCATGCAATCCAATTGGTTCAAATATTTGATAATTCACACGCAATTCAGCTTGATATAATTCAGTCATGTAACGAACGAATCCTTCAGCATGTCCAAACCCCATTCCAATAAGCGCTAGTCTTTCTCTTCGCTGGTGTAATCTTTTTAGTAAATTGGCCGCGCCAAATCTAGCGCAAAAATAGTTAGTGGTTTGTACTCTTTTGGATATTAGATTATCGGTATTTTGACGGTTCTCTGTAGACAATGATTTTAGAATATTTTCGCGTGCTTCGGTTGCTAACAAAGATTGTAATTCTGTAAGAGCCATCAGTTGTTCTCTTAATTTCATATCAGTGTATCCAAAACCTTCTGTTTCTAGACCAAGTCTTCTGGCGGTCTCTTTTATAAGAAATCCGTAAGGCACATATCCTGTTATTCCATCTAGTGTTGTGTACCAATGGTATTTTGTTTCAGTGGGCAATCCGCGAGGAGTGCTAAAGACTATTTGACCTGCTTCAAATCCTTCAAGACCTACCAGCTTTAAACCATATTCAGTTGTTAAATCCACATATGTTTTTGCTATATTTACTTGCGCTCTTCTTGAGAAATGATTATCGGAAGCGAAAATAACCATTGGATTATTGGGTGAATAAAATCTAGCGTCTACTACATTGCCAAAATCTTTAGGTATATTTATTTGTTCCATGCAGATATTATGACAGGATGATTTTTAAGTATAACTTTAGTTTAGAGAGGCTAGGATTAGTCGAATGTCTTGGAAATACTTGCAGTTTGAATGAAAGATTTAGGTAGATTTTCTATTAAAAGAAAGTTAAATTTCGAGTGTTTTTGTAATACATTTATCTTTAACTAAGGTAATTAATTGTATGGTCAAAATTGGTAATGTTAAATTAACTGGAAAAATCGTTAAAAGAAGGTTAAATCATCATATAGTCAGGGTTCTAGAACCTACGCACAGATTTACATTAGAAGAAGCTAACAGAAGAATTAAAAAATTGCTAAAGTGACGTTTAATCGAATTGTTTCATCAACTTGCCTATACTCATAATATTAGGATATAACTTTTCTGCTTTACCCAGAGCTTCGTCTTTAGTTACTAAGGTGAGATTCTGATTTTTAGCAATTTCGATATGAATAGCATCATTATGATCACCGCATATATCAGCAAACTTTATTACTGTCTCTGTCAGTTTTGACTCATAAATTATCTTTAATCCTATGGTACCTCTAAGAATTTCAAATAAATACGCAATCTTATTCTCGGATATTTCTCTGTCTTGGAATTCATCTTTAAGTTTTACTAACAGCTCTGCTACTGAATAGGCTGAAATAAATTTTTCAATATCTTTACATTTTTCACTTAGGAATGTTAGAATACCAGTTTCGGATTTTTTCTTGCCCAATTTATTTTTAAACCATCCGTATAGAAGATTTGTATCAAGGTAAATTTTAGAAGGAATTGTCATAAAATCTCACTATGGTTTAACATACTTGTAACTTCCTTGTTCACCAAGTCTTCTTAGTTTCTTTTGTCTCACTATCTGCAACAATGTTGGTGAAATAGTAGTTATAGGGTAATGATAACCTTGTCCTGCAAGTTTTCTCTGTATTTCTGCAAGCGTCTTTGGTTCCTTAAGAAATCCTTCAGATACAAGATCTTCAATTCTAGCTGTCAAAGAACCTGAAAATGATCTTCTCTCAGCTTTTTGTCTTACTTGAAATGATACTCCTAATTCTTGCACTTTTTTCAGGAAATCATCAGATGCTCTTTTTATTTCATCATAGTTGCCTTCAAATTCTGCAATCAAATCTCCATATACCAACCTTAGTTTCATAGATATTTTAGTTAGTACTACATATATATAAAGTTTGTGCTAATCAGAATTATTCATCTGCCCTCAAGAAACTTATAAAGTCTCACTAACCCAAAAACTTCTTCTGCTTAAGTGCGAACCCGGTAACTATCTCGATTATCTCATCGGCTTTCCTTGGGTTTAACGAAACTTGCAGTCCATAATTAGTAGGCTTAGGCAGAACATAGCCTTCCTTGATAAGCTCTTTAGTAATATTGTGATACTCTCCCTTCAGATGTGCTGGTATTCCTTTGCTTACATTCTCAATAGCTGTATGTTTCCCACCGTAAACGCGCTTAATATGCAATTTCCAAAGAATATGAGCCCTGATTTCATGCTTTGGCAAAATTACCATATTGAATAAAATGACCGTGGAATCATATAAAGTTAATATTTATATACTTTGAAAGTATACCCTAGTATAGGGTAGGGTGATGTAAATGCCAGAAACTGTGTTAACAGAATACTTCGGTGGACACCCCATGCTGAAGATACTGGAGTTCCTGATAGAAAACAAGATATTTGACTACT
>CAZERL010000094.1:0-2519 GCA_964514495.1 uncultured archaeon
CTCGCATAGATATATCAAATCCAATTGATATTTCAGGTTTACCAAAATCTTTATTAATTTGGTTTTCGGCATCGTGTAATGCTTGATACACACTTCCCCTTCTCCCAGTTTCAGAATTCCATGGTCTATGCCCTATATAGTCAACTGGTTCAGGTGGTATTTCTGAGACAATTCTTTCTGCTGAATTCCAAATATATACCATTTCAATCAGTTAATTATAGTTAAGAATAAGTATTTAAATCTTTCTATTGTCACTACTATTAAATAACTACCTGCGTCCTCGCCAGAGCCCTTTTACTAATTGGCGCAACGACTCTGAATCATTGCTTTGCACCGTTGCACTATGATTCAGGTTTCTCTTGAGAAACTCACTTAACAGCAACTAAACGGTTCCGTTTTCCTGCAGAAAACTCCACCCAAATCGATACATGATATTATTCAGAAATTATTGGTATCGACTTCGTTTAGTTGCATACGTTATGTGCAATTTTTGGCGGCGGCTAAAACGCAAAACTTTTAATCCTGCTTCTATTATCTATTAACTATGACCAACATTATCATAATTCATGGAACTGGCGGAAACCCTAATGGAAATTGGTTTCCTTGGTTGAAAACTGAACTTGAAAAATTAGATTGTAGAGTTTTCGTCCCTAAATTCCCTACTCCTAAAAATCAGTCTCTTCAAAATTGGCTCAAAGTTTTCAAAGAATATGAGCAATATTTGGACGAAAACTCTATTGTTGTTGGTCATAGTCTTGGACCTACATTTTTGTTAAGTGTTCTTGAAGATCTTAAACGCCCAATCAAATCAGCATTTTTTGTTGCTGGTTTCACAGGTTTGTTAGATAATGCTGAATTTGATGAACTCAATAAGACTTTTGTTACAAAAGAATTTGATTGGGCTAAAATCAAGAACAATTGCAGGAAATTTCATGTAGTCAATTCAGATAATGATCCTTATGTTCCTCTTGAAAAAGGAAAATCTCTTGCTGAAAGTCTTGGTACTGAATTGACTATCCTCAAAAATGCAGGTCACATTAACAAGGAAGCAGGATATACTAAATTTGATTTTTTACTTGAAAAAATAACGAATGAATTATAGCACGCCGCCGCCTCGCAACTCTGAAATTTCCCTTCGGGGCGTTACACTAAATTTCAGCCTTACGGGGAATATAACAAGGATTATGAGGTTACGAAGTCTTGCAGACTTCTCCACCCAAATTCGCCTACGGCGAACTTCTCATAATCCTGACGTTATATGACATTGGGTTTCGGGCTCTATTATTTGGTCTATAAAGAATTAATCCGACTTTTCTTCTAAATGTCCCATTTCAAACCTAACCAAATTGCCTGGAACCGATTCAAGTCTCGTTACACCATTGACTCTAACTCTTCCCCCACGCCTAAGTCCGAATGGAACAGGCAAAACTATATGGTATTCTGAAGATTCACCGATTGATGATCTATAAGCTTCTAGATTATCTTCAGGCATTGCAATTTGTAAAACTCTATCCGGTTTAAAATGATATACTAACTCATTATTGACGTATAATGTCATTTCTCCACTGAATTCTCTCGCGTGATCTTGTCCACGTCTAAATTCCCCTGTTAATTCAGAAACTACTCCCCCAGCATACGGTACCTCTAAAGTAAGCCATAATATTCTGTTCTCCTGTCCCATCATACCTGCACGCATTCTATATGTTGGTGGGGTTTGAGAAGATTCTGATACAGTCATTTTTATCACTATCATATTATTTACTAGATAAAAATATAAATCTTTTTCCGCCACCCGAAACCCAACGCTTCGCCTTCTTCGAAGGCTCGTTCTACTGATGTAGAATCATATAACAGCGGCTTTAAGGTTCGCTACTGCTCACCCAAATTCCTGCTGGAACTTCTCAAAACCGCATACGTTATGCGAAATCATTGTGCTTGTGTAATTACGGAGTCGCCGGTAAGTCCTAAATCTATCAGTGGTTCTGGTACAAATCTATAATAAAAATTATGTCTATCAACAGGTTTTTTCTCTAATATACCACGTTTGTATAATTCATGTAGTCCATTACCAGCTAAAGTAAGAGCTCTGTAAACACTACTTTGATAAAAATTGTGATTCATCCCTTCTTCAACTCTTTTCCTTTCTAAAAATGATCTCACATCTCCAAATCTAAATGGATTTCCATCAAAGTTTTGAAAAAGAAGTTGTAAAGCATATAAATAATGTTCTTTATTTTTAGAGTTTTGCAATCCATTAATAATCCATTCTTTCCCATTGCACACTAGTGACTTCTAACACATTACAAAATATGCTCTATATATGTTTAACCTTTTCAGCCGGCGACTCAAATTTCATTTTTTAGCACAATGACTCTTCGGACTTCGTCCTCGTCTCGCACTGGATAGATTGTTTCATTAATTATGAAACGCCAGTGCTCGGTCGCACAACAGCGATTTTACGTTGGAATTTCTCAATTTTTTATCTTAACTAAACAAATTCTTATCATGATTGAAATAAC
>CAZERL010000095.1:0-2416 GCA_964514495.1 uncultured archaeon
ATTATTTCAACTATCAAATTTTGATTTATACTTTTCATTATATATAATGAACAAGCACTGGACATTTCCCGACGTGGAGTATTTAAACTAAATCATTTACATAGTTTCATGTTAAGAAAAGTGGTGATTTAAATGAAATTCGATTTGTCTAAAATAAAATTAAGCAGAAAAGATGTAAAAAGGGGATTAAGATTTCCTTCAGAAATGAATGGAAAACTAGCTGAAGATATTGGAATTATGATTGGAGATGGGTGTATCGGTTCTTATAAGAATAATAACCTAACTAATAATTTCATCAGTGTTGACGGGAATTCCTTAACTGATCAAGATTATCTGCTAAGGTACGTTTCAAATTTGAAATCCAACCTTTACAATTTGAATTTTAATTCATTATTTAAGAAAAATAGAAATGAAATGAGAATTCAACTGAATTCGCAAGGTCTTGTACAATTCTACACTAAAATTATTGGACTACCATTAGGTAAAAAAATTAATATCGGAGTTCCCCAATGCATTTGGAAGAACGATAATTTCATTAAGGCATGTTTGAGAGGAATAATGGATACCGATGGTTCTTTCCAAATAAAGATGCGGAAGTACCCAGTAATTAAATTAGCTACGGCCAGCAAGAAGTTAGTGGAAGATTGTAAGAAAGCGTTCAAGATACTAGGCATAGAGACTAGTATAAAAACAGATTGCACCCGTATACATTGCGTTACAAAACGTCCATACATAACAAATTACTTGTACTTAAGTGGTAGAGAAAAATTCAAAAGATATATGGAATTAATAGGATTTAGTAATCAAAACAATCTTCAAAGATATGATTTGTGGAAAAATATTGATTTTAATCCACGAATTTACAATAGGAAAAATGGGCCCAGAGGGATTTCAACCCTCGACCCCATCATGGCTCCAAACCTTAAGAGTGATGTGCTCTAAGCAGGCTGAGCTATGGGCCCGATAAGCATTTAGAATAAGTAAATGATTTAAAAAGCTAACTGAAACTCATTTTATCTACTTCTGCGGCATAGGCTATAGGTAGGGCTATCAAGAGAGAGAAAGTATAGGAAATATATAGTTTTGGTGTTTTAATCATAAAATTAGCCATTTATCATATTATGTATATTTTCTTCTATTCTATTTAACATTGCCTCATTGGATCTATAGTACAATCCTAATCCCAAAGTATCGATAGCATTAGTAACAGCAGGTATATAATAAGCGGGTATTCCGTTTCTTGCTAATACTAAATATGCAACACCTTCTGCCAGTACTGTTAAACCAGCTGACAATTTTTCAAGAGGTGAATCTCGAAGATTTGGATCAGAATTCTCAGTTCTTGATGCTATTGAACTTGGTATGGCATGTATTAGACCTGTTCCTCTAAATATTCCTTGTAAAATTTGACTAATTTTTGAATCTTCACGTAATGGCTCATATGTGGGTGTATTTTGCGGTATATTTTGCCGTTCCATAAATTCAACCTTCAATTGTATTGGTTCTGCCATTTTAATTGTAGCAATTTTATAGTAGTATTTAAAATTTTCTATTAAGAAAGATATTAAGTTTTTATACGCAGTAATCGGAGCCCAAGCTACCCCAGACTAGTGATTATTTTTAAGAAATAAAAAAACTAACTATATCACATCATCTTCAACTTTCCCGTTATTCTGTCAATCTTCTCTTCCTCATCCGGCCCTATCCCAAGGCAAGTAATTGTTCCAGGCTCAACAACAGTATGCCCTGCATCTTGTATCAATGCTGTCTTCAATCCATTATCTTCAGCCATCTGCTTGTATTTGAACAACTCTTTCTCATCTTTGACTTTTAGCACAATCTTTTTTCCACCTTCTTTTTTCCACAGCTCAACAATTTTTTTATCAGATTTTAAAGTTGCATCAACAGAGGCGTGAGCTACCTGAGAGGATAATTTTCCCTTCGGAAGCTTTAAATCTTCTCTGACCAAAATAACCTGCTTGTATGACATTTTGTTAGTTTTTGATTAATAATTGCTATGTATTGGCGAGAGCGAGCGTGTGGCAGACAGCGAGCCCGAGCACTATTTTTTGCGACGAAGTCGCGGATTGAATTTATTATCTTTTTATCGCGATTCTCGCTTAATTCTTTAAGTTCTACTTGCGCTGGCCAATAGGCGCAACTCAATAACAAAAATTAAAATAAACGAAAATAAAAAATAATGAATAGTGACCTATTTAATACTCTCTTTTTAATCTTTTTGATTTAAATCATTATTTTTCCTAAGTTAATCCATGTAATCACTGTAGCTTACTAAACAATCTTTTTATAGTTCGCATTCTTATTGGTTTTCATGAAAAATTTTAAGCCTTTTGAAAAGGCAAAAGAGAAAGGCACTTATTTTGAGGGCTCTGAAAAGAAATATCCTGAAGTTGAG
>CAZERL010000096.1:0-2381 GCA_964514495.1 uncultured archaeon
TGATTCAGGTATTGTTACACGCCATCTTGAAGTTATTTTAGATTCTTTAAATTTCATAATTAACCTTATTCATAATGAATATTCCATTGCCCGTGCGAGGAACCAAATCCCAAATGCACTGCAATTATCAAACTTTTTAATTGGATGTTTTGGTGTTTATGGGGTTTATCACTTTAGCCCTTCCCTTTCCAAAAGTTTCATCAAAATATCAACTATAGCTTTTGCATTTTTCATAACATCTTCTGCTTCGGGTTTTGTTGTCAGCAATCCTTCATATTTGATATCATTCCTTATCCTTCTATATCTATCCACCTTGTTTATGTTTCCATAGCCTACGTTTATTGAATAGAATCTTCTTAGAAATTCTACATTGGCCTCATGGGAATAAGATTTGAACCCTTTTAATGCCATTAAAGCGTCAATCATTTCTCTTATTGCTTCATAACAGTTTTCAATTATTGAAAATGAATTTTCGTCAGTTATTTTATATTGTCCGATGTTCTTCAATCGTAACATAGCTATTTTCACTAAACTCTTAGCAAGCTGTTTATCAGGTGAAACTTTCCTTACAGAGCCTTCTCTTATGAAGTCTCCAAACATCAAACCACTTCCAGAAATCCTTTCAAATTGATACCATTAATTATGTTATTAATGATTTCAGGGTTCTTGGTTTTTGTCTTTTCAAAATCTTCTTTATTCATAATTATCAATTTGATTTCTCTTTTCAACAACTTTTTGTATTTGTTCAAGTCCATTTCTTTCTTTTTATATGCCAAGACAAAAACATCAAAATCGCTTCTTTCAACATCTTCGCCCCTAGCAGCTGATCCGAACAAAAATATCGCTTCTGGATAATCAAGTTCCTTTTCTAAATAGTCAACCAAACCAATTTCACTAAGCAACTTAACATTAAAGAATTTCTTGTAAATTTTATAATTTACATCGTTTCGATTTGATTCGTAGTATTCATAGTTCTTCTCCTTCATTTTGGTAATCAGCTTGGTGTTTAAAAGTTCTAAAAGAGATGATTTCACACCAGTAGTGGATATTTTAGAAAGTCGGGCTAATTCACGCAGTTGAAACCTCTGAGTGGGGTTTTCGAAAAATATATTCAACAATCGATTAGTGTTATTTCTTTGTAACATATGTTATTATTATGTAACACATGTTATTTAAAGATAACGATTATGTAGCCTTGCTCCGTTCTTCTGAATCATAACTTGCTTGACTCATCGTTCAACAGAGGCTTTTGAAGCAAGGCAATTATAATTTGTCATTAAGAGTTTATCTGTTTTTTGCCAAAACATCAAAAACAAGGAAACTAACAAAGGCCATTGCCGCAGCTACGAACATTATAGACCTATACCCACCAAACTGGATTACTGCGGTTGCAATCAAAGGTCCTGCTAAATTTGATAAATTAATGAACGAACCTAACAGACCCAAACCCGTAGCCTTCTCTTTCGTGTTGTCAACTACCCATCTGACGGAACCTACATATAGAAATGCCCATGAAAAACCTAGGATTATGTTAGCTGATAAAAGCTGCCAAATGTCTGCTGATAGTGCGAAAGCAAAAAATGTAACTGCCGATAAAATTGTACCAAGTTGGATTAATCTATTTACTTTTATTTTGTCTGTAACTGTTAACATAACTAGAAATTGTGTGAACGTGTTTATTGTCATAGTTAATCCTACGAAAAATAGATTACCGCCTAACTGCAGGATATACAATCCCCAAAATACCCATATGGAATTTGCCGCTGCCTGGCGTATGAAAAACGAAATATAAATCGGCAAGTTCCTTTTCAGTATGTGACGAGGAAATATTGGTGTTTTTATTTTTGTAAATCCGATTTTTTCAAGTTTAAGTGACGTCATAAATGCGATGAAAGAAAAAAATGCACTTACCAAAAATATCGAAACTAAATCAAAATACAAAGAAAATAGTCCAATAAAGATGCTGCCAGATGCTATGCCTAATGCTTCAAACGCGGTTAACTTTCCTATTTTATGTCCTACATCATGTGCGTATGCCACTAATGCCGATGCCTGTATAGTTATGGCAATACCGTTTAAAATTCTAACAATAAGTAAACCCGTGAAATCTTTGGCATAAATATAAAGGAGAAATGATGCCGATGAAAGCAATAAGCCGACGATTATAAGCGATCTTCTTCCGATGACGTCAGCTAGTCTGCCAAAGAAATATGTTGAAACGAACATGGCGGCTGCAAATAAAGATGCTATGATACCTATTTCTGTATCGCTAATGCCAAGTGATTTTGCGAATATCGGTATGTAGTTCATTATACTCCAGATGGCTGCGGCAGAAAAGAACTTTATTGCATGCGGATAGTATTTGAATTCTGCCATATGAA
>CAZERL010000097.1:0-2356 GCA_964514495.1 uncultured archaeon
CAATCTGCTGGTTCATCTTTATTATGTCAACCATTTCCCTGTAGAATTCCTGCATATTAACTCCTTTAGAAACTTCCAATTCGTCTATTCTTTTTTCCAGTTTCCTCAAGGGCGATACAGGAATCAACTCGAACTCGCCAGAATCCTTTTCAACAACCCCCTTAGTCATAATAATTTATTATCAATGAGGATAAATAAAGTTAAGTAATGGTTAGAGAAAGGTCGGCTGGCGCAGTCATATTTAGAAGAGAGGGAAAAGAAATTTTGTTCTTGCTTTTGCATTATCATTTCAAGACAGACTATTGGGATTTTCCCAAAGGCAATATTGAAAAAGGGGAAGATGAGGAAGAAGCGGCAAGGCGTGAGGTGAAAGAAGAGGCTGGCATCAGTGATTTGAAGTTGGTATCTGGGTTTAAAGGAAAAATTAATTATTTTTACAGGAAAGGCGGGGAGACAATTTCCAAGGAAGTTGTGTTTTTTCTGGCTGAGAGGAAAGAAAAGGATGTGAAAATTTCATTTGAGCACACAGGATACGAATGGGTTGATTATGAGTCTGCAATGAAAAGATTAAAAGAGAATTCAAGAAAAGTTTTGTTGATGGCAAACAAATTTTTGGGTAAAGGACTAACTAATTTTCTTTAGTCTACTCTTCGCCCATCTCGGGCATTCCGCCAGGAGGCATACCACCTGGCATTCCGCCTCTGCCCAATTTGCTTGCTGAAATGACATCATCTATTCTCAACAGCATCTCGGCAGCTTCGGCAGCAGATTTGATTGCCTGCGTCTTCACCTTCAAAGGCTCTATAACACCTTGAGACAATGCGTCAATTGCTGAACCATCGAAAACACCAACTCCATAAGTTAATTTTCCTTGGTCATGGGCAGCACGCAACTCAACCAAAGTGTCGATAGGGTCTAAGCCAGAATTTTCTGCCAAAGTTCTCGGCACAACTTCCATGGCATCTGCAAAGGCTTTGATTGCCAACTGCTCCCTGCCAGAAAATCCTTCTGCAAACTTCCTTAATCTTTTTGCAACCTCGGCTTCGGGAGCGCCTGCGCCGGCAACTATTCTTCCCAATTCAATTGCTGAAGCAACAGCCCCTACAGCATCCTCAACGCTTCTGTCAACTTCGTCTACCACATGTTCGGTAGAACCTCTTATTAGCATTGTAACTGCTTTAGGATCTTTGCAGTCTCTTATAAATGTCATAGATTCCCCGGCAACCTTCTTCTCTTCCACAATCTTCGCGTAACCCAAATCCTCCGGTGATAAATCATCTAGATTGGTGACAATCCTGCCTCCAGTTGCTTTTGCCAACGCTTCCATATCAGACTTTTTAGCACGCCTGCACGCCAAGATTTTCTTTTTAGCCAAATAATGCTGGGCTACATCATCAATACCCTTTTGACATATCAAGACATTCGCCCCAGAATTGACAACCTTTTCAACCATGTCTTTCAGCATTTTTTGCTCTTGCTCGATGAACGCCTGCATTTGGTCAGGTGAGGTGATTCTTATTTCTGCATCTGTTTCTGTCTCTTTGACCTCTAATGCTGCATCAACCAAGGCAATCTTTGCTTCCTTTACAGTTTTAGGCATTGCCGGATGGACGACTTCCTTATCAATGACAATTCCCCTTATCAGCTCTGTGTCGTCAGCACTCCCACCATGCTTTTTCTCACGTTTGATGTTGTCAGTGTCAACTTTCATTTTACCGTCTTCTTCTTTAGCTACAGTCTTTACCGCATCTACAATCAACCTTGCTAGTTTTGGAGAACCCTTTTCGACAGACTTTCCTGATAAGGATGTAACTGCAATTTTTTGCAAAGTATCTGTATCATTCAATGAAACAGGTTTGCTGATATCTTCAAGGATTTTCAAAGACTCTTCCATTGCTAGCTTGTAGCCCTTGGCTATGACTGTTGGATGGATTTCCTGATCTAAAAGTTCTTCAGCCTTTTTCAACAGTTCACCACAAATAATCACTGCAGTAGTAGTGCCATCGCCTACCTCTTCATTCTGTGTCTTTGCAACTTCAACCATCATCTTTGCAGCTGGATGCTCTATCTCCATTTCCTGTAAAATTGTAACACCGTCGTTTGTGATGACTATGTCCCCTATGGAATCTACAAGCATCTTGTCCATGCCCTTAGGTCCTAGAACACTTCTGACTGCATCTGCTACTGCTTTGGCAGCTGCTATGTTGGTTCTTTGGGCGTCTTTGCCTGTGGAACGCAAAGTACCTTCAGGGAGAATTAAGATAGGCTGTCCGCCTAGTTGACCGACCATTGCTTGCGCCATAAAAATCTAATAGAAATATACCTACATACACATTTAAATAGTTTACGCTTCTTG
>CAZERL010000098.1:0-2258 GCA_964514495.1 uncultured archaeon
CAAATGCCAATCCCTCTGGCGATAGTGATCTTGTTATCGCAGCAACCCTAGCTCTACCACCTGGTACATTAATTTCTGTATCCAAAACTGGGTTGGCTTCATCTAAAGGCCTGCCAGAATATAATCTAAATCTCGTTGCCCAAGCCTCCGCGTCTTCCTTAGTTGGAATCAAGTTAGTCTTGCATTCTTCAAAGTCTGAATGATTTATTTCAATTGGTGTAGTGCCGATTGGAGCGTTAATGAATACATCTTGGATTTTATCATCTGCCAACAAAAGCTCTAAAACACCAAAACCGGCAGTATATCTGGTCAAAATAGTAGCCAATTCCTTTAAATCTTTTTCAGACAGAATGATACCGGAATTTCTTGCTATATCCCTGATCAAATCCTTACCTATGTTCATGAAGATTTCCCTCACCCTTTCAGGCTCCTTTACCTCAGATTCTGATGGTTTGTGCGCAGCTAGGTATCTTCTGGCCGCATCCAAAATAGTGAATTTCTCTTCAGTCAACTGGAACTCTTGGGGTGTGACGTGATAGATATGCCGTACTTCATTAGGCACTTTCAGAATTTCGACAAGTATGTTGCTAGGCAATGTGTATTTTTCAACAGGTATGGCGCCTTGTGGATAAGTTAGCATGAATCTTGTCAGCATGAAATTCGGTCTGACGATTGGCGTGAATATTTCCCTGTAGAGCTTGCGGTCGCCGAATCTAAACTTTGAAATATTTTGTTTAACCTTCTGGATTAAGGCAGTTCTCTCCATCGCCTTTTTCAAAGGCTCCAATGCATTGGACAAATAATGCTGGTGGCAAACTTCGCCGTTTACCTCCGATTGTTTTTTCATATGGTTTATCAAAGTATTTACTTTTACATAGGCGCCTATGGGGTCTTTCTTAAGAACCTCCAAGAGCAGGAACTGCAAGTCAGACAATCTTTGCGGATAGTACTTTTCGCAGCCACGAGGACCGAGATTTCTGATGCTTAGAATCTTGTCCTCGTTCAACACCTTGTCGTATACTTCCGCTATCTCCCTCAGCATACTTGTTTGTTCGTTATTGTACTCGTATTCCCTAGCCTCTGCCAAAACTATCCTGTCGACATTCTTAACTTCCAAGAGCTTGTCCACGACAATGCCCATGCATGCATCAGAGTCTTCTATGCTTGGAGCTATAGCCCAGTTCAAGCAGTTGATTCTCAATATCCCGTCTGCGACCGTGTATTCAATAACCATCTATTTAGATTTATCTATTCCGTAAACAAATTCTTTATTGATGGCTGAGAAGGCTGATGTAAAGTCTGTTGTTAGCGAGCTTGTCAGGAGAATCAATGAAGACGCTAGAAGAATCAGGGCTTCTGAGCAGAGGATAGAAAGGATGGAGACGAGCTTTTCCACGTTGGAAGAGAGATTATTGACACAATTGCAGGATTTGAAAATAAGCCTTGAGAGGATAGGAAGCAAGATATCCGACGTGTCTGACAAGATTATTGGTATGGAAACTGATATTTCTAGGATGAACAAGGACTTGGGCAAGGCCGCCAGCAAATCAGAACTGAAGCAGATAGAAACTTATCTGGAAATCATCAATCCAATTACTTCAAAATTTGTTACAAGGGACGAGTTGGAAAGAATGCTGGAAGGAAAATTCGCGAGGAAGGCGCAGGTTTAATAACTTCTATAATAAATTTTATTTAAGTGAGCTAATGGTTCAACTTCCTTTCATGAAGAATAGGGAACAGGCTTCTGCAAAAAATTATGTTCCTATGGAGAGGGTGCAAGAGCTTGCAGGCAGAGGGTTTTCCGAGCCAGAGATGATTGATGTCCTTAGGAAGGAGGGCTATTCGCCGGAATCAATCGATGTAGCATTAACACAGTCGATAAAAATGAATGTGGCGAATGAATCTCCAAGGCCACCGCAGGCCTTTGAAACAAAAGAGGCGCCTAATGAATTGCCGACACTGGAGGAATTGACCCCGAAAGCTGAAATGCCGCAGATGCCTGAATCGCCATTGCCACAGCAATATTATCAACAGCAGTATCCCACGGAAGACTATGTTGATTATATAGTTCAAGCCAGGGTTGCTGAGGTGAATGAGAAGGTGAATGAATTCAACATCAGATATCAGGAGATGGGGAAGAGGATAGATGCCATTTCTGACCAATTGACACAAATAATGCAAACGCGCTCTGGAGAACATCAGCAGATTATAAGTAGGATTGACAATTTTACCGAGACTGTTGGCGATGTTAATATACG
>CAZERL010000099.1:0-2244 GCA_964514495.1 uncultured archaeon
ATTGACATGGCTTGTCGTTCGTCAGATTCCGAAGATTTTCTAGCGTAAAGACAGTACTCAATCTGGATAGTTTGGTCTATCTTTTCTGATCTAATCTGGTTGGTAGCTTCCATTAGTTGTAGGCATAAGGATGCCGCAAAAACTTATGGAAGTCTAGCCAGGAGGATTACTATAGTAACTAAATAAAGTCGATTCTGGGTTCTGGCTTATTCAATTCTTCCATCAGCTTGATACATACAAGCGTAAATGCGTCCATTAGATCATCATGCCCATGTGTCCCAAAATATATAATCTGCTTTATTAATTCCTCGCATCCTTCTCTCGGAAATAAAATCTTTCCATCTCTCATCCATGAACTGACTGCTTCAAGCCTTTTATCTTTTCCAACAGTTATTTTCACGTCTTCAATCATGATGCCCTCTTGTCGCAATTCTTGACTAACTGCTGGTTGGAATGCAACTGCCTCAGCGTAAAACGTTGATGATATACTGCCTCCCATACTTGTATACAAAAGTCTAATTTGATCAAGAATTTCTGGAAAATCATACTTAGTATTAATTGGATATGGTTGAACAAATATATATGGCTTTCTATCAATTTTGTATGCTTTTGCAGTAACCATTGCAGTATCATCTGATCCTGTCTTTTTAGATATTGCAACATCAATACCAACTCCAGTATTAACAATATAATAATTTGATAATAACTGATCATAATAATGAATCCATTCAGGTTTGATAATTGCACTAATTGCTGATTGAGGATTTAGCATATATTCGCTTTCCCAAGCTTTTTCGCTTGCAATGTTTTCTTTTTCAGTTTCGACCGCCTTCTTATTTGGATACCTTGCTTTCCACCTGCTTTTGCCACTACGGGAGACAATAGGGTATTTACGCACCACTCCCTTTTGCTTTTTTTCAAGAATACGGGTCACTAATCTTCCAATCAGGTCATCCGGATGGAGTTGCGTACCAACAATGATAAAGCGTTTATTTGGTGCACCAATAGGGTAAATGTCTCTTGTATACCAATCAAAGAGTTTTTCTCTACCTTCAGCTGTTCCCATGCCTTCTAAATCCTCAACATCATCTAAAATGATGACTTCTGGTCTGACACTACTATGCTTAAGTCCTCTAATGTTTTGTTCTACTGAGGCAACCATGATGCGCGCATCATATTCTTTAATGTAAATGTTATATGCGGATCGTTCAGAACCTTCCTCGGTAAATGGTCCAACATCAGCTTTCAGTATGCCATTATCTTCAAGTTCGTGAATAATAGTTTTTATATATTGTCTTGCCTGCGTTTGATTTTTGGTTAAGATAAGAACAAAGCGTTTCTTTTGTTTGCCAATAATTGACCAAAGAACATAACAAAGAGTAAAAATAGTAGACTTACCTGACCCACGAAATGCAAGAATAATTGAAAGAGGAATTTTATCATTTTCTGCGATGCGGAAAAATTCATAATGAAATGGTGCAAGTTGTGCATCAAAGTGATGGGATAAATAAATAGCAAAGAAGTAGGCTATTTTCTCACTTGCTAATCGTTTTCGCAGTTCTCGATCATGAGCAATTTGTGTAATTTGCTGTTTTGTTAGTGATAATGTTTTCATAGTTTATGATTTAGACTTTTGTAACATAGTCAATGCTTTTATCATAAGTTTTTCCTGCTCAGGGTTGAGATGATACTCCTCAGTGAGTTTGCCTGATACTTCCAATTTATTGGCATAACTTGGATGGTGATGTTTGAGCCAAAAGATAATTGCCCCTAAGTTCTGGCTGCGTATAGCCTGAAGTAACTGGCTTTCTGCCATGTCGTTAACCAGTAAACTTCCTTCCGATAGTGCTTCATCTGCCATGTTGGCAAACTTCGGATCATCCTTTCTCCACCGGTAATAGGTTGCCCGTCCTACACCACATTTCTCGCAGGCTATCTGAACAATAGGTGTCTTTTTCAACCGTTCTAAAAGAATTTCTTTTTCTTTATTCTGTCTTTTTTCTATTGTTTTATTCATGCTACTTTCTCCGCTTTTTGTCCGGTTAATTTTTCCCAGCGCTTTTTAATAGCTTCTGAATAAAGCGGTGATTTTTCCATAACATAGCATCTACGTTTCATTTTGGTCGCAGCAATGAGGGTACTGCCACTACCACCAAAGGGTTCTATTATTAAGTCCCCACGTTTGGTTAACACTTTAATGTAGGGGATTAATATCTCTGTGGGTTTAGTTCCAAACACTACCCC
>CAZERL010000100.1:0-2239 GCA_964514495.1 uncultured archaeon
GCACCAAGGATTCGTCCGAGGTGTTCAGCCCGCTGTTACTAAAAGCCTGAGGTTGATTAGACCTGATAAACAGTTTGATCCTATGGTAGTTAGAACTTTATTTTAATTGTTAAATCTAATTAGAGATAGTTTTCAACAAAAATTTTATTTCATTGGAAATTAACTTGCTGGATTTCTTAATTCCTTCCTTGTGTATTCGATTTCTGGATAAATTCGTTAAAATCCTTCCAAAAAAATTCTGGATAACATTTATATGTAAGAAATGATAAATAATATTATAATTAAATCGAGGTGTGAACTTTGGCAGCAAAGAAAAAGAAGAGACGATAACTGACAAAAGTTTTTTGATTTTTTATTTTTATTTTCTTTTTCATATTCTAAATTCAAATCATTTTACTTTCTTCTTAGTTTCGGACACGGATGTAACGGGAAATCTTAATATGTATATTGTTTCTTCTTCCTCCACTTTTCCTTCAACTTTTCATATTCATCCTTTCTTTTCCTGAAAATCAAAAAGTAAACAACAATTCCACTTAAAATCAAAATAGCTGGTATGATTAGGTATAAGTAATTGAACCCTTCTTGCGGTTTTTCTTGTATAACTTCAGTTTGTTGTTGAGCTTGAACTAAAACAACCTGTGATTGCTCTGAATTTTCAAAAACATTATCATTGTTGATATCTATACATGCGTAATATTGATGTTCGCCTTCTGAAGGAGATGGAAAAGTTGCTGAACAACCTAGACCAATAACATTACAAGAAGCTATTGTCCCATTATCACAACTGTCCTCTCTAATGTATACAGTTTTATCATCGCAATCTGCCAAACCAGAAATTGATACTGCCGATGCATCATTATCCTGTTGTATTGACAGGAAGATTATGCCTCTGCAAACTATCGAGCATATTTCATCAGCATTCCTACAGCGGTTATCACTCTCACACCATCTACATCCATTAATACAAGAAGATTGATTTGTGTAATCAGAGCATGTTGGTATTTGAGTCTTAATTTCTGCAGGCGCTTCAAGGCCAACTATTGTTTTGTTTGAAGAAGCCAATGGCAACCCTGATATTATTGCCTTTATTCCTGATGGATTAGAAGCTGATGCAGAAATTATCTGGAAATTAAATGTTTCACCATCAGTGGCACTATTGCCAATGGTATAAGTAACAATCATGTATACAACTCCATTGGCGTTTATTGTATAATCTTGAAGTGATGCGACATAAACTCCATTGTCTGTTAAAAATTTTCCAAAGGCAAGCAAAGTATCTATATCATCGACATTCCCATTATAATTAGAATCATTGTAAACGCGTATTAAAGAAATATCTTGTTGGTCGTCGCCACTTCCACCAGCAATTAGATCCAATGAACTTAAAACTATATCATGACCCTTGCCAGCAGTGGCTTTAATTTGTATCATTGCATTTTGTGAGCTGTTGCTGTAATTCCAGTCATGATTAGCCGGCGTTTTCTCACCTAAAGAAAATAGTAACATAGGTTTTGGTGCTTCTAAGATTTGAAAACCCAATGACGTTTCGTTATCTATGAAATCTATAGATTTGTTGTAAACTCCATCGTTGTTTGCATCAACTGCTAAATCATAATTGCCTGCGGTAGCATCAGGATTCCAAATTAGTGCTATTGGCATATGTCCGGTTGCGTTTGTGGTAACAGTACTGTATGGCATCACAGCAGTTAAAACCGTGCCGTTAGTCCAAGAGTCGCTATTTGCAACTATGTATACTCTAACAGACTTGCTTCCAGCTGAAACACTTTCATTTCCATAGACATAGACTGTTTCGTTTGAATAGAAAGTATTTTTGTCGTTTCCACTAGAATCTGTTGCGAATATTGCGGCATTGACATTTGCAGTTAATAGCAAAGATGAAACTGCAAAGATGATCAATAGACAAGTCTTCATATAGAAATAATTTTCATTTCAACTGCTTTAACGTTTTGATGTCCATGATTTCGAAATAATCCACATCATTCCCAGCAACAACTTCATCCTTCCTATCTTCAGGTATATCCAATTCCAATTGCTCGTAAGTTTCCATATCCATCAACTGGGTTTTGTTGCCTGCAACTGACAAAACCTGAGCTTTCTTCTTGAGCAATATCGGCACAACCACAGTTTCACCCGAAGGGGCAACAAGGCTTCTTCTTCTGCCGTCTAACAGTCCAATAGCATCAACACGATATTTTGAAGCACCATGCTTACCAGAACT
>CAZERL010000101.1:0-2201 GCA_964514495.1 uncultured archaeon
ATGTCGGTTCTTAAACTTCCATGTAGGGCATATAACCAAAAGATTGGATGCTCCCTACGGGATTTGAACCCGTGTCAATGGCTCGAGAAGCCACTATCCTTGACCGGTCTAGACGAAGGGAGCATATATTATACCAATATCACAATTTACTTAAATTTGTGGACCCGAAGGGATTTGAACCCTCAACCCAGCGTTTCTTCTCTACAACCGAAGCGCTGTCGGATATCCAGGTTTCCACACGGGTCCTTGCATATAATTTTAGAATTAGTAGATATCTGTTTATAGCTTATTTATTATCATGCCCCGTATCTTCTTTGGGTCTGCCCTTCCGCCAGACTTCTTCATCACTTCATTAACCAACTTGTCCAATGAACTCCTATTCCCGCCGCGATATTCCAACAAATCTTTGGTATTCATATCTATAGTTTCCCTGACCAATTCTTCCAGACTCTTTTGTTTTAATAAAATCTGCTCATAATCCACATATTCATCCTTCTGCTTCTTCTTCATAGTTCAGAACTAATTTCCAGATTATAAAAGCTTTATTTCTTTCCAGCAAAGAATGCATTGAAATCAAAAGCCTTCCTCTTGCCTTTAACCCTTTCAGCCAATGCATGCGTAACCAGAGGCAATGCAATCGTCGCATCGCAATAGCATTGTATAGTGTTATTATCGGCAATTATTTCCTTACCCCAGCTTGATGCCTCTTCAAATGTGCATCCAGACAAACCACCCCACTGCGGAGAATCTGTGGTTATCTGTATTGCATATTTATGCGGATAATATGTTTCATCAGTCCCTTTTCTCATTAATGCATTTTCCCTATTAGGGATTTTTCTCTCTTTGTATAAAAGGTCTCCTGTTACTGCAAAAAGCTGAATAAAATCTTTCGGCACACCCCCACCTATGTAAATCGCTCCCGTGTCTTTTACTTTCTCGCCCATGCTCATGAATTCAGCATAGTCTTTCACACCATCTAAAGTTAAGTCGAATCCTTTACTTTTTGCAATCAATGCAGCATCGCCATAAGGACTATCTATTATAGCAGGGCAGAAAACAGGAACGTTGTTTTCAGCAGCTGTAGCAACTATACTTTTTATTCCTTTTTTACTCAACCATTTACCAAACAGATACAGAAATTCCCTTGATGAATATTTGTGATTTTCATCCAGTGTTACAATAAAATCAGCAATTAATTCAGTCATTTCCATATAATCTGGTTCCGCTCCATATACGTCGTAATATCTGTTATAGCCTTCTTTGAACAATTTTGAATCATCAACCATATGAGAACCTTGTACATAATCAAATCCCATAGCTTCTACAATATCTTCAGAAATGTTTGCACCAGTAGAAACTAAAATATCTATATAACGATTTTCTATCAGCCATTTAATGATTTTCCATTGTCCTGTTGTGCTTAATGAGCCAGCATAGCCGAAGAAAATTGTGACATTCGGGTCTTTAATCATTTTTCCCCAAACATCTACTACTTCCCCCAACGTTCTTCCTTGGAATCCTGTTTCAGCCATCTCAGAAAGGAGTTGTGAAATCTTTTTTCCATTATGAACTTCAATTGCTTTAACTTTTTTCCCTGATTTTTCTTTCATTCGATTCTCTTTATAATATACATTACTCACTTAAATTATTTTCTATTTTTATAATTTATTTTCCATATTAGATTGGATATTAAAAAAATATGAGCGCCTTCGGGGAGACTCGAACTCCCGACCTCCTGATTAACAGTTTCAACCTTCTTACGAAGTCAGTTGCTCTACCTATTGCTCTTAGTTTATCACTAATCTGAGCTACGAAGGCTCGAATTACATTATTCCATATTAGTTTAAATAAGTCTTTTTATTAACTCTTTTATCTTATTGGGGTCTCCGACAGCTTTAGTCTTTCTCAGAACTTGACCTATCAAGAATTGTATTGACTTCTCATTGCCAGCTTTATAATCAACCACAGCCTTTGGGTTTTCTTTTATAACTTCTTTAACTACATCTTCCAAATTAAATTCTTTTGGCAGTTCTTTTCCCTTAACCAATTCTTTTACAGATTTGCCAGTTGGAACCAGTTCTTTAATCAACTCTTTTCCTAATCTCTCTGTTATCTCTTCTCCATGCATAATCTTCAAGAACTCTGCAAATACTTTCGGTGTCAATTTTGATTGTCTAATTGTCAAGCTGTTCCAATTCAAT
>CAZERL010000102.1:0-2196 GCA_964514495.1 uncultured archaeon
ATTGTTGACAATCATGTCATAAGCGTTCCTGACCCAAATGCAATGCTTGTAAAGGAGTGCAGCTTGATTCCTGTTGAGATGGTTGTTAGGGGCTACATAACCGGGGTAACGACAACTTCAGCTTGGTATAATTATGAGAAAGGCGTGAGAAATTTCTGCGGAAACATTTTGCCGGAAGGGCTTAGGAAAAACCAGAAATTCAGGAAGCCGATAATAACTCCTTCTACAAAAGCTGAGCACGGCGCCCATGATGAATCCATATCCGGAGAGGAGATAATAAAAAGAAAACTGGTTGATGACAAAATCTACATGCAGATGGAGAAAGCAGCTTTGAAGTTGTTTGAGTACGGCGCAAGGCTTGTTGCAAAAAACAATCTGATTTTGGTTGACACAAAATATGAATTCGGCTTATTGAATGGAAAATTAGTCTTGATTGATGAAATCCACACCCCAGATTCTTCGAGATTCTGGATAAATAACACTTATGATGAATTGTTTGCAAAAGGGCAGGAGCCTCAAAAATTAGACAAGGAATATGTAAGGCAATATCTAGCGAACAAGGGATTTATTGGCGAAGGCACTATTCCTGAAATTCCTGACGAAGTAAAGATAGAGACTGCCAAAAGATACATAACTGCTT
The DNA here is from genome assembly GCA_964514495.1 of uncultured archaeon. Taxonomy (GTDB): domain Archaea; phylum Aenigmatarchaeota; class Aenigmatarchaeia; order CG10238-14; family SCSR01; genus JACQIA01. The sequence continues at coordinate 641 of CAZERL010000102.1, forward strand.
ATGAGATGATAACAGGCAAATTATTTGAAGCGGAAAACGGGAATGTTTTGGAGAGGATTGAGGGGAATTTGACTAAAAGTGGAATTAAAGTGTAATCAGCTGGTGATTATTTTTCTTAATATTTATTCAAAATTTATATAAATATATTGTTAATTCCCATAACTTGTGGTTTAATTGGTTAGAAGAATTGGCATATTGACAGGTGGCGGAGATTGTGGAGGATTAAACGCAGTTATTGAAGGTGCAACTAGAGTAGCAGTTAATAATGGCATAGAAGTTGATGGAATACTAAATGGTTGGGAAGGGGGGGTATACGATGATAGGCATCCATTGAGAATTTCTGACGTTGAAGGAATTCATTCCAAAACAGGCACTGATTTATGCACTACAAGAACAAACCCATACAATTTCACAGGCGAGTTAAGTGGCGAAAATCTAGTCAAGGTAGATGTTTCAGCGAGAGTGATTGAAAATGCAAATAGGGCCGGGCTTGAAGCTATAATAGTTGTTGGAGGGGACGATACGCTAAGTGTGGTGCGAAGACGCGAAGAGGGAGGTACATTGCGAGGGCTTTCGGTAGACTATAAAGATGCCCCCCTATTTATAGGTGTTCCAAAAACAATGGATGGGGATTTACAGACTTATAGTTTGGGGCTTGACACGGCAATAAACAGAGCTAAACAAACGATAGAAGATTTTATACCAATACTTGCTGCAAATAGAAGCATAGGCTTTGTTGAAATCTTTGGAAGGGATGTGGGCAGAGTTACTTTTAAAGCCGGCATTTCAGCAGGAGCTGATGCTATACTGATACCTGAAGTTCCAATTGACTTAGATTATCTAGCTGATTTTTTAGCAACGAGATATGATGAAAGAGCAAAGCGCAATAATGGCATCTCTTATGCGGTTGTTGCAGTTGCAGAAGGAACCTCCAGCCCAGTTGATGGCAAACAAGTTTATCAAGAGCCAGGTAAAGATAGCTTCGGCCATGGAAAACTTGGAGGTATTGGGGATAAGCTGGCAAAATTAATTTATGACAGGCTGAAGAACGACCCAAGAATTCGCGCTCACACAAGAAAACTTGATATAAAGACCAAAAGACCAACATATGATGTAAGGGGTGGCGCAACATTATATTCAGATTCTTACATAGGCCTGAAACTTGGAATTGCTGCTGTTCAAGCAGTTCTCAATAAAGTTAAGTCAGGTATGGCTGTTGTTAATTTTAATGAGCATAATCAAATAGAAATCATGCCAATTGACAAGCTTGTAGAGCCAAGATTGGTCCATATGAAATTATTAGATGCATTTGAAGCAGCTGGAATTTACTGTTTTGGAAGGCGCCCTCTGGGACATTACGAAAATCCAGTTTTTCATGCAATCAATAGAGAATAATTGTTAGATATACCAAACATTTTAATAATACCTAATCCCTTTTTCTTTTATGAACTTCAAGTCAACAGCTTTATTCGCAGCCACCCAAGCAGGAAAAGTTTTGCTTAAATACTACGGCAAGAGCGAAAAAGCAAAGGAAAAATCAAACAAAAGCCTTGTTT
>CAZERL010000103.1:0-2194 GCA_964514495.1 uncultured archaeon
TCCACACTCGGTTGCGTTTGCTAAATCATAAACGTCGAAGGACTGTCTCGAAAGTTCGGCAACAACTTCAATTTGTGCTTCCATAGTTAGCACTCTGTCTGTTTTCCGCCTCAACTCAAACGGAACCAACAAATCACCGCAATAGACAAAAATGGATTCTTTTTCAGCAGCTGTAAGATACGTTTTCCCATCGAACGGAGTGTGAACAAGAGCGCCTGTTAACTCCCCGTGTTCGTAAACTCCAATGATACTACAAAAATTACTCTTTCCATTTTTATAAACAAAACTGCCGTCTATTGGGTCAATAGTTATTACTCGCGCATTGCTTGTTGAAAACCGCGTATTATAAGGCGAATCTTCTTCGGCTAAAACCCCGAATGAGTGTCCTTTTTGTTGCAACTCCAGGAGTTTTCTTTGTACCCCCTCTTGGACAATAATATCTACATCAGTAAAAACTCTTTCTTGCAATGATCTATCTTCCGAGCCTTTTAAATGTGGTTGAACAAGCCCTTGAAGTTGTAATGCATATTTTCCAAATTGCTCTACTGTTGGAAGAAGTTCTTCTAAGAGTTCATACGCGGTCAGTTCCATTAACTACCCTGAGAAATTTCTCCTTTTTCAAATTTTTGGTTTTAAAGCTACAACAAGCAATGAACAACAAAGAACAAGAAGAACCAATTAAAACTCGTGCTTCCTTTGTATTCAAACTCTTCAACAAAATCAGCAGTAATTTTTCCGTTACGATATTCCACGTTCTTCCCTTTCTTTACTCTGGTCGTGCCAATTTGTAGTTCTTCTATTTGATCAAAACCAAATCCATCACTGAAAATAGTGCCATCAGTAGGCTTGTTACCAGTATCTGTTTTAACAAGAACATTCACAGGAACTCTACCCAACTGCTTTAACGCCTCATCCCTCTCCTTCGGATTAAGCCCACTCCAATCCTCGACTTCATCAATATTCGGCGTAGGACTACCAAAAATTAATTGATCAGAAGAAAGCTTTTCCTGATCACTAACTAAAGTCACATCAACTTTCTCCGGGGGGATTTCAGGAATGTGTTCTGGAGGAACGCCTTTTTGCTTTTCAACAGGAACCTTATCCCACTCAACTTTTGAGTAATCCCATTCAGAAGGAGGAGCGCTTTGATAATATTGAGGAGAAGAATAATCCGGCTGGCCAGAAGGATTGCAGCCAGGTGGGTATTCAGTTGTACTTTTATCGGTCAAAGGGGAGATATAAGTTTTGGGAGCACAGTAATCAGCAAGAACATAATTAATAAGTAATAAACTTAGAATAAACAAAATCGCCCTCTTTTTTCGCATTTTGTAGTAAAAACTTAATTCATTTAGGTGATTATAGCATTTTAGCACCGAAAATGTTTAATAATGTGTGAATTTACGACGATAGTGATGAAAAAGGGGTTGTCTGACATGTATTTTCTTGGTAGAAAATGCATGTTTTGTGATAAATACGGTTTGTACAGGCTGAAAGATAAACGAGTAAAGTGTAAGCATTGTAAGAAGTATTACTCGTTAAGAAAGTTGAGAAAGAACTTGGAAGTTCTTTACTATTTCTATCTTGAAGTTAGTGCAAGAAAGACTGCGAAAGAAATGCAGTTAGACTACAGTGTGGTCCACCGTAAATTCATGGATTTCAGAAAGTGCATTGCGAATTACTGCGTGAGAGAAGCAAGACTTTTGAATGGTGAGCTTGAGCTTGATGAAACTTATTTTGGTGGAAAGCGTAAAGGAAAGCGAGGCAGAGGCGCGCATAACAAAGCAATTGCTTTCGGAATTCTCGAGAGAAAAGGCAAGGTTTACACTGTTATTGTTGAAAATGTTGAAGCAGAAACGCTCATGCGCCAGATCAAGCAAAAAACTAAGAAAGGATCAGTGTTTTACACTGATGGCTGGAAAAGCTATGCAAGTTTACACCAGTATGGAAAGCATAACATTATAGATCATGATAAAGAACTTGCGCAAGGCCACAACCACATTAACGGCATTGAAGGTTTCTGGAGCTTTGCCAAAGAACGCTTTCACAAATACCATGGAATAGACAAGCACAACTACCCATTATACGTAAAAGAAATGGAATTCCGTTTCAATCACAGAAACGAAAACATTTATAAGTTATTAACAGATGTATGCATTACAAGGAGGTCATTTGGTGCGGAATCGCGCTAATCACC
>CAZERL010000104.1:0-2187 GCA_964514495.1 uncultured archaeon
CGAATTTGTATACTCATTTTTATCTTAGTATAGACTTTATGTAGCCTAAGTTTAGTATAAGTATTTAAAGTTTTCTATAAAATATTCTACTAGTTTATGCTAAATTAAGTATAAATTATGGATAAATTATTTAAATTTATACATTTTTAAGGATAATATAAGGATTAAAAAAGAATAAATAAGGGATATAATTTAAGATGTACATGTACCCTTACAAATCTTTGCATCGGGCTTTTTTATGACCAAAAAACTTATGAGTTCTGGGCTTTATAAAATGAAATTAAGTCCTGAAACGCTAGTTTTATATAGATAAATGTATCTAGATTTCATAGGTGAAAATATATGAGCGGACCAATAACAATAAACAAAGACGCTATCGTTGATCTTATTCGTGTAAAGGAAGAATTTGATTCCATAGTTGAATCGCTAGAGCTTATGGCTGACAAAGACTTTATGGACTCTTACAAAAAGGCAAAAGAGCAAATCAAACAAAGGGATTTTGCTGATTGGAATGAGTTATAAAATTCTTCCGACTAAGGAATTCTCCAAAGATTTTAAGAAATTGGATAATCAACTACAGGTTCGAATAAAGAATAAAATGGAGGAGGTTGCTGAAGAACCGACACGATTCAAGCATCTTCATTATGATTTAAAAGGTAGCTGTCGTCTGTGGATTGGAAAGCTCAGAATAATATTTTCCTATGATTCTACTAAACAGGAAATGTATCTTGAAAAGATTGTATTTGGACACAAATACGACGAAACTTAGGGGCTTAATGAAATGAGTAAAGTACGTATAATCTCTTGAGATTATGCGTAAGAATGAAGGATAAGTTTTTTTGGTTTAATTGGTTGTCTCACCCTAGTGGTTGAAAATGTAAGTTAATTATAAAGATTTTTACTGGTTAGGAACAGGGTAAATTACAATTCTTTGTCCAGGCACTATGTGATTGGGGTTTGGAATATCATTTAATACTGCCTGTCTTAAGGCCTCCAAATAGGCCAGTCTCTCATTTCTTATTACGGCTTGTCTTTTTACTATATGCGTTAAACTATCTCCTAAAACCACTCTATAAGTTCTCGATAAATAATCCCTGACAGCCGCAGAAACCTCCATTAACATACTTTCAAATCTTGGCTGACGCTGTCTAACCTCTCCCTCAGTCATCGTTCCTACATCCACAAAATCTGTTCTGTTATAACCATGAAATGGTATGCCATTATGATAACCTGAATTTAATGCTGTGTTGAAATTGCCATCTAAATCATGGTCCGTGTAAATATCCGTAAAACTTTGAAATAAATCTGGACGATCTTGGTAAGGCTCGCCTCGTCGTCTGGTAAAAGCCTCCAGGGACTTGTTTCCTCCAATTGTGGTTATATCAACACTAATAGTTTCTCCCCCATGAGTTTCTCCCCCATGCTTTTCTAAACTAGTTGATTCATCAATAGTCCCAACTGGAGTTAAAGGAATGCTCAAGTCTGGATGTGCACTAGAAATAACTCTGCCTGTCCTTATATCTTCCCTGTATCTAACTTCGTAATCTAATATTTCCTGTGTTTTGACACTTCTCCTATAAGATAAACTTCCATGACTGGTATTATAGATTACTCTTTCGCCTATAGGTTTTGAAAGGTCATAACGAATTTGGCGATAAGTTTGGAAATGTTCGTGATTGGCATCAAGTAAATCTGCTAATTCTTTAGATAAATTAGTTTCTATGGCCTCTTGTGTTCTTTCAGTTAAATTTTGGGCTGGAGGACTTGGAGGAGGAACAGGTGCTTGAGCAGCATGAACTCCGCCAAGTAAAGCGACAGTATAAGGAATAATAGCAACATACATCAATGATTGATTTCTAATATTCATTTTCAACCACTATTATTCAGTATATAATAGCCACCTATTTATACTTTTCGTAAGACAACTAGTCGAAACCTTCAGTTTCTCGAAGATAACATTCAGCAAAAATTCCAACAACAACGACGGGTTCAAACACGGATTTTTTCACTTCGTTCAAAAATCCTATTCCGAAAGGAAAAATCAGAACTTCGTAACTGATTTTTCCTCTCCAGTCAGTTTTCACCCAAGTTGTTGGAATTTTTATTTTCAGAATCTTTTCTTTACAACAATCTTTAAATACAATAAACAAAACAACATCTTCTAATGGTTCGTAAAAAGGTGGTGGA
>CAZERL010000105.1:0-2161 GCA_964514495.1 uncultured archaeon
TTGATTTGGCTGCCACAGAGGAAGGATATTTGGTTGTAACTCCTAAGTTTGCCAGGGTTGCTAGAGAATAAATTTCTTAGAATGTTTTTGTCATATCACTTGGTTCGAATGTGACTATTCCTGTAAAAATTATTTGTTCTTAATGGCATTTGAATGACGCTTATTTAGAATGAGAAATAATATAAAAATACTATGCACATACCAAATGAGATCTATCTTGATACAAATATAGTTTACAAACTTTTCGACAAATTTGCAGAAGCAGTAAAGAACGGTAAAGACTTGACTCATATAGAATTGCCAGCTGTTATAAAATTTCTAAAGGAAGTAAAAGATAAGCACAGGTATTTCGTTTCCATCATCACCAGAGCAGAAATATTTAGACATCTGCACTCAGCTCAAAAACTGAGCAAAGAAGAATGTTATGTTGTATGGGATTTCTTCTTAGGTTTTCTACAAGTTACTGAAATTCTGGTAAAAGAAGTGGATTTTGTTGAAATATCGGATGCACTTGCCCAAAAGCCAGCTAGGAAAACTACTATCATAAATTTGCAACATTTGTGGGTTGCCAAGAAGGATAATCTTACTATGCTTACCGGCGACAAGCCGTTGAAAGAACGTTTTAAGGTATTCTACGACAGAGTAATTGATTACATAGAATTTCAGCAGATACATTAAGCATGTCTTTTGAAAACTTCATATAACTTTTTTTTGAATTCTTCTTCAGAAACAACTCTCTTCGGGATTCTAATCTTTACCCTACTTCCATTCATTTTTACTGTCTTAACTTCGAAATCTTCTCTTTTCATAATCGTATTATGTTCTTAATAATATTTAAATGGTAGTTATTAAGAATAATGTTTTATTTAATCAAAAAACCTTTGTTGCGCATGAAGATAAGAAGCAAGTTCATCATACTGTCTTAAAGTCTCCTCAAGCTTTGCAACTACTTTTCTTTCATTCATTGGACTTACTCTATCAAATGCAACAACTCGAAGATTGTTCGCATAAAATGTAGCAAGTCTTGTAGCTCTTTTGGAGAAAGCCTTTCCCTTGCATCATCAAGATCATACTTAGACATTTCAGTTGCAGTTTCCATACCAATCTTAACTTGGGTGGTTTCAGTACGTCTTAAGCCACGCGGTTGCAATTGTTGCTCAAATTCCTTTAACGTATCAGGTTCAATAAAACTACCTTTTACATATCTCCGATTTTCACCTACAGCAACTGCAACATTCAGAAGGACTGCCCATTCATATAGCCCTCGCATATTTTCAGATGCTTGTTCTAAGTGGCTACGGAAAAAAATATCAAAGGTGCGTTGTGCTTCATAAAACGTACGTGTTGTAATTGGTGGAGGAGGATTTCATGACCTACTCTGTGGGCTTCAGCCCACAGAGTAGGTCATTTCCTGAGCAATTCATCTGGCGGACTTCAGTCCGCAGATTTCTTGCTCAGGAATTAAGTTCAAAGAAAATACATAGTCAAATTTCTCTCCTGACAAAAGTTGTGGTAAATTGAGATAACTTCCATTAACTTTTCTCCCAACTGATAATATTAGTGCTTCACTATCTGTATCCACATTCACATACTCGATAAAAGGACCGAATTCTTCTGTTAACATTCTACCTAATACTCCTATACCACCACCTATGTCTAGAATCTTTAATGGTCTAATAGTTTTGTCTTTATCAAGATCATTTAAGCGTTCCCAGATTTTAGCTATGTTAATTGCAGTCGAATATATTTTGCTAAAATCTGCTCTTTGAGCTATTTGGTCAAATGTAAGCAATGGTTGTTCTACATAGCCTTTAGACATTATTAAAAAAAATGTGCAATAAGATTTTTAAGTCTATGCTTAAGTGGGCAAATTCTTAGAACGGTCGTTGATTTCTCCTTTGCTGTAACAGACTTTCTATGTTTCCAGTCCTGTTCAGTATATCGTGATAAAACATTTCCAAATCATGTTCTGACAACTTAGCCCTTTGGTCTGCCTCAACTATAACAGACGGTGTGCCGTAACTGGAATTGCTTGCCATTGCCAGAAGCAATGATGCTATACGGTTAGCAACATCTACATTTCCCTTATCCCCTAAGAAGTCAACTCTCAATGGCCTGTCAAACTCAGCAGTCCGTATGTAGAATGTCATTATCTGCTTTG
>CAZERL010000106.1:0-2160 GCA_964514495.1 uncultured archaeon
CTCTTGCAATGTTAATCGAGGGATTTTATAAGCCACAAAGCCTTCAAGTAATCCACTAAGTACATTAACAAAATAAACATCGGCAGATTCATCTAAAGATGATTGGGTCAGTACTCTGCAGTTAACGTGATCTCCTTTCCTGTCCAGCATTTCAAATTCATAACCCTTCCTAAATTCAGGTTGAGACCCTCCTTCGGGCCAAGAAGCCAGAATATCCAAATTTGCAGTTAAATGGATTTTTGAGCCATTCAGATAAGCAACCCATTCTGGATATCTTCCAATGTGTTTTTCAAATTCGACTCTTTCAACTAGTGTTTTTTCTTGTTTTCCATTTGACCGATGTGATAATTCCATGCCCGGCTCTACAGGAGGCCCGGGTATTGGCTCTCCGTAGGACATCGGCCCAAAATAGCTGTATGATTCTAGTACATTGCGATGTGGTATGTTTACCACCATAAACTCTTATTTAGTTGATACTGGTTTTAATAGTTTTCGCTTAATTCCTATTCCGGCATATCCCAGCTATTCTTTTTATCCCATTTATCTTTATAATGTATTCAGCAACTTCCAGAGGCACTAATTCCCACCAGTCTTCATTTTTTGCCATCATTTCCCTTATCCTTGTGCTGTTTATCCCTTTAATCAATTTCACTCTCCTGCATTTAATTTTATGCTTCTTAAAGCACCTTATAGTCCACTCGTTCCCAGAAAATGCGGCATCAAATTTCGGAAGCCTTTTTAGAATATAACTAACCCATTTCACATCGTCGTATAAGTCAGGAATCGGATAGATTTTGAAGTTTTTTATTTTATTGGCTTTCAACGTCTTTGAAATCATTGTTTTTCGTTCATTGTAGGAAAAAGGATTTTCTTTAGTATTTTTCTCCTGAGAGCTTCCAATTCCAATGATTATTTCATCATATTTTTTAGAAAGTGATTTAGCAACATTCAGATGCCCGTTATGGAACGGCTGGAACCTGCCGATGAAGAGTGCGCGAGTCATAAATAAAAAAGAAGTAAGGACGTTTATAAAGTTTTGTTAGAAAAATGCTAGGCAGCATTTACATCTGGTCTAGGTACTTCACAATATTGTGATACCATTTGTGCAAATCTTGAACCCTTTATATTTGTACAAGTATGGTAAACTTCACTTTTTCTAAAAGCAAGCCTTTGAAGAACAGGGCTTTTATGTCCTCTTACCAGTAAAGACCCCCCTCGCGTGTCTGTTTCGAAACAATCTCTATAAACCTGGGAACAAGGTATCAAGGGCTTGCAGTATCCCTGATAGATCACTGTTAAATCTTGATGAAAAGGAGTGATTATAATAATTCCATCATCATTAAGATGTTTTGACAATGTCTCTAAAGTTTCTAGTTTTTGTTCAATGTAAGGAAAACTCCAAAGCCATACACCCACATCAATTTTAGGTAGTATATCGATAGTCTCGTGAATTCTTTCAAGGTCATACTGGACAAACATTGTTCTGCTATCTGGAGTTACATTTGATGGCAAAATGTCAATTCCTACATATGTAAGTTTATCTACCAAAGAGGGGTCCTGATTAGTATTTTGTAACCTTGCACCAATAGAACTAAAAATCCCGTTAACTGGGTTGCTTGCCAGTCCATTTCCACAGCCTATGTCATAAAAAACTACAGAACTTTTTTTCTTTAACCTGGATATTATTTCTTGAGCTAAATCTATACCTTGGGCAGAAAATATTGATAAATATTCGGCAAAAGTTCTCTCTCGTTCTAGATTACTAAACAACCCTAATCTTTCTTCTAGTGCAACCACAATCAAAACTTGGATAGATTATTTAAATATATAATTGACAAATTTATTCCAATAAGAATATTCATACTACAAACTATTCTTTACCACCCAATTATATTTTCTCAGAAATCCCAATTACTGGTGGCGTATTTCTCTTGTGCTCGTTGTCCTTAATCCTTTTGAGAATCTTATTCGCTAATTCGTTTTCGGGCAGCGGCTGATTTTTTTCAATTTTCATTAGTACGTCATCAATTTCCTTATATGAAGCGCCCAATTCATCCTCGTCAGTCTGCCCGTGGTAAAGCTCTGCGGTTGGTGTTTTCTCAATAATTTTTTCAGGAATCTTTAAGTATCTGGCAAGCTCTAATTCTTCAGTCTTGAACA
>CAZERL010000107.1:0-2158 GCA_964514495.1 uncultured archaeon
CTCAATGGCCTGTCAAACTCAGCAGTCCGTATGTAGAATGTCATTATCTGCTTTGCCACTCCGAAATTCCTGAGCATCGGGTGCTTCTCAGTTTCTGACGAATACGGGAAAATTAAAGTCCTCTCGCGGTGATGAAGCGCGTAAGTTAAAAGGTTCGTGTCTTTTGTATTGTTTAAAACAATCTTGAATTCCGGGGGGAGATTGGGGTCGAAGTTTATGTTCATTGTTTTGTTTAAGATTTCACAGAAACGGGTGCCGCGGCTGTCTTCTATCACACCTGCAAGAATGGTTTTCTTGGATTTCATCGCATCAAACAATCTGTTATAGGCGTTGATCATGCTCTCGTAATTCACGTAAACGAATGAGCCTTTTTCAGGAACAAATGTATAGTGCGGTATCACCGAGCCATTTAACAGCAGCAGATCTGGCTCGTACTTTTCCAAAACCTCTATTGCTGTATTGATTTCTGCCATCTGCCTTTCTATGTTGCTGTTGAGCTCAAATCCCAAATCATCCAATGGATCGTTTATAGCCCTGAGCGTTGGGGAGGGAATTGCCTCGGGATGATAATGCACATTCAATCCTCCACTAGTATAGTCGTATATCACGCCTACAGCCCTCAGCAGCATCAAGTCTATGCCGTGGAAAGACTTCTTCACCAGCCCGCCGTCTATGCCCGCTATCTTCAAACCGCTTAAATCCGCAGCTTCTACAGGATGGATTATTTTGGTTTCTGTTATTTCCCCATCCGTCTGCAATTCTGTAAACTCATTGGACTCCTTCAGGAAATTTCCTACCTTTTTCCTATTATTTTCCATCTCCGAAATCATTCTCGCCAAAGTTTCTACCAGTTGGAAGTTGTTCACAAGATTTATATTAGAAATAAAACTATTATCCTTGTGGTAATGGAACTTATCGGAGCTATGATGTGGTTTGGTATTTTATTTCTTGTAATAATCCTAGGATTGGTGATTTTCTGGATGTGGATGCTGGTAGATTTATTGCAGAGGAAAAAGTTTGAAGACAAGCTGGTCTGGGTGATGGTTTTGATTTTCTTGAATGCTTTGGGCGCTATCTTGTACTATTCACTAGTCTATGCCAGGAAAAGATAAAACACTATATGCCAGTATTGAGTAGTTAAAACAATCGTAGATGTGAGGCGGGAAGTATATTTTTATGTCATATGTATGATATGTAAGGATGTCCCATATGGGACATCAAAAAAAAACTTTAAATAAGCACATTTCAATTGACAATAAAGGTGATAAAGTTCTCAGGCGATAGCCAAATGCTTCATTAATCCTTTAACTACTTCTAGTGCTAAAAATTTCATAACAAGAGGTGAGTATTTTAGTTAAGAAAAAGTTCTATATAACAACTGCAATACCGTATGTAAATGCAAATCCTCATCTAGGGCATGCTCTAGAGTTTGTTCAGACCGATGTAATAGCCAGATACCAGAAACTGCTAGGCAAAGATGCATTCCTTACAACCGGTGCTGATGAAAACAGTTTGAAAAACGTGCAGGCTGCAGAAGAGGCTGGCATCACTACACAGGAATTATGCAACAAGAATGCAGAAATATTCAAAGAACTGGCGAATAAAATTGGTTTGTCATTTGACAGTTTTCTAAGATCGTCGAGCAAAAAAGACCATTGGCTTGGCGTGTACAAACTATGGGAATTGTGCAAGAAATCTGGGGACATCTACGAGAAAAAATACAAGGGTTTGTACTGCGTTGGTTGTGAAGCTTTCTATACTGATAATGAGTTAGTTAACGGGTTATGTCCTGAGCACAAGAAGAAACCAGAAGTCGTAGAGGAGGAGAATTACTTCTTCAGACTCTCTAAGTATCAGAAGAGGATAGAAAAATTGATTGAGACTGGTGAATTAAGAATCGTACCTGAGACTAGAAATAATGAAGTGCTTAGTTTTGTTAGAAATGGTTTGGAAGATTTCAGCATATCCCGTTCCATTGCCAGAGCTAAAGGTTGGGGTGTGCCGGTGCCTGATGATAAATCACAAATCCAGTATGTCTGGTTTGATGCGTTGGGAATATACCTCACAGGCGTAGGTTACGGTACTGACGAGAAATTGTTCACGAAGTGGTGGCCAGCTGATTTACACGTAATTGGGAAAGGTATAATTCGTTTCCATG
>CAZERL010000108.1:0-2150 GCA_964514495.1 uncultured archaeon
TTTTGCTTACATAAGGTAAAGAGGGGTAGATAAAGGACTATTGCATGATTTGTTTATTGCTTAGAAAAATGTCTCAAACACAATATGTTAAAAATGGTGTACCGCCGAACATGGGAGAACCATCAAATGGTGGGACAGAATACCAGCCTAGCTTTGAACCTCCCTATCTAATACCTATTTTAGGTCATGCTGGAGCTGGAAAAGATACCTTCAAAAAATGGCTTGGAGCTCGTTTTAGTGAGGCAGGATTCCGCCATAGATTAGTAATCAATTTTAAAGAAAGAGACTCAAGAAGTACCGAGACCGAAGGTTTTGATTATGAGCGAATCTTATCTGAAGCTCATGGCCAAAAATTAGTCAGAGATGGAAGAATTATTGTGCCTTACAAACATGATGGTCGTCGGTACGGACTTTCTGATAAGATTGTAGAAGCTGTAAATAGAAATGAAAGTGCAGTAATGATAACTGAACCGGACGGCTTGTATAGCCTAAGCCAATATGCACAATACAATCTTCAAAATATGATTATTTCCATTTTGTTGCATACTGATATAAATGAAGCTGATAGAAGATTAGTTGCAAGAGCTAGAAGTCCTTTAAAAGGTCAGGAAATTAGGGACATTAATATCCATAGGGAGGGGCTCCCAAGAGAGTTTGAACTTTATAGGTCAATTGAAGACATGTGCAGATATGTGCTTAGAAATGACACAATAAACGGTCAAGATGAGCATACAAGTGTCAGATATTTGGTTCAAAGAGCCGCAGAATTGGTCAATTTAGAAAAAGAATTAAGAGCCCCTACAACTACTGATTTTAGAGAATCTTACGCTAATCTTGTTGTTAAACGGCTATTTGGTACTTCACTGGAAGACTTGGTTGCAAGCGCGACTCAAGGTTTAGAATTAATAATACCTCAAGATGCCATAGACTCTTTTGCGGCTGATAATAAGTTAGATCCGAAAACATTTGAAAGCATCACAAGGCAGCCCATAGTTGCTGTAGTTGATGGTTATGGTATATTATCTTTATACGTTAAAGTAAATCAAGGAGGTGAACAAGAAAAAAAATATTGGGTAGATTTAATTCGCAGAGCTGTTCAACTAACGCCACAATATACAAATCCAGAGATACTCTTAACGAAAAAATCAGAACAAACACTAAAAGAATCTACTGATGCGAATGGAGACTACCTTGATTTTGCCATCTCATTTTCAGCATATGACCCTATGAAGGCCCCGCCGCGTGAATCTAGAATACATACAATCGCTTTTGAAGGAGTATTATCTTCAGGGACTCCGAGGATAGAGCCAGTCTCAATAGACAAAGCAAAAAAGATTATAGAAGGCAACGGGCATTAATATTCCAGCCCTATTCTTGCTTCTGTTACATCAGTTATAAGCTCTAATATGGCGCTAATACTAGTTAAGTATAATATTTCCGTCTGAGTTAATTTTTTTGAGATTTTTCTTATATTTTCAAGGATTCTGTTCCTATTTTCATATAATTCTTTAATTTTCTTTGGGTCAAATTTATAAAAAAACTCGTAATATTTTTCTATTGAATTGTTTACTCCATCAAGTATAGGTAGTGCTTCTTTTGATAAATTCAATTTAAATTTTATTAAGTCGCGAGCAGCGTACTTAAGAACATCAACAATCTTATCTATATTAGACAATATATGATAAATAACTATGGTTTTTTTATAGTCAGGGTGTCCTTTTTTATTTAGTATCCTTAAGCAATAACTTATAAATTTCATTACAGTATTGTGCTTTTCTTCTATTGTATCTGCTAAAGCGAAGTTTTTATTTTTAGCTGCTTCAAGCAAGTCTTTGCTAGCGTCTATCAAAAGCAAGAATACCCTTCTTAAAGCTGAATCAAATTCTTTATTTGAAGTCTCTGAAATATCTTTGATAATACAAAAATTCTCCTTTTGTTGGATTATCTCAAATCCAGTAAGTCGATTGACGACTTCATGAATAACCGATATTACTTTTTTATTTTCATTTGTTCTGTAATGAATAGTAAATGGCTCGTTGAATGTGATATTTATTTCGTCGTAGCCAATTTTGTAAAGGGCCAGGACGGTATATAATATTGAAGTCCTGTCCAAGCCAGTAACATCTATTTCAATTTTTTTTTGTTCTATT
>CAZERL010000109.1:0-2122 GCA_964514495.1 uncultured archaeon
ATACTTTGCCAAAATTGCCATATGATTACAACGCTTTAGAGCCGTATATAGACGAGCTAACAATGACTATACACCACACAAAGCACCATCAGGCATATATTGACAAATTAAATGGTGCAATAAAAGGAACTGAATTTGAAAATATGGATGTTGATGAACTATTAAAAAAGATTAGCGATGTGCCTGAAAACATAAGAACTGTTGTAAGGAATCATGGTGGCGGACACAGCAATCATACTTTCTTTTGGGAGATAATGGCTCCTGATGCTGGTGGTGAGCCACATGGAAATGTTGCAGATGCTATCAAGCATACGTTTGGTAGTTTTGATAAATTTAAGGAAGAACTCACAAATGCTGGATTGAACAGATTTGGCTCTGGATGGACGTGGCTTATTGTTGAACATGGAAAATTAGAGGTTTACAGCACTGCAAATCAGGATTCGCCTTTAATGGAAGGGAAAACGCCGATTTTGGGTTTGGACTTATGGGAGCATAGTTTTTATTTGCTATATCAAAACCGAAAGCCAGACTATATCAAAAATTGGTGGAATGTGGTTAATTGGAAGCAGGTTGAAGAAAACTACAATCAAGCTGTAAAGTAGTCTTATTTTTTGTTTTTAACCAGTTTTCGACATAAGGGATTTTATCAGAATATAATTTTATTGTCTTTATATTTTCAAAAAAGATTTTAACATAATCTTTCTTATATATTCTGAGATGATATACTTTTTTTCGTATGGAACCATCTTTTCCTACAAAAGATTCTTGATTAGAATATTTAGCTTCTATGTTTAAACTATCTTTTAATAATTTCTTAACTAACTCTTGAATTTCAAAATTTGTATTAGTTATATCTAAACAAATCTTCGGAGTTTTTCTAACTTCTTCCTTTACTATTTTAATGCATCCTTCGGCGTCAAAGAAGCCTTCTATGAATTCTAACGAATTTTTGTTATGATCTCCTTGTTTTATCAGATTATGCAAAATATTCAAATTATCTTTTATATTTTTAAATAGTATAGAAAGTTGAACATTCTCTAGGTTTACAAACCAGATATTTCTACTACGATTAATGTAGTTCTTGACTCTGATTCCAGTACATTTTAATATCTTACTTGCATATTTAGCAGTAAATACTTTGTCGCCACTGACGTTTATAATGTATTTTCCTTTCCTTTTCCAGTAATAAAGGCAACCATCTCCTAAAAGCGCCCCTAATACATAACACAATTCAGGTCCATATATAAGATTCGTTCTGATATTTGATTTCATTTTCAATCAACCTCCAAAGTTTTTATTTTTCTTGAAAACTTTGGAGTTCAAGGAAAAAGAGAACGTTAAGCGAAACTGCGTAATTGGTTTTCGTGCTGTAAAGCCGAAAAACATTATTTGGCAGTTTTGCGTGTTCTTTTTTTCAGTTCTAGTAGGAGAATGGGTTTAAATAGTTTAGGCAGGGATGTCCAGTGAAGAGATTCCCTCATTAAACATAGCAAAATATTTAAATGATTAAATTTTCTATACTGATTTAATGACTTATCAAACCCAAGCAACACCTTTAGAGAGGTGGGAAGGTTCTGAAAACTTCTTGAAATGGTTAGGAGTGCCTATTGGGATATGGGCATCTATTTTGAGCGCAAAAGAAATTTACCAACTAAAAAAACCAGAGATTACTCATGACTATCAAACAGCGCAAGCGATGTTACCTAAATTGGATTATATAACTGGTGAAATTGGACCTAAAGCATTGCAAGGTTTGGGCCCTCAGAGTGTTTTGCAAAGATTAGATGATGTTGAAAGGTTTTTGTTACAAAATACAGATTTACTATCTCTTCCAGAGATGAAAGAAATCCAAAATCATGTTCCTTTAGTTAGACAAAATGTTCAGAATTTTGTACCAGATTGGCCTGGTAACGCATATAAATGGTATCCTTTTTTATATGGTGGTCGAGTAGGTACAGACTTTGCAGGTGGAGCTGAAGGACGTTTGGCTTTAGGTTTTGGGGATATAAAACCTCATTATGTAACGGAATTTTATGTTGGAGAGGACATAATTAAATTAAATCTACCAGTTCAAACGAATACAACTGCGCTTACTTCTGAAGTCAAAAATTATGAAAAATTA
>CAZERL010000110.1:0-2088 GCA_964514495.1 uncultured archaeon
GAATTGTCGGATCTAAGCTGCTACCAGGAATACTGGAAGATGTCAAATACAACATTTACAGGGCATCCACGCATTCAATCGCGTTAGACATAGCTGGATTAACTTCATTGACTGCTGTAGCTACAGGAGACATATGGATTGACTACAAAATAGATAATGATGAAGTTCATAGAGTAGCCGTATCAAACCGGCTTTTGAATGTCACTAGAGCTGAAGATGACAAACAAAATTTCAAGTTTTCAATCCCGTTTTCATTTACAAAACAAGGCGAGAAAATAGAACAAACGGACAATAAATTCAGGATTTCTAAAGTAGGTGGAGTGTACAGGATAGCTGAGGAAAAATGAGAAGCAAAGGCATATCCCAGATGCTTGTCAGGCTTGTGATATTTTGGATACTTATTGGAGTGTCATTTGCCATGCTATTCTTCTATTGGAGATCGCAGCTGGAGTCTGAGCATGTCATAGAGGAAAATGAGGTTTTGGTGGCTAGGAAGGTCTTGTATGCAAAGGTACTTTTGAGTTCCGACATGCTAACATATACGGATGAAAATGGTATACACAAAGGCGTGATTGATAAAAATAAAACAGAGGGTTTGGCTTCTGAAAAATTATTTGAGGCTTACAGTTACCATCCCGATGACATAAGCAAACACGGCTACTCACATTATGTTAGGATTGACGTTTGGGATAAGGGAAAGAAAAAATTTGAGCCTCTAAAAGAATTTTCACAGCAGCCGTTTGCCCCCAAACCCATTTTTGGCGTCGGAGAAGTTCCAATTACAATGAGCTTTCCTGTGGCAGTTAGATATTCCCAAGATGATGTAAAGTTAGGAAAGATGAACGTTGATATAATCCAAAGTGGTGTCTCTAGAACACCAATAATTTCTCCGATACAGTGATTATATGAAAGGTTTTGTCGATTTATTCATCCTCTTCATCCTGCTTATAGTCTTGATACCAGCCATGCTTATAGCGCCAGAAGCTCTGAAATACAGAGTGCAAGCACAATACCTACTAAATATACAATCATTCACTTCCACAGATGTTTTGCTTTCCATATTGTCCGCTACAAATCCAGACGAACTCAATGACAAAAAGCAAAAGCCTTCGCTCGAAATCATAGGAGAGAGAATTCTGATATCTAGTCAAAATGTGGAGTTCTTGAGGGAAGATTTGGACAAGTTGGTGAAAAGCAGGTGCTACCTATTTGAATCTGAGAAGATTAAGTTGGCTGACAAAAGCAAAGACTGCCCAGAACTTCCAGTAAAAATCAAAAATATTAAAATTGCCAAGATAGCCGTGCCGTTTAATCCCACTAAGCTTGTTGAAGGTGTGAAATTGGTGGTCAAATGAGGAAAGGAGTTTCTATATTCCACATGATAATTTTCCTAGCTATTCTGCTTGCAGTAGGGCTTGGTTATGTTTACTACATTGCATTTACAGAGGTTGTCAATTTTGAAAAGGGTGTAAAGGAGACAACTGTTATTGAAGGGACAAACATCATGGAACTTTTGAGGAAAAATCTCCAGCAGGCGTTAAGATATTCGTATTATCAATCGTCTTTTGAAGTTGCAAAAGTCGGAGGCAATGTTAAACTAAACGATATGCCAACTTGGAGAAAGTACGAAGATATACAAGGCTTCCCAAAGGATATCGAATCAATCTTAAAAGGCAGAACACTTGAAATTTTCAACAAATATTCAAATTCTTTGAATGACGAGGGAGTAACTACAGTAGAATATACATCGCTTGATGCAGTTAAAAAAGATGATGGAGAATATGTAAGTGCATTGGCTAAAGATGAGAAAGGTAAGGATAAAGAGCTGCAGGTTTCTAGAGCATTCTTTTATCATTTATACAATAAGGCAAATACGTTTATCTTGGTTCCAACTAGAACTCTGACTTTGTTTGAAATAGGCAAAAATAATTTCGTATTAAGTGACAAAATGCAAGAAAAGGCAATAGGCGGAATAACTTCAACCAATTTCAAATCTAACTATAACCAAAAATCACAGACATCAGAAGGAAGCACGAGAAAATGCGGTGTAGCTCCTTCCGCCGAAGAAGTTTTTACCGAAGTAAATAA
>CAZERL010000111.1:0-2076 GCA_964514495.1 uncultured archaeon
GCTAAGCATGGAATCAACCAATATTTGATTATTTATAAACCTTTGGTTGATTTTTAATCAATCTTTTTGTTCAAAAAAATAGACTTTTTGTTGATTTTGCTATAAACGGAAGATTTAATATTAATAATAATTTTACAAATTCTAATTAAAATGACAACAATTTTATTGACGGGTGTGCCAAAGGTAGGTAAAACGGATTTAGTGGAAATTACAAAACAACTTTCACAAGAGTACTATGAAGAACCAGTAAGCTCTATTTCACTAAGTGAACTTTATTTTCAAGGAGCTAACAGACTATTTAATACTCCGAGAGAAAGTGTACATAATATTGATTTATCCCATCAACTAGCCTTAAGGGCATATACAATTTCTGAAGCATCTTATCTACTAAACCAGGAATCAAGCGGCCATATTATAATTGATGCCCCAGTATCTATGTTCCAAAGGGGAGGTATACATGACTCAATCTTCGATGCAGACCAAATAAATAAACTTCATAGGGCTTCAGGCGGAATAGATTATGTTGTAACTGTAATTGATGATCCATTAAAATTAGTGGAAAAATTACATAAGCCATACCCGCAAGATCCTAACCAAATTCTTGACTGGATTGCTTCTGATGTCAGTATCTCACGAATTCTTGCCTCTTCTTGTAATATACAAAATGGACAAAGAATGCCGACAAGGCACTTAGTAGTGCCTAGGGGGCATTCAGACGAAACAATGGTCAAACTTTTGAATGATTCCCATCCTACTGTATGTTATTTTGGATTTCCAATAACTCACATAAAGATAAATTCCACTGACCCCGAATCAGTTAAAGAAGAAAAGAGTGGGTATAAGAGGATGATAACTGATTTTAGAGAAAGGCTACAGGAATATTCTGTTATGATAGTGCCCATGGAAATTCAAGACTCAAGGGTCACGGATGAGAAGGAAGCTGCAAATACAGTCCATCGTGACTTGCATTGGTTTGTAAGAGGTAGCGATTTAATGCTAGCTTATTTTCCTACTGATGTTGAGTCAAAAGGTGTTTTCGAAGAAATGCGTCAAGCGAATAAATTGGGAAAAACTGTAATTCTGATTCACCCTAATGACAGGTACAGACGTGAAGTTTTTGGTTTTAGACCTACTCTTCATTATGAAACGGATGTAGAATTTTTCAATGCTCTTGAGAATTGCAGGGATCCACAGTATAATAACAGACCCGAAGCTATTTTAAGGAAACTTTTAGATAGTTATCAAAATATTCCACGATACGCCCACTTGAGGAATTATTCTGTAGCAGCTGATATTACTGATGAGCAAGGACGGCATTTATTGGTTAGAATAGCGGATGGCAGAAATTTTGCAGGGCACTGGATGCTGCCCGCTGGAAAAAGGGAAGGAAATGAAAAATTAGAAACTTCTCATGAAGCTCTTAGCAGGGAAGTTTGGGAAGAGACAGGTTTGCGTTCAACAAGAATTTCTGCTGATTATTCAATCTATCCTGTAGACTATGGTTCTTCCCCTTATGTACGTATTTTTCGCGTTCTCAATCATGAGGGTAAGGTAAGGGCCGACAACCATGTTAAAAAGCCAGAGATTGCAAAAGCTGATTTTTTTACGCCCCAAGATATACTAAGTGGTAAATTTCCTCTTCTAGAAGCAACCCGGACATATTTCCAAGATTTATATGCTGCAAAAAAAGCAGCTTAAATGCATCTAAGAGCAAATTTGCGCTAATTGAAAGACGCAGATCTTTTTTGAGATTCGTAAACGGGAGATTAACTCTATTGTTTAGTGGTTGAAGTATTACCAACTAAACCAACAAAATATTCATGCACTCTTTTGTCATTTGTCAGTTCCGGATGGAAAGTTGATGCAAGGATATTATTTTTTTGTATCAGCACCGGCTTGTTGTTCAATCTTGACAATACTTTCACGCCATTATTAACTTTTTCAATCACCGGAGTCCTTATAAATATTCCATTGAATTTTGATTTAATTTGTTTTAGTAGCCGATTATACCTATACTTTCTTTTGCCAGCTACTAAAACATCGCTAAATTTATATACTATTAAATCAAAAATCCTA
>CAZERL010000112.1:0-2068 GCA_964514495.1 uncultured archaeon
TTTTGTTGAGTACACCCGCAATTATTGTCAAAGTAATCGCAGCTCCCGCAGAAGGACCATCTAAAGAAACAATTCCGCCTTCCTCATTGACAAATGTCACGGTTATATCTCTCTTTGAGAGATCAACACTAGTATAATCTTGTGCAACTTTGCTAGCAATTCTTATAGAATCTTGCGCGCCTGTCTGTAAGTCAACATTCTTGATGTTTACAGATACTATTCCAGTTCCCTTAGTCATTTTAGTTTCCAACGGTATCAATACACCCTCCTTGCCTCTGACACCAACCACAAAGTAATCTTTTATTATAGGCGTCAATTCTTGCAGTTCACTTTCGGTTATACCCAAGAGGTTGCTTAAATCTGCTATCGTCAATTCCTTTGATTTCATTTCCGTTTTCAAATTATCTAGTTCGGTATTCATGTTTTCCAAATTGGTGTTAAGCCCTTCGACAGTTTTAGATTTGTCTGCTATTTGCTGTGTCAATGATGAGATGGTTAAAGATTGTTTCTGGTTTTCTGTGTAGAGCAAATAAAGTGAATAGCTGCCAATGACGATTGTTATTAGAATGATTATTGAAAATAGTTTACCAGACGAGTTTGTTTGAGTTTTTGGCATACATTAAATATTGTCAATTTAATTGAATAACTTTTGTTGGGCTGTCTATTGACTTATCCCTTTCCAATCTATATGCAATCCCATTAACCGCGTTCTCCAATTCAGGCGTATGTGTGATTAGGAAGCACTGGTTTATGAAATCATGTATCCTCTCTTTCAACGTGATTGCTAGAACGTCAATGCTTTTCGCATCCAAATTGGCTGTAGGCTCGTCCAAAATAAGCATCCTTAACTGCGGAGCCAATACCAAACCGAATGCTATCCTCAATGTCAAAGCCGCTATACTCCTTTCACCACCAGAAGCTATACCTTCAACATTCATCCAATCACCAAGCCTTGTCTGCAGTTGCAGTATGTAATCGCCCTCTTCTACAGAAAGTCTTATACCAGAAAAATCTTGATAAGGATACAAAGTCTGCCATATGTTGTTCATCGTGTAATTCACTGCCGTTACAAATTCCCTTCTCAGTTCTATTTGGGTTTTCTCCAGTGCTTTGCCAAAAATTTGAAAATCCTTAACCAGTTTTCCAAGTTTCTGTATTTCATATCGTTCCTTGTTTATTACAGACAAAGTCTTTTGAAGTTCGTCAAGCCTGTTTTTCCTCTCAGCAAGCAAGTCACTAATAGTCTCAATTTTTGTCTTCAGTTCTCTTTCATCAGCAGTCAGTAATCTGAATTCCTTTTCCCAGTTTTCTATATCTCTGCCTTTTAGTCTGCTTTCAAGTTCTTTAATTTTGTATGTGAGGACATTTCTTTTGCTTGACAGCATATCCAACCTCTTGCTCGTTTCAAGCAGTTCCTTAGATTTCATAAATAGCACCTCAGCCTCCTGCCTCCTCCTTATCATTTCATTGAATTTCTTTTGCACCTCTCTGGTTTCCACCTCAAGCTGCTTCAGCTCTTTGCCTAGTTTGACATACGATTCAGATTGGACAACTAAAATGTTCCTATAGCTTTCAAGGTCCTTTTTCAATTCATCAAGATTTTTTATTTGAACCGTCAGCACGCTGACATTCTTTCCAGCCTCTTCTAATTCCCTCAGCTCTTTAGCAGACTTCTCCCGTTTCTTTACAGCCTTAGTCAAGCTGTCCATAAAGTTTTCTACCTGCATTTTTTTCTGCTTGATTAAAATTATTTTCTTCTCTTGGGTTAACCTATGTTCGCATATGGGACATTTCGCACCTAAAGACGATAATTGCTCGAGTGCATCCTGCCCCTCCTTTATTTTCATCTTCAATGCTTCTGCCTCACCAACATACTTTTCCAATTCCCGCCTCTTCTCATCAAGGCTCTTTTCAATATCACCACCAATAATTTTTTTTAGTTCGTCAAAATCTTTCTTTAGTCTCAACTGATTTTCTATCTCGGCCTGCAACTTTTCTATCTTTTCTTTCTGTATTAACTCAACTTCAGCCTTCGCTTTAGAATACTGTTCTTGTAATTTCGAATGCT
>CAZERL010000113.1:0-2001 GCA_964514495.1 uncultured archaeon
TTGTCCTTTGGTGATTAAAAAAGCATAATATTTTAAACTAGTAAAAATTAAATTAGATGGCTATGTTTTCAAAAAAGAAGGGGAGAAAAAATATAAATTTTGCAGGATTATTAAAACCCAATTTAGATAAAATAGGTATTACAATTCTTCTGTTTCTACTGACTTCTTTCTTTTTCGTTCTTTTTACTAGCCCAGAAATTGTTAAAGCTAGGTGGTTATTGGTACTGATTCCTTCGTACGTTGCTTCATCTTTAATTGTGCAATCTCTAATCAAACATAGATTAATACTAAAAATTCTACGTTGGATTGTTTTCACGCCAATATCTTTACTAATACTTATTTCTATTATTAGTCAATTTGCTCCCGCCAATCCTCCAGAAGATTTTTTAATTACTCATAATTTTGTTGACCTTTCTGATATTCTTAGACTTAGTAAATATAGGGCCTGCGCTGGACATCAAACAGTAGATCAATGGAGCGACGAACCGGTAAGCAACATGCAGCATTATATTACGGCCGATCCGCGGGTAGATAGAGACCAAGTAGAAATCTATGCTCCTTTTGATGGTTATGTTTTGAGTGACGCCCCGCATACACTAGCAGATGGAATAACGATGATCCCCAAATCAGGAGTTCCTTGGTGGCCATTTAATCAGTGGCGCATCAATTTTCCGCACACGCATGTCTTGCCAGAATTTCAAAATTCGCCGATACATGAGATGAAAGCTGGTGATGTGGTTGGTTATATTAACAGTATGGATCGTTATGGCGGAGTTGGCAAGGGTACACAAGTAAGAGTTGGTGTTCTCGCCGTTCCTCCCATGTTTAAGAATGGAAATGGTGAACCATTCAAGAAACTGGATTCGGTCTTTCATTATATGACAGATGAAGTTTTCGCAGAATATAAAGCAGCCATACCTGGATTGCAAAATCGCGAGGATATGATTATTTCAAAAGAATATCGTCTTGCACATCCATGTAAATTTGAAGAAGGCGGCCCTAGCTTTTTTGACAATCCACCTTATTTTGAAATGCGTCGCATGAGTATTGAGCTAATACCTATTGAAGAACAAGACGTTTACATCGGAGTTGGAATAAATGATACTGAAGGGAAGAGAAAGAAAGGTATGTGCGATGACCCTGAGGACTTTGCTAATAATCCTGAGTGTTCAAATCAATGATATCGCAAGATTCCGAGAGTGAACCATAAACCTTTTAAAAATTATAAAAATTTATCCTGTATTAAATCCACAACTCTCCTAAGTAAGACATCACTAATATATACATGACAAACTCCGAAAGGCGAAGTCTTTTTTTGATGATTATAACATATAAATTTATCTCCAGGTAAATCTAAATTTTTACTCCAATAATTTATCACTTTCTTATTAGAATTTTTATGATGGAATAAATTGATAGCCCTTTTATTTAGATCATATCTTTTAAATAATCCACATCTATCTAATTCATCTAAAACTACCTTTATTATTCTTGGGTTTGAATTTGTAAGCGTAAACCTTCTATAATTTGACTTTCCAATAGATGTAGCTCCTTCTCCGATTAAAATCCCTAAGGAATAAATTAATCTTGATGTAAGTTTTATCTCTTTCGGGAATAATCTACTAATTTTTCTATTGCTTTTGGTTTTATAATAAACTATCAGTTTTTTACCGCTTTTCTTTGTTTTTAGAATATGGGTAGAGCCAGTAGTCCAAGTTGGATAAGTGCTTTTACCTTCAATCAATCTCTTTATATTGATTATATTGTCTTTCATTTAGTTGCAAGGCAGGATAAGATTTATTGCTTAATAAATTTAATGCATAAACTTTCGTAAATCTTCCTGATTCAATCGGAATCTTTTTAAAGAACCTAAAATTTTTATAAGTCAGCGGAGTGGGGCAGCTAGGAGAGTCTATCCCTAAGTGCCCGTCGAATCTTTTCAAAGAAAAGGTGCGGAAGGCTCATAAGGCATTTGTCTCAGACACCCGGAAAAATCTTAAT
>CAZERL010000114.1:0-1949 GCA_964514495.1 uncultured archaeon
AAGAGCAGGCAAAAGCGACAGACACCCATTTCAGGAAAATCTATCCAACATTTTCCAATGGCGTTTCGTTGTACCCGGAAGCAAAAAATGTCATACACCGGTTGAAATCAAATGGCGTGAAAATAGGGATAGTCACCCACCTCCCGAGGTTTGTAGTTTTAAACCACCTCATTAACTTCGGGATTCGCGGCTATTTCGATGTGATTATAACTTTTGATGATACAGACGATCAGAAACCATCACCAAAACCTTTACTGATTGCATTATCAAGGATGGATGTTGATGCTTCTAACGCACTTTTCATCGGTGATATGGTGGAAGACATATTGACAGGCAAAAGAGCTGGTGTGAAGACTGCAGCTATAATCAGAGACGTCAATCCATATCAGCTAAAAGAACAGCTACTGAAACACAATCCCGATTACATCATATCAAACCTGTCAGAAATTTTTTCCAACGGCATTTTAATCTAGCAGTAATCTCTAAAAGGAAAAGGATGGTTAATTTCAAAGATCATTTTACAAATTCTATATAATTTATTGTTATTATTGCAGACTGCTAATTTTAGTTTATGCATAAACAAAAGAAAGGTGCCAACTCTAAAATATTCTTCTTATTTATCTTTCTTGGTATTCTGATAATACTATCTCAACAAAGCGACAACATCAATTCCAATACTTCAGATAATGTGGAAGCCAACGTAGGTACTAATTACTTAGAAAACGTTGAAAGTAGCATCAATTCCACTGCTTATATTCTATACAGGCTGGCTGATTGTGCTTATAATCAAAGTTATAGTAGCTTTTGTTATTTAGATGCTGCCAATGACTTCACAAGCCGCTTTACCTTATCTGAAATACTTGACGTATTTAGAGAAAATGAACAGCTACAAGAAGTTTTTTCTCACTGCCATGAAGTCACCCATTACTTAAGCAGAAATGAATATAAAAGAACTAAAAGCATTCCAGAAGCTTATGCAAATTGCACCGCTGTTTGTCATGGAGGATGCTATCATGGTGTAATCGAGAGTCATTTTGATCAAAAAGGGATACCTCTGTATGGTGCTGATGATTCCATCATTATAACCGAGATCAGAAGTGTCTGCAAGAAACCTGAAGACTATACAGTACCGCAACTATACAATGAATGCATTCATGGCATTGGTCATGCTATGATGTTCATAACTAATGGTGATTTACCATATTCTCTGAAGCTTTGTGATGGTTTGCAGACATTGACAGACAGAGAAAGTTGTTACAGCGGGGTGTTCATGGAAAGTTCTTCAAGCTCAACAAATAGAGACCATCCTGGAAAATTCATCAAGCATGACGATCCTCTGTATCCTTGCAATATCCTTGACAGCCGATATTTGAACACATGCTATACTTATCAGAGCTCTTATTTCTCTATAATCACTAATTATGATTGGAAAAAGACCATAGCACTGTGTAATACGGTACCTATCAATTATCGTATGGGATGCTTTAGATTCGTTGGCTCTAATCAAGTTGGCTACACTCAGGATTTGAATTTAATGAAAAAAGATTGTGATTTGATAGTTGAACCACAATTCAAAGACGTATGCATTCGAGGTGTTGTAGGTTCCCTTAATGGCAGATATAATGGAGACGAATCTAAAATAATAGCATTTTGTTCGATTGCTGATGAGGAAAATAAACAGAGTTGTTATACAGAGATGGGGCATGATATAAGAGGTTGGATGCGTGACGAAAAAGAATTGAGAAATAAATGCCTTAAAATTCCAGAAGAAAAATATAGGATATTGTGCCTTAGTATTGTACTTTCCGTGGATAATGCCTCAGGAACTACGATATCTGTATTCAAATAAAATTAACTCTCGGTTAAGAAATTTATTAAATTACTTAGTTTTACTTCGCTTTCTTTGCTTTTTATCATATCTTTTACTTTAACAGCATTTTTATTCAATT
>CAZERL010000115.1:0-1944 GCA_964514495.1 uncultured archaeon
TATTTCTTCTTCTTTGCTTCCTTCTTCAGCTTCATCATTTTAATATTGAACCCGCACTTACCGCATTGTAGACTGAATTTCCTATTAGCACCAATACCAGTTACAAAAGGATCAGTCCAAGCTTCATTTCTCTTTTCACTGTTATTGCATTCTGGGCATGTCAACTCTATGTTAGCTTCAGATTCTTCTTTTAACTTCAAAATCTTAATTTTCCCTGTAATCTTTCCAGAAGAATTCTCCAACACTCTTGTAGTAATGTATTCTAACGCCATATATCATCATCACAGAGGTCTTTTCTTTGGCCTTAGAGCCCTCGCACCGCACTTTCTGCATTTAATCCTCCCAGCCCTGACTTTCGCAGAATCAGCCCTAATCTTGCTCTTGCATACCCTGCAGACAAAAACTCTCAGGTACAATCTGCCCAAAGCTTCCGGGAAAGTTTTCTTAACCATACCAACCTTTAATCTCTTTAAGCAATCTTTAAATATTAACTTTGCTACTTAACTTTTTGGTATAATGCTCAAATCCGAGATAAGAATCCTTGGTTTCGACGACGGCCCTTTTGACACAAAATCAGAAACCACTCCTGTGATTGGCGTTATATATAGGGGAGGGAAATTCTTGGACGGCATACTTAGAACTGATGTGGAGGTTGATGGTCTGGATTCCACAGGAAAACTGGCAAAGCTTATTAATTCCACTAGGCATAAACAACAGTTAAAAGTAGTGATGCTTGATGGCATTACCGTAGGCGGTTTTAACATTATTGATATAAAGCAGTTGCATGAAAGCACTGGCATACCAGTCATGGTTTTCAACAGGAAACATCCTGATTTGGATTCTGTCAGGAATGCTTTGATGAATTTCACCGATTTTGAGACGAGATGGAAGATGGTCAAAAATGCCGGTAAAATCAAGGAGTGCAGTTTAAATCATGATAAAAAGGTTCACTACCAGTCTCTGGGCATGGCAGATGAGGATGTTGAGGATACACTGCTGTTAAGCTCCACACATGGCGATATACCAGAACCATTGCGTGTAGCCCATCTGATAGCAACAGCAATAGTAAGGGGAGAATCTTATGGACGTGCGTAAACTCTGGAAAAGGCTGAACCAAGGATGGATAGGAATAATCTTCTCTATATTCCTGGGAGTGCTATTTGCCACATTCTTTTACTATGTAGTTCTGGCCACGGCATTGCAAACCAACCTGCCGGTAGTTGCCGTAGTCTCTTCATCCATGGAGCATGACAATCCAGAGCTAACCTACTACGGCTGGCTGCAGAAGACATTCAACTATCCGCGAGTAACAATAGAGTCTTGGCTCGCTCCAAACGGCTTTTCCATTGGCGACATGCCTATAGTCCAAGGCTCTGACGATTATGTAGTTGGTGACATCATAGTATACATGGTAGAGGAGCAGCCGGCGCCCATAATCCACAGGATAATCAGAATCAATGATGACGGAACTTACCAAACAAAAGGAGACAACAACTTGAGCCAGTTGTCCTATGAATATTCTGTCAAGAAAGAACAGGTATACGGCAAGGCAATCTTTATAATTCCCAAACTCGGATATGTAAAGGTATTGGCTTCGAAAATCTTGGGTATTTGATATGATTAAGTTCTGCGAAAAATGCGGCAACCTGATGACTGTAGAAAAGAAGAGGAAACGTTCATTTTTAGTCTGCAAGAAAGGGCACAAGCAGACGATGAAACGCGAGAAGATTGTGATTTCAGAGCGCTTTGCAAACCAGAAACGTGGAATAGTTGTTATGGGCAAGGATGAAGGGATAGCTGAACTGCCTAAGACTAAGATAATGTGCCCCAAGTGCGATCATATGGAGGCGCATTGGTGGATGCAGCAAACTAGGACTGCTGACGAGCCTCCAACATTATTCTATAGATGTGTGAAGTGCAATTACAGCTGGAGAAGCTACGGTT
>CAZERL010000116.1:0-1889 GCA_964514495.1 uncultured archaeon
CGAGAAAATGCGGTGTAGCTCCTTCCGCCGAAGAAGTTTTTACCGAAGTAAATAATTTTGGGTTTGAAGACGGCAAGAAAAATATCAAAACAAATATTGACTTACAGTTGAATTCTTTAGAGAAGGAGTTAAGCACTTCAACAATTTCAACTGAATTGCTAAATCGAGAAATACAGAGTGATATAGTGCCAGTATGCGCACAAACTACTGAAGAATGCTGCTTTCCCCCCCTTGTATCTAATATATTGTGCATTAAACATTGGAAGAGGGCAACCTGTACATTTTCTTATTTTGGGGCGGCAAAAGCTAAGATTGCGATTACAGATAAAGACAACAAATATCCCGTTTACGATTCTGCAGACAAAGAGCCAATTGGCATGAGAAATATCCAGTTGAACTTCAATGTCATTTCTGGAAACGATTACAGCAGGAAATTAGTACAATAAATTCTTAATAGAGTACCAATTGCTCATTTGTTTTCTTTTAGCATTGGTATGCTTCCTTTAGTGAATGTTGCTATGTAATCGTATTCCACTTCAGCTCTGAATTGGAAGTCTTTAAACTCGGTTATAGGGCTAATTACTTGCTCACCTGTTTTCAAACACGAAAATCCAAGGTCAGGTTTTTTTGTTAGCTCATTTAGTTCAGTAGGTTTATAATTTGATGGGAAATCACATAATTGATATCTGCAAAGGAAAGTAAACTCCTTTCTAAATGGTCCTGTGATTTTTTTTAAATCTTCACCACTAGGTCCTCTTTCATCATTGAAAACAAGCCCACTTTGATCTTCACCTAAACTCTCTAAGAAACAATTACCTCTTTTGTCGACTTCTTCGAATGTGTTGGTATATTCTTTCGGAGGACTAGCACCTTCTTTAGACGGAAATATCTTTACAGATTTCACGGATATCTGAGCATTTTCATCAGTATTAAGCAATCTTACTTTTACCGTTTTTAAATTCTGGACACAGTACTGTTTGTGTTCGAACGAAATGTATTGAAATTCTTTTATCTTAACTCCACTTATTTCAGTTGGACATTGCGATTTTTCTTTAACTTCAAAATAACCATCCCCACCCATATCACTGCCCCCAGCTGTGTAGAATGGAGGACTAATCACAACATCCAAAGGTCCGGCTAATGTAGTAGGACAATAGCTGCTTTTGAAATTCGAAGCCTTCTGCCTTGCAGCCGCATCTGTGCTAGTCGGGAAAATCAGCATATGTCCTGTCCCCACGCCTTTCTTTTCTCCCGCGTAACTTACCTTAAGTTCAACATTCAAACTGGCTGCTGTGTTTTCTTTGAAAGCAACTTTGCTCGCACTAAGCAATTCAACAGTCTTCTCCAAATCAGGTTCTATCAGGCAACCAGCAGGCTCCAAACAATTCAAAGGAGTTAATATATAGTGTGCATCTACAGTTTTCTTTTCATCCTTCGGAGTTTCCTTGCCAGATATGTAAGTCCCTACTTGAGTTTTGCCTGTGTAAAATGAAATACCTTTCTCATTTGTTTTTAAAGTTAGACCACGGGAATCGCCTTTTAGTACTATCACTTTAAGAGGTTCTTTGCCCAAATTTTTGATCGTTATAGGCACTCTATAAAACGCGCCTTTAGAATTCCATGGAGGAGGTCCTGTATCCGATTCACCTATCACAACATCAACCTGCTTGCCGCCTTTAATAACATTGCCCTCTTCATCGAACTTGGTATAACCACTACACAACCGCTCTTCTTTCGGCTTCCCTGCTTCACCAGTTGGCAAAGTCACATCCATCCCAGCCTTCTGCGCACCTTCGGCTATGGCAAACGCAAGCTCACCCTGCTTTACAGACACCAACCCAGTCAGCAAAGGCTGTATAACCCAGTTTGCAATAAGCGGTTTGCCAAAA
>CAZERL010000117.1:0-1820 GCA_964514495.1 uncultured archaeon
GAGCGAACCGCATAACGAGTATTAGATGCCCGAAGGGTTCAACTTTTTTGCCACCCAAAATCGTTCACAGCGTACTTTTTTGTAGAAAAAGTTTGTATAATCTTTTAGATTATGCGAAGCTGAGAAGAGAAACCCCATTTTCGAGTGTATAGTCGTTAGGGCTTAGGCGAACTTTTTTATGATTTGCGCTTATCAGCGAATCAAGCAAAGTATTTAAATACTGAATTTTAAACAATATTTATGGCGTGGTTTGCTAAGAAAGAAGAAGATGCGCACAAGAAAATAGCAGATGATATACTTGCTTCTGGTGAAAGTGTACCTGATTCTTTGTATAGAACAATTGTCCATATAGCACAAAAATATCCAGGTGCGGTTTATTGGATTTGCAGGAAATATTTACAAGAACATCATAGTTTTTACATTTCTGATTTGGGTCATATTGGAATTTCCGACAGAATTGTGCCAGATTACTTTTTTCCTGGGGATATTATACTTTATGGAGCTCCTACAGATCTGAAGTCTGGGGACATAATACAAATAATTTTTACATTAGAGCATGATCAAGAAATAAACATTATACATGGAAAAGTTTTGAAATTTAGGACAGATGGTCATGTAAAGGTAAAAAGTTTAATGTCTGATGAAGAATGGGAATTGAGCAGATGGGATATTCTTGGAAAGGTAATTAAAATTATTAAACCAAATGAATCGGAATGGAACGCAATTTTTGACGACCTTGGCGATTACAAAAACTGGTTGAAGGACATTCTTAAGGAATTAAGAGACCAAATTGAAGATTCCGAGGAATTAGCAAACAAAGAGAAATACCTTAAAGAGATTCAATCACGCCTAAAATTATTGAGGTAAATAATGTTTTTTATTCCAGGAGAAGCTATATCTTTAGTAACTTTTCCAGGTATAATTATCCATGAATTCGCTCATCAAATTTCATGTTATATATGTAGTCTTAAAGTATACAAAGTATGTTATTTTCAATTTAAAGATACTGCTGGATATGTAAATCATGAACCAGCACATAAATATTGGCAAACTTTATTAGTATCCTCTGGGCCATTGATTTTCAGCTCTTTAATTTCATTGATATTTTTTATAATAGCACTAAAAATACAATCAAGCTCCAATCTTTTATTCTATTGGTTGGGCGGCTCAGCTGGTATGCAGGCTTTTCCAAGCGACCATGATGCTGAACATATATGGGATTACTCAAAAAGGATTTGGAAGAGAAATCTTTTTGCAATTCTTGGTTTTCCTTTTGTGATGCTTATAAAATTATCAAATATGTTAAGGGTAGTTTGGTTTGACTTATTTTATGCTATTGGAATTTTCTACTTAGCTACAATTTTTTTAGGGCTTCCTTTTTAGAGACAAGGCTTACCTTCTAAATAATGCAATTCCTGAAAAGACTATTTCCAGTATCCCAATTATCGTAATTATCGTTGCACCAACATCAAGAATTTCAAAGCTAGTTTTAGTGCTTCTTGTTATATCTGAAACTTCCTGTGAATTAGCAGTTTTATTCATAGCATCCATAATTTTATCGCCTGCATATTTAGTGACTTCGACTTCATCTGAGGGTACTCCTTTCATGGTTAAAATAATTCCAACTATTAGCATAACAATTCCCTTTATGAATACAATTGCCAAAGCTTTTTCAGACATAAGTTATGTACTAGAGAATATATATTTAAGTCTATCTTTTCGTTGGGGTGGGTGGCGGGGGGGATTGGACGGGGGCTAGATTGAATATTTTGTTTTTATTGAATTTTTTGTTAATGAGTTTTCGTTAATGCGTAAATTCA
>CAZERL010000118.1:0-1807 GCA_964514495.1 uncultured archaeon
TTAAAAGCTAAAATGAAATTATTAAAGAAAGACGGAATTGGCATTAGTAACAGTAGGATAGATAAGAAATATTTCTACAAATTCAAGGAACGAATATGATTTTTGAAATATACAACAAACTATTGAGAGAACACGGCCATCGGAAATGGTGGCCTGTATCGAGTTTCACAGAACCGAAAGAATGGGAAATTTGCATAGGGGCAATTTTAACGCAGAATACAGCTTGGAGAAATGTTGAAAAGGCATTATTGAATTTGAAAAACGCCAACTGTAGAACAGCAGATGATATTTTGAAAATGAACACAAGAGAATTTAGAAAATTAATTAGACCGTCTGGGTTTTTTAATCAAAAATCTAAAAGGCTAAAGATATTTGCCCGATACATTATTGAGAACTTTGGTTCAGTTGAAAATTTCTTGAAGAATGCAAAGAGAGAAGATTTGTTGAAGGTTAATGGTATAGGTAATGAAACAGCTGACTCGATACTTCTTTATGCATGTAATAAGCCTCATTTTGTTGTTGATGCTTATGCAAAAAGAATTTTCTCAAGATTTGGGATTATAGATGACTCATGGAAATATGAACAAATAAAAGAGTTGTTTGAAAATAATCTTCCCAAGGATGTAAAAGTTTATCAAGAGTTTCATGCACTTATAGTAAAGCATGCAAAAGAATGTTGTAAGAAGGTTATAAATGAAAATTGTGCTTTGAAAACAGTTACATTACATTAGTTTTGGACCATAAGTATCATATTTGAATCAATATAACTCTTTTTCTGCCGCCCGAAACACAACACTTATCTCTTAATCTCATCTTGTAATTTCTTGCCTCTTAACAAACTCATATAATTCCTCGGCTTCCTTGTTCTTCTCAAAATATTTCCTTACAGGTTCCAATATGCCAGACAATTCCTTTGTAACTGCACTTTTCAAATCCATCGGGTGCAATTTACCTTCACTGAATAATTTTTCCAATTCTCCATAAGAACCAAATTCCAACTCTCCCCCATATTGTCTCGGTCTTTCAACTTTCAACGAATCCATCTTCCTGAAGAGTATGTACTTGCATATTTCCAGAACAGGATTGTTTTCAACAACTTTCGGAGGACAAAAAGCATCCGTTATCTTCTCATTAATTTCCTTCGGCGAGTCATGAATAGATATGTAGCTTTTCGGAATTGATTTGGCCATCTTGCTGGATATCTCCACATCAAAGCCCTTGCTAGTCTCGAACCCACCCATCTTTTTCGGTCCTTGAAGACCTATGAGCAGGTGGTGGTGTACTGCAACGGGCTTCCAAAACTTTAGACTAGGTCCGACTTCCCTCGCAAGCATGTTTGCTCTTCGTTGGTCTATACCTAATTGGCAGATGTCACAATTGAGTTTGAAGATATCTGTTGCCTGCATCAATGGATAAATGTAGCTTGCTGCGGGCAATTGCTCTTGTTCAGTTCTACCCATGATTGTTAATGCTCTAATCACCCTTTGCATCGTTACCTTG
Organism: uncultured archaeon; assembly: GCA_964514495.1. Classification (GTDB taxonomy): domain Archaea; phylum Aenigmatarchaeota; class Aenigmatarchaeia; order CG10238-14; family SCSR01; genus JACQIA01. Next base: position 1,501 of record CAZERL010000118.1, read on the forward strand.
CTTCCAAGTTTCAAAACCAGTTCCCAATAATCCAAATTCTTGCACAAGTCCTCCGCAAATACAAACTCAACTTTCTTGGGATTCACACCACAAGCAATCCACGCATGCTTCAGATACTCGCCAGCTTTTCTCAACTTGTCCAAATCTCCTCCCAACTTCATGTTTATTGCTGCATGCCAAGTTGCTAGAAGGATTTTGTAGTGTATACCCGCTTCTATCAAATCGTTCATCTTAATAGCAGATAACAAGCCTGTCCCCAAGTGAGCAAGTGCGGCTAGTTATTATTCTAGTTTCCGCTGGGTTCAAA
>CAZERL010000119.1:0-1797 GCA_964514495.1 uncultured archaeon
CATATTTTATACAACCGCAGCAATTGCATTAACCATAGTTATAATTGTGACATATAGTGCTTATAGCACCTACAGGTTAAGCGACAAAATGGATGTTACACAGACAAGAATCGAAACAGTGAATTTTTTTATTAAAGATATTGAAAAAGACATAAATAAAGGTGCTTTTATTGCTGGCTTTAGAACCTTACTGAGCTTTAACCAGTTCATTGCAACTAATGGAACTTTCCTTGATAATGTAAATGAAAGATTTAAAGAATCTTTTCTGAATGGAACAATAAAACAACAGCCACTAAGCTTGATGAAAGACTCTACTTTTACAGACTGGGCTAATAAGATTTCAGCAGAAGCTGATAAAGTAGACATAAAATTCAATTTTAAGATAAATGATGTTAAGCTCAATCAAAGCACTCCATGGTCTGTTGATATTGGCTTAAACATCAGCTTAGATATAAGGGATAAAAGAAACACAAGCTATTGGCTTAGAGACAGATATTTAACAAATACTATAAGCATTATTAGTTTTGAAGACCCTCTTTATGTCGTTAACAGTAAAGGAAGGGTTACTAATACAATAAGAATTTCAAATATAACAAATTTTGTTGTTAGCGGTAAAGTCGATAATTTGCTAATTCATACAAATAATTCTTGGTACATAGCTCATAATGACACTCCTTCCTTTTTGATGAGGCTTGAGGGCAATCTTGGCAATTCAACTTATGGAATTGAAAGCCTTGTAAATTTGGATAAATTTCAGCAACATGGCTTAGCGCTTAAAGACAGAAGCATTGTAGATTATATTTATTTTGGGACAAAAACAACAACTAATTTTAGAATTAATAACACTCCAGAATGGTTCAAAATAGATGGGACTTTGCCTGCTCCTGGTCCTGACAAAGGAGAGCATTTGGATGTTTATCAGGTGAGGAATATAACTATTTAATTAATTTATTTTTTACCTAGTAAACTGTATATTATTCTTATGGCAGTGGAGGTGGAGGTGCTCCTCCAGAAGTGAAGTTAGCACCAAACCTTGCAGGACGGCTTTTTGAATCATGGTACACACTCAAGCCAACGGCGTTGTTGTGGGCGCCTCCTTTTGGAGGGAAACATTTTTTATTGTCGGGCCTTGTACCAATCCTAGTGAATATTCTCAGAAACATAACATCACCTGTTGCAAAGCTTGCATCTGGAACATCACCGAGCCCTACAATTATCTCTTTAGCTTTGTGAGGACTTCTACCCACACCTATAATGCACCGAGTCAAATTTGAGGCAACTATGCTTTCGCTAGCTCCACTCTTTTTAATGATGTCTGCCCTCAAGTCAAACTGTGTACCTATATCATCGCTATTCTTTAATACAACCCATACATGAAGCGGACTCAATCCCGTAAGGACAATGTCTGTACCTACAGATGAAGTTTTCCAAGTTCCAATTTCTTTCCACAGATTTCCACGATTGAAGTCAACGCCACCAGAATCTTTAAATTTTTGAGGTTTAAATTTTGTAGCTATTTCAGCTGGCGCTATAGTATTAAGGAATAGATTTGGGAATAGAATACTACCATTCGAGTGGAGGAAATAGCTATTATTGCCGAGTACTGGGCTGCCAGCAACACCATCTGCTGATACAATTTGGGATAAACTCGTTACTATTAATACTAATATCAAAGATAAAAACAAGCTTATTGTACCAATCTGCTTATTTACTAATTTTCTCATGTTTTTTATCTAGTAAACTACATCATTCGGTTAAATATTAAATTGCTAATATTTAAATCTTTTTATTGCCTTG
>CAZERL010000120.1:0-1792 GCA_964514495.1 uncultured archaeon
TTTGAATGCGTTTGCTACCGGTCGTTCTCCTAAGCATGCTGCAGTAGCTGTAACTGCTAGATTGATGAAACAGTTGAATTGGGATGAGATTGAGGGAGTGATATCGCATGAGTTAAGTCATGTGAAGAATAGTGATACTTTAACATCAACTATAGCTGCTACTATTGCTGGGGCTATTGCTTATATTGCACAGATGGCATGGTGGGGTGCGTTTGGCGGGGAGAAGAGGCAGGGTAGTAGTGCTATATTATTGCCTTTGATAATCTTGGCGCCATTGGCTGCTACTTTGGTACAGTTGGCTATCACAAGAACAAGAGAATATGCTGCGGATAAAACAGGTGCTTTAGCTTCCAAGAAACCGTTGGCATTGGCAAGTGCATTGGACAAGATATCCAAAGTTGCCAGTCATTACCCGCTGCAAGGAAATTCTGCAACAAGCCACCTCTTTATTGTCAATCCCTTCAGAGGAGATGCTTTGGTAAATCTTTTTAGTACGCATCCGAGTGTCGAATCAAGAATCAAAAAATTACGAGAATTAGCGCACACTTTGAAGACCTAGTTTTCTTCTATAGTTCTTAAGTTTTTATTAGTTAAAGCAATTGTTTATTTATGGAAATTGTTAAGAAAGTGAAGGTTTCAATTAATGGTAAGTCTGAGGAAGTAGAAGCTGTTATTGATACTGGTGCTGATAGAACTATGATAGACGAAGCAGTGCTGTTGCGGATAGGAGCCATACATATGGGTAACTGGGGAGTGCAATCGATGGGGGAGTTTAAATACACTAAACCCGTATATGGAGTTTCGGTTGAAGTAGATAGCGTTGGATTCCCTTTAACAGTGTTTGGGGGGAAGAAGAATATTATTGGACATGATTTCTTACAGTTAGCCAAAGCTGTTATAAACGAGGAGACTGGGGAGGTAAAATTCACTAAAGATTATATAGAGATGTAGATTAGCTAAGCCTTTCTTCTATCCTTATCATCTCATTTAGTTTTATTATCCTATCGCCTGATATACCGAATTTCACATAATCGCAATTCAACCCTACAGCCAAATGAGCAACCAACGCATCATCGCATTCAGAAGATCTATGCGACATAACTGTAATTAATTTATTTTTCTTTGCCTCTTCTATTACTTTCATCATATCTGTTATTGTTCCTATTTGGTTTGGCTTGATTAGAATTGCATTAGCCGCTTTATGTAGAATGCCGTAGCGTAATCTTTGTAAATTCGTGGTGAATATATCATCGCCGCAAATTATTTTATTTTGCAGTCTATGGGTTAAGGTTGAAAATGAAATGTAGTCGTCTTCGTGGAATGGGTCTTCTATGTAAATTATCGGATAATTGTTGGCTAAACCTTCCATCAATTCTATTTGCTGTGTTGATGTCAGTTCTTTGCCATCAGAATAGACATAATGCTTGCTGTTCCAAATTTGCGAGGCTGCACAATCCAAACCTATTTTCAACAGATTTTCATTAGCTACTTTTGTCAAAATGTTTAATAGTTTTTCATAATGGAATGTAGTAAACCATCCCGATTCTAGATTTTTGCTAAATTTAAAATTGTTATCAGATTCTTTCAATCTATCCCCGACTGCAAAATAAGCTGAAGCAATTTTCGATATGCTATCTGAGAAGGATTTTTGATGTACCGGTAGGAAGTGGAATTCTTGTATGTCGCTTTGCCCCTTCCACCCGCCTGCTACGATTGAAATTGGTCTTGGCATGGATGGCTTTGTTGATAGAGATTGGAAGACTTCCTGGTTGTTTTCGAGTGCAAATGCTTT
>CAZERL010000121.1:0-1721 GCA_964514495.1 uncultured archaeon
ATTGTGAATAAGTTTCTTGAGATGCTTGCAACAAAGCAGAACATGGTTGCTTATGGGGAAGCTGATGTCATGAACAAAATAAAGATTGGCATTGTTGATATTGTTCTTTTGTCTGAAGACCTGACTGATGAAAAAATTGAGGAGTTCGAGGAAGCGGCAAAGCCTGTCGGCACAAATATAAGGATTATCTCGACCCAGACAAGGGAAGGCGCGCAATTAAGGGACTTGGGGAAAGTAGCCGCTATTCTGAGATACGAGTATCATGGGTAAATTTTATATTTTTATCTTGCCTTCTTTCTCCAATTCACGAATTATATGTTGTAGATTTTTTCTGTATTCTGCATTGGATTCTATTAACAACTGGACACCTCTTGCGAGAAATTCTTTATGTCTTCCTTCATAAGGACCTGTCAACAATGGTGCCCTGCTTGTGTCAAAATAAGCTATATCCTCAAGAACTTTTTCTGAATAAATTGTTCCCTCGATCCCAAATTTAGAGAATATATGTTCCCCGTATCCGTCGTCACTTCTCCTTGGCCTATATCTAAGGATTGAGTACCCTCCCTGACCATAGGAGTTCTCTTCAGTGTTGCCGTCTATTTCTCTAGTAAAAGCTACTCTATCTGCATCGCCTCCCAAATGCCCTTTCATCCAAACATCATTGACACTACGTTTTGCTCCATTCGAATCGGTGTAGGCCATAACAAATTCATGGCCAAAATCTGGCCTTCCTACATGAAGGGCAAGCTCGCCTGTTAAGTACACGTAGGAACCGTTAACTTTGAAAGGAAATGAGCCAGATTCAAGTGATTCTCTTTCCAATACTTTAAATTCCAAATCATCTGGATTAAGTACTGTAGCTTGCTGAGCATACCATCTCAAAGCATCAAAACCCGGTAATTCAGAAGTGTCTAATTGTGCATCAGGCGCTGCCAGAACTTGACCAGTTCTAAAATTAAATGGTTCCCACATTGCTGCCGCACTTGTCTGTAAAAATAGCCTTCTCGAAATCATGCATACAAGTAATTATCATCTATTTTTAAATTTACTTCATTATAGAACAAAAATCCAAACCGCAACCTATTTTAATAACCTAATCACAAAATTTCCCATGAACATTGCAGAAGAAGCCTATATGGAATTATATCCGGGAAAAAGCCTGAATTATAATATTTCCGTAAAATACTCAAGGAAATTTAAGTCTTATAACGCAAATGTCAGAAGATATGGCAGTAATCTTGTATTCCACTTAAGCAAAGACTGGAAAAAAATAAGCAAGGAAATACAAATTGGACTTGTACAGGAATTATTGACAAAAATCCTGAAAGACAAGAAAAAGACAATTAACATGGAATTATACGCTATGTTCCTGAAGAATGTCCATATTGCGATTCCAAAAACAAAAACAGATTCAATATTGGAAGCATCTTTCAATAGGAATAATGATTCATTCTTCAGCGGAATGCTGGACATCCCAAACCTTGAGTGGGGCTCTGACTCGACAAGCAAGCTAGGCTCTTATGAATACGGCTCTGATACAATAACAATAAGCTCCATTTTCAGGTTTGCTGATCCTGTTTTGCTTGATTATGTGATGTACCATGAGATGCTCCACAAGAAATTCAAGTTTGAGAGCAAAAATGGAAGGACAATGCACCACAGCCCCGAATTCAAAAGAATGGAGGCAAAATTTCCAAATCGGGATTTGATGGAGAAAGAGA
>CAZERL010000122.1:0-1623 GCA_964514495.1 uncultured archaeon
GTAATTGAGACAAGCAATAAATTAAACCAAACAGAGCAGGTTGAGACTGTAGCAAATACACAAGCAGGACAGACTACAATTATATATCCAACAAATGATTTAAAGACAAATAAGCAGCCTTTAGATTTGAATGTGACTTTTAATGAGGTTGATAATGATGTTGTAAACATTAGCTATTACATTAATGGTAAGTTGAATCAAACTTCTTTAGTGAACACGACATTAAATGCAAGTGATGGTGTCTACAGCCTAAATATAAGCTTGATTGATGATGTAAGTGGCAGTGCTCCAAGCTCTAATGTTACAATTAACTTTACTATCGATACCATTACTCCAGTAATTACTTTAATTTCTCCAACCAATAGTTCAATAGATATCGATGGAAACATAACCTTTTCTTATAATGTAACTGATGCGTTTTTAATAGCCAATTGCTCTTTGATTATTAACAAAAATACGAATCAAACAAATACCTCCATAATAAATGGAACAAGGCTTTACTTTAATTTAAGTAGCTTGCCAGCTTTGCAATATAATTGGAGTGTTAATTGCAGTGATAGTGCAAATAATATAGGAGGCAGTGAAGAAAGAACCATAGCTGTAGTATTATTTAAAAATTTTAATGCCTCAACAATTGATTTAAATGCAGTTAATATAAAAAACATTACTAACCTTACTATTGAAAATTCTGTTGGCGGAAAAATCAATTTCACTCAATCAATTGATTTAAGTCAAGGAGCAGACTTAAATAAGTATATTAACATATCATTCAACAAAATAGAAATAAATTCAACTGCGTTGCCTGCTTTAAACAAATCCGCAATTCTACAATTATATGGCTTAACATTCTTCAATCCACGAATTTTAAGAGATGGTGCTGTATGTCCTAGCAGTATATGCGCCAAAATCTCCTACTCCGGAAGCAATCTTACATTTAATGTTACTCAATTTAGTGTTTATTCCTCAGAAGAAACTCCAGCAGAGGCTGAAACTCCATCTCCCAGCCCAAGTGGTGGGGGAGGAGGAACAGGTGGAGGCACAGGCGGTGGAGGTGGTGGGGGAGGGGGTACAACACCACCAATACCTGTAAGTACAAATTTCACTGTAGATAAAACTACACTCAAAGTTATACTTAAGCAAGGGCAGACAAAAACCGAGACATTAACTGTTAAAAACATAGGGACAACCATTTTTGATATCACCGCATCTTTAAGCGACATAGTAAAATTCAAGGTTTCTCCGGAAGAGCATGAGGTAACAACCACTTTGAAGCCAAACGAGGAAAAAGTGATAGAGATTGTTTTTAGAGCATTAGAAAATGAAAAACCGGATATTTATACTGGAAAAATTATACTTAAAAGTCCTTCTATAGAAAAGGAGGTTATTGTTTTAGTAGAAGTGGACTCTGCAGAGCCGTTGTTTGATGTTGATGTTGCAGTTTTGTCTGAAAGCAAGAAGATATTCCCGGGAGAAGAAATATTATTGGAGGTCAACTTATTTAATGTAAGGGGCTTTGGAAGAGTGGATGTAAGCATTGAATATTCCATAAAAGACCTGCAAGGCACTTTGATAGCTTCTGAGCACGAAACCTTGGCTGTCGAAACACAGACAAAATTTACAAGG
>CAZERL010000123.1:0-1604 GCA_964514495.1 uncultured archaeon
GCCCAATCAATTCTTGCGATAGAAGGCCTGAAGATTAAATTTGAAACCCTGAAAGCTAAATCCCAAAGTCTTTTAGCATACTATGCTTTCAAAAACGATACATCAGCCATGCAGAAATGGAGCGATGTTGTTGGCTTATTCAACCAAGCTGTAGAAAATCTAGATGGTATAAAATCCTACATCAGTAGCGTAAGGGATACAGCAACTGAAAAGGATTTGGATGATATTGTAAATAGGATAGATAATGTTTTGCTTATCATAGACAAAGTAATAGATGTGATGTTGAGTGACTAAAGGAAGAAATAAAGATAACACAAATTTGGTTTATCTGTTACTAGTGGTAATCGTAGTTTTAATTGTTGTAATAGGCTACTTCATTCTTGTTAAACCAAGCGAAGCGCCAGTAGTGGTTGCATCAGACGAAGAAGCTGTAGAAGTGAAACAAGATTTGAGCACATCAATTTCAGACATCAAGGATGATTTGGAACAATTGAAGGAAAGCCTTAGAAAATAGTCATGCCTGATTTTCCAAATTTTTATTTTGTTTTCGAATATACAGCTCCTTGAAGAAATCTTAGAATAGCGAAGAAATTTTCCAATTTAGAAATCTAATTGAAAACGAACTTACTGACAAACTGAATAATATAACAAAAGAATTTAAATTTATCATTCTTAGAAGAAGAGGTTTTAAGAGCGGACAGACAGGCTGCTATTATTTACGAGATACAGTTTTTACATAATATTCCATATGGGCCAAAATCAGACGAAGAAATGAGAGCTTACATAAATGAAACAGGAAACAGACATCAGAGAAGGATGCGAACCATACAATCAGAACTAACAAAATTAGAAAACGTTCTAATTGAAAGATGGCATGATACCCTTGATATAGGAGAACCTTTTATGAGAACATCGCTTGACTTGGGATTTGAAGATGCTGTCTTGAGAATAAACCGTTCTAAACCGGGACAAATAACCCATTTCATGGAGCCTCAAACTGCTGAGACGGCGTATGCTTGGTGGGCTACTGAAGTTCTTATCCGAGAATTAGATAGATATCGATTTGATGATAGAGATAAGCAGGTTTCCATAATGATGAATTATTTAAAACAATTTGCGATATATGATGTTGGAAGGGATAAAGCTGTATTTTCTTTAGTAGATCAATTAAGAAAAGAGAATCCTTATAGAGCAATAATAATTCCTCGAGGTACTGCACATAGAGGCATGCGTGTTTTATTTACACCCGATAATTATGATGTTCTTTTTAAAGAATCAGAAGATGCACGTCTTCTTGATTTCGGTGACGAATTTATTGGTAGAAGTTATGTTGAAATTCCAAGTAACGAAGAAGTGCATCGTTATGCAGAACTGCAGTTAGACTACATGAACCATCGAATAACACATCGCTATACTTTACCTCAAATATTTCGTAGACTGTTTACTGGCAAGTTAGTTGCTGAACTGACATTGGTTGCGGCGAGTAGGCAGTATGCTCTAAGCAAAAACAGCCCTTCTTTTTAAGCTTTTTAAAGGCTTTATTATATAATTAGATTATCAGTGGTCTTATGCAAAGATTAGTAAGCATACCTAAAAGCGACTTG
>CAZERL010000124.1:0-1595 GCA_964514495.1 uncultured archaeon
TAAACGAGAAGGCGATGCTTTCACTGGAAGCGCCTGTGGTAAGAGTTACAGGTTACGATGTCCCATATCCGTTATACAAAATGGAAAAGCTGTACCTGCCTGACATAAAGAAAGTTTTGATAGGGATTGAGAAGGCAGCTAAATTCTAAATTAAAATTTTTGTGATACCCGTGGACGAAGATAAACTAATCGAACGACTGAATAAAGGCGAAGTAAAGCTGCATGAAGTAGAGGATATTTTGAATGACGCCAAGGCTGCAACGCTTGTAAGAAGAAAATATCTTGAAAATAAATACAGAATGAAACTAGAGAATGTTTCCAAGAGTACTATAGATTTTGCCGATTCTATAAACAGGAATATAGAAAATCCTATAGGCGCAATACAAGTGCCATTGGGGTGTGCGGGTGAGTTGAAGGTCAACGGCAGTTATGCAAACGGCATTTATCCTGTTTTGCTGGCTACCACAGAAGGCAGGTTGGTTGCTGGCATGTCCAGAGGTATTGGTGTGTTCAATTCAAATGGCGGTGTCAACACGACGATAATTAAAGACGGTATAACCAGAAGTTTGATTCTAAGAACAAGTGGAGCGAAGGATGCAATTAAATTGATTAGATGGGTTGAAAGTGATGAGGGATTTAGATTTTTGTCAGAAGTTTTTTCCAAAAATACAAAACATGGTAAATTGAAAGAAGTTAAATGCTATACTGCTGGAAGGGATGTGTTTCTAAGATTTAGAGCATTTACTGGAGCTGCGATGGGGATGAACATGGTGACTATAGCTGCGGAGGCTGCAGTTGAAGAATTGATTGAGAAGATTAAAGGCTTTGGTGTAAATGCTGTTTTGATTAGCGAATCGGGAAATATGTGTACCGATAAAAAACCTGCCTACATCAATATTCTGGAGGGAAGAGGTGTATCTCTAATTGCTGATGCGTTAATTCCTAGGGAAATAGTTGAAAGGGAGTTTAGAGTAACGCCAGAAGCTGTGGCTGATTTAAATAAAACAAAAAATCTGCAAGGTTCGGCATTAGCAGGTTCGCATGGGTTTAATGCACATGTAGCGAATGTTTTGGCAGCAATGTATATAGCGCATGGTCAGGATGTAGCTCAGATTGTTGAAGGTGCTCAGGCAATGACAGATGTTGCCGTGGTCAATGGGGATATGTACGTTTCTTTGTTTTTGCCATCCGTGGAAGTTGGGACTTTTGGCGGTGGAACTAAAAGGGAAACGCAACAAGAAGTTTTGAAATTACTTGGATTGTATGGTGAGAATGATAGTGAAGGGAAGACTAGGTTAGCATTTGCTGAAGTTGTTGCTGCTGCGTGTTTAGTTAGTGAGATTAATCTGTTGGCAATCCAGTCTGCGAAAGAACTTGCTAAAAGCCATTACAAGTTGAGAAGAGGATAATAAAATTATATCGGTTCACGGAATTAAGTGTTGTTTAATCTTTAATTTCAAAAATTGAATTTAACTTTCGTCATTCTTTTCCAATAATGGAATTATTTCTACTGTAATTCTGGAACTACTAGCACCTGTTATTCTTCTTGTATAACCATTCCTTCTAAGCGCAGCTTCTGGAATTTCTTTCCAGTC
>CAZERL010000125.1:0-1566 GCA_964514495.1 uncultured archaeon
AAGTAGGTATAGGGCTAAGGATATTCGGCTCTCAAACTAAGCCCCTGCATAAAGCTTTGGAATACTGCACAGATCCTTACATACCTGGTGTTTCCGGCTCTGAATCAGGCGCAATACAGTTCCTATACCAAATAGGCATAGATCCAAAAAACGGCAACGGCTGGAAGAAGATAGTTCATTTAGACCAAGAAGACATGAAAAGGCTTGTCACAGGAATCATAATGAAGCGGCTCAACGAGTCCAAGCCGGATGATGTTCTTGGAAATGTGTATATCCTGCCTCATGAGGATGAGGAAAGCCCAACAAGAGATGCAAAGGAATTTGCTACTTTGCTTAATGCATGCGGCAGATTAGGAAGGGCATCATATGGAATTGGGGCCTGCCTTGGCGATAAAAAAATAAAGCAACAGGCGATAAGAAGCCTGGCTGACTACAAGAAAGAAATCGTCAATGCGCTTAACTGGTACAATGAAAACAAGTTCAGCGATGATATCTTTTGGGGCAACAACTTTGTGATAATAAATGCCAAAGACAATGTTATGTCAACCATGATTGGGACTCTTGCTTCAATCCTTTCTAAATCAAATGTAATGACAAATAACACGTTCATACTTTCCATGGCCCAGGCTATTGAGGGAAACACAAAAATCTCTTTGCGGACAACAAACAATGCCAATGGCGCCCTTGACCTGAGGAGGATAATAGAGGAGATAATTGGAGGCATAGGCAATTCAGAATCCGGCGGGCACCAAAACGCTGCAGGGGCTGTAATCCCAACAGACAAGGAAAATGATTTTGTTGAAACCGCAAAAGAAGTTCTTGGGAAGTATGCTGCAGTGGAGAAGATTGGGTAGAGAATTAGATTAATTATATTATCTATTGGTAATTCTATTAATACCACGAATAATTGCAGGCAAATTATCGTTTATTACACATAAATCCCCTAATTGGGCAAATACCGCATTTAAGGAATTCAGCCTTTGGTCGCCATCTAATCTTAAACACATTGGGTTTGTAAACACATCAAACAAAATGTTTGCGGCAATATCCATCTCGGGCAAGTCGGGGTATTCAGTTACATAGTGTTGTATAAAGGGTTTTCTATCTAACTCTTCTAAAGGTGATGCACTTCTATAATCTTTGTGGTGATTAATTTCAAACTGCGTTGCATGTGCAATTAATTCATTTAAAGTACGTGGTCTTATACCTATAACTCTATTGTGGGAATGTTCTTGTTCATGTATTGCTACCATGTTTACTTCTCCAAGAGTTTCTTTGTACGCTTTTTCCATACGTGCATTTAACTCCGTATCATTTTCATCATAATCTTGGCCTGCAGCTTTTAAATCTGCAAATTGTGTTTGTTTAAATATCTCAAGTGAGGGATATGTCCTAAATCCAACAGTGATTATTTCTCTATCTGGACGGTCGTATGAAAAACCTCTTGCGCTTAGCTTATCTAAGTCGATTCCTTTAGAAAGATCTTGAGTAGGGTCTTCTAACTCCAAATTGGCGACTGAATCCAAATCAACAAGATACAAAAATAGGTGAACACCAGTTGGCCTA
>CAZERL010000126.1:0-1565 GCA_964514495.1 uncultured archaeon
TTAAACTTAAACTCGAATTTAATAATTAAAGGTTTCCATGGTTTCAAAACTTCCAGCATTAGTATTTCTGCTACTTTCAATGCTTCCAATGACTGCTTATGCACACGCAGAAGAGAAGGAGTTTAGAATAGGTGAGTCAATAGCATCAACCTCAATCAATTATACTTTAATAGCATCTGCCATCATTTCTATTTTGGTTTTGATTTCAATCTTCTACAAAAAAAAGATAGAGGCAATGAAATGGGCTTTATTCATCCTAATCTTAATTCCAATAATCTTTACTACCACATATATTGCTGGCTCTACAATCTACCTTAATCTAATTTCTGAAACCAAGGGGCCTGTACATTGGCACGCGGATTTCGAGATTTGGAACTGTGGAAAACAAGTTGATGTAATTGACCCAACAGATTTAGCCAATAGGGTTGGTTCACCTGGCTTGCATGAACATGGTGACAACAGAATCCATATAGAAGGTGTGGTTGTTAAAAAAAGTGATTTTGATTTGCACAGCTTCTTTGAACAGATTGGCTCATTAACTGCAACACGCGCAGTTGTTCGTACCCAACATGGGTTTGCTGAAATGAAAAATGGTGACTTGTGCAACAGGAAAGAAGGCAAACTGCAGGTTTTCCTTTACAGAATAATTAATGCTGATGAAACAAGAAAAACAGGATTTGTCTATGAGCAAGTAAAGCTGGTAGATTTTGAGGAGTATGTGATATCACCGTACTCGCTTGTTCCTCCTGGAGATTGCCTAATAATCGAATTTGATGGAGAGAAAAATGAAACTGAAAAAATGTGCGGGACGTATGAGATTGCGATTAACAAAGATGACATGAGGAGGGCTGGTTGAATGGCTGTAGAGGCATACTTGCCAACTTTAACGACAGTAATAGTAACTGCAGCGATAGATTCTATCAACCCCTGTGCCATTGGTGTCTTGATACTGATGCTTTCTGTCCTGTTTGCTGCCAGACGCTCTGCAAAAAGAATTTTGATTCTCGGCAGCGTTTACATATCAGCTGTATTTACCGTATATCTTTTGGCTGGTTTAGGATTAACTTATTTCTTTGCGGGCCTGCCTTTAGTCCTCACAGAATACTTGTCGATTGTTGTTGGTATTTTTATAATAGGCGCCGGTCTGATTGAAATAAAGGATTTCTTCTGGTATGGCAGATGGATTTCCCTGAGCATACCTTACGCTCTTTCAAAAAAACTCGACGTCTACGCTTCTAGGACAACTGTCTTGGGCATTGCATTCCTAGGTGCGTTTGTTTCTTTGGTTGAATTGCCCTGTACCGGCGCCCCTTATCTGGCAATAATAACACTTCTATCCCAATACTTCGATTTTACAGCCTTCCTAATGCTAGTCCTGTACAACATAATTTTTGTACTTCCTTTGATAATTATTCTATTATTGGTGATATCAGGAAAGAAATTGCAGGAGATACAGAAATGGAAGCAGGCAAGCAGGCCATATATGAGATTGTTCATTGGTCTATTGCTGGTTGCGATGGGATGGCTGTTGATGCTGATAGCGAATGGTACGATTAATTTTGGGT
>CAZERL010000127.1:0-1540 GCA_964514495.1 uncultured archaeon
GGTGAAATATCAAACCTAATACAACATGCTTCAGGTCATATATATTTTAGTTTAAAAGATAAAGAAAGTCGAATTAGATGCATCATATTTAGAAGAGTAAATGAACATCTTAGTTTTGCTCTTGAGCATGGGATGAAAATAATTGTTAAAGGAAATATAGAAGTATATGAGCCTTATGGAGAATATAGTATAATTATAGAAGAAATTCAACCTGATGGTTTAGGAGCGTTGAATTTAGCATTTATTCAGCTTAAAAATAAATTAGAAAAAGAGGGTTTATTTTCAGATGAGCATAAAAAACCATTACCTAATTTCCCTAAAGTTATTGGTATTATCACATCTTCTAGTGGCGCTGCGATTCAAGATATTTTGAACATAATAAAAAGACGCTACTCTCTTGTCAGAATATTAATAGCACCAACGGTTGTACAGGGAAAGGGAGCTGCCAATTCAATTGTTGAATCTATTAAATTAATGAATGAACTTTCATATGTTGATGTAATAATATTAGGCAGAGGAGGCGGTTCTTTAGAAGATTTATGGTGCTTTAATGAGGAAATTGTGGCTAGAGCTATTTTTGAATCTGATATACCTATAATCTCGGCTGTTGGACATGAGACAGACTTTACAATTGCTGATTTTGTTGCTGATTATCGGGCTCCAACCCCCTCAGCTGCTGCAGAGAAAGTAGTACCAGATGCCCAAGAGCTATACAATCTTGTTCATAATCTTCATATTCGGAATATACAAGCAATCCGCTACCTTATAGAGACTCATAAATCTAATTTAAAACAAATCCTAAATAGGACTATTTTTAAACGCCCATTTGATAGAATATACTTTTATCATAGGGAGATAGACCACACCGCTTATAAATTACAAACCACTATATCAAAAACGATAACCTCAAAAAGAAAAGAATTGGAGATTATAGAGTCTAAGATGACGGCATTAAGCCCAAAATCTATATTAAAGAGAGGATATAGTATAATAATTAAAAATGATAAGGTAGTTAAAAGCTTTTCAGATGTTGAAGTATACGATAACATAAATGTAATTTTGCACAAAGGAAAATTAGACGCTCAAGTCAAAAAAATTCGGAGGAACTAAAAATGCAATCAGAAACTCCTTCATTTGAAGAAAATCTAGAAAAACTCAAAGAAATAGTCGAAGATTTAGAAAGTGGCGACCTGCCTCTAAAAGACTCTTTAGAAAAATTTCAAAATGGTGCAGATATAATTAAACAGTGTTATAAGGAATTAGAAACAGCAGAACTGAAAATTGAAACAATCATAAAAAAAGACGGTAAAATAATTACAAAATGTTAGAAAAACTCAGCGAATCATTAAAAAACACATTGCAAAAAATAGCAAAATCTCTTTTTGTAGATGAAAAACTGATTAACGAATTAATAAAGGATATTCAACGTGCTTTATTGCAAGCAGATGTGAATGTCAAGCTAGTTTTTGATTTAACAGAGAAAATAAAGAAAAGGGCGCTTGAGGAAGAAGCTCCAAGAGGATTGACAAAAAAAGAGCAG
>CAZERL010000128.1:0-1536 GCA_964514495.1 uncultured archaeon
ATGATGCAAACTACATAACCAAGACCAAAGCCTTCAACCAAAAAAACATCAGCATCGCCACAAGAAATCTTTCCGAAAGGATGATATGCGGCTTCCAACCAAAAATAACTGATATAGCCAGGAGGGAACTGGGCAAGATAATCAAGGGTATGAGAGGCAGCAAGAAGATGTATGACATGAATGAATTGATTGAAGCCGTAGAAGCAAGCAGCATCAATGACAGGACGAAATATCCTCTGGTTTCGTGGCTGACTGATTTGAATGACATCGGGTTGTTCGGACTTGAAGACTCTCCTAACATGGACGAGCTTGCTAAAGATGGGCAGTTGTCTGTGTTGGATTTATCAGATTTTGTGACGCTGAAGGAGAAGCAGATAATCGTCAGTTATTTCGCCGTAAAATTGTTCAATAACAGAAGGAATGAGAAGATACCGCCGTTTGTTTTGGTTGTCGAGGAGGCCCACCAGTTCGCTCCAGAGCAGGAGGAAAGATCTCAAGCAATTTCAAAAGGTATCATAGAAACTATTGCAAGGGAGGGAAGGAAGTTCAATGCGTGCCTTGTTTTGATTTCGCAGAGGCCGGTGCAATTGTCTACCACCGCGTTGAGCCAGTGCAACAGCAACATAATTTTGCGTGTCAGCAATCCCTATGATTTGGACCACATAAAGAGAAGCTGTGAGGGCGTGACTGATTACACGATGAGGATGCTTCCGGGATTGAAGGTAGGGCAGGCTCTCGTCACTGGAGAAGTCGTCAACTACCCGTTGTTGATAAATGTCAGAAATAGGAAAAGCATCAAGTCAGAAAAAGGCGTTAAGCTGGAAGATGCTCTTGTAAACTATCAAAAGAACAAATCATTGCAAAAAAATGATTTGGGAACATTCATGTAATTTAGTTAAGAATTATAACAACCCTCGACACACTCCTCCTCGAGTTTTTCGTAATCGGATCTGGAATTGTATCTGAATTTACTCTCACAGTCCCTAATACAGCTCACACATTTTTGCTGGAATTCTCGGTCAAAATCGCATCCAGATTCTCTAAGCTTACAGTCTCTGTTACAACCGTATTCAGGATCCCATTCACAGGTAGTTATTTGGGAATCAAAGCCAGAGGTGCAAATCTGTCCAGAGCAGCCAGCAGCATGGCAGGATGTAGAAAACTCGTAGAAGACTGATGCTACAAATATAAGAAAAACTATTGACACAAACGCTGCCATTTGAATGAGTATTCTCTTTTCCCACATCAGTATAAATTTAAATTTTTCGATTTAAATTACTTCAAAACTAAATTGATTATTTCCTGTATTTTTCTCACTTCAGCAACTTCTATGCCCACCTCTACCTTTTGACCAACAGGAACAAGGAATATTTTTGCACCGCTTGCAGCCACGGCTGTGGCCTTCTCCTTTACAGACCCGACCGGTCCAACACTACCATCACTTTCAATCGTGCCAGTAATCAAAAATTTGCTATCAGGAGTTTTGTTGAGTACACCCGCAATTATTGTCAAAGTAATCGCAGCTCCCGCAGAAGG
>CAZERL010000129.1:0-1520 GCA_964514495.1 uncultured archaeon
AAAGCTGGCTTCTGACCGGCTCTTTGTAATAATCAAAAGGATCAATGGTATAGATTTTCCAATAATGAAAATCATATTGTTCTGGCACAACAAATTGTTTGGGCTCTGCGCCGATATAGAAAACACTGTAATCAAGAGACATGCCTCCAACCTTACCGATGAGCTCGCCTTCAGCTACAGGAAGCCGCAAACCTTTTTCAGGATTTTCTCTAGCCGAATCAAGTTCTTGACGAATTCGCGGGGTAATATCGCTCATTTGACCCATCATAGTATAAAAGTCGCAACTGTGTTCGATAAAAACAGATACAGATGCGCCCTCTCCTGGTTGGACTGTTTCCCATATTTCAACAACATAGCCTGCGGCAGGCGCGTAAAGACCAACTTCCTGGCGCGGATTCTGCATCCTCCAGTTCACAGGATAATAGTATTGATGATCAATTGGTGTAACATGACCGCCAGTCATATCACCAAGCGGGATAATAAATGCAATATCTTCAGGTTTCATGGGAGGAAATCCAAACTGGACAGTGCCATTACCTTCACATTTTCCCCGACTCCATCTTTCATCAAGAATATTTTTATATTGTCGAGTTGGTGGTTGTTGTTCTCTTAATCTTGCTGAAATGATCTTCTGACATATAGGATTTTCAGTATCTCCTTGGCAATAGGTCTCGCATTCTCCACGATAAATCCCGCAGAAAGAACTGCATTCTTCTTCGCTAGAACATAATCGTCCCAGTCCTTGGGATGGCTGAGTGGTTTTCCTCTCAACTTGTTGAACTGGTTTTTGAATTGTAGGAATGCTAGGTACTTCAACTTTCTCAATTCCTTCAGCTAATCCTTTGCTTAGTTTTTCTTCTTCAGGAGCACAACCACTAATTAAAACAACTATAATTAATCCAAAAATTAAATAACTTATGTGATGTTTCATGATTTATCTTTCAAACTCAGTTGGATTTTTAAATGACCATGGTCCGCTGCCGCAGCTGTATGAATCCTGTTTTTCTATTGTTAATGTCGTAGGGGTTGTTAACTGTATCAGAATTATAAATGACGATTTGCCACTAAATCTTCCTTCAGTTTCGTAGCAATATACACTACCATCTGCTTTAACATCTTTAAAGTCCCTATCCACCAAGCCTGAACTTTCTGGGATGAAATAATATGTTCCTGATGATAATCCGCTTTTGCTCATTGAAGTGCCAACAGAAAAAACTCCTTTTAAAGGATTTATATTGTCATGAACTAATGATATATGCGGATCTTCAGGATAAGTGTAGGTTGTTCCTTTAACGAACCAAACTCCTTGCGCGGTTCCAGGTTTGTCTTGTGCAACCTCACCACATATCGGCTCTATGGTTCTTTTGACATCGCCAGAGCCGAGCAAAGACTTCAACTGCGCTCCTACATTTGCAATGAAATAATCTAATGGGCACACTCTATGCAATGGGTTTTCATACCAACGCTTTGGGTTAGCATATACAAGCTCTTGAGTTCGTAAATCAGCCAAACCAAAATCA
>CAZERL010000130.1:0-1514 GCA_964514495.1 uncultured archaeon
AGTTTTGAAAATTGCAAAATAGCTTTCATAATCTTGTATGTTTTCTTCAGCTCACAATATGTATCAATTTCATGGAATGCATTCTGCTGCAATAAAACTTCTCTTATTAATCTTGAAATCTGCAAAGTTAATTGTTGTCTTTCAGGCAATGCATCTGAGCCAACTAATTGCACTATTTCAAGCAGTCTCTCTTCTTCCTGCAAAATGTTCATAATTTCTCCGACTAAGCTGTGCCAATCAGGGGCTACATTTTGTGAGTACCATTGCTCTAAAGTATTCAGATACAAAGAATAAGAAGTCAACCAGTTTATAGCTGGGAAATGCCTTCTTTGAGCTAATTTTGCATCTAAAGCCCAGAATACTTTTGTGACCCTTAAAGTGCTTTGTGTTACAGGCTCTGAAAAATCTCCTCCAGGAGGGCTTACT
This sequence comes from uncultured archaeon, assembly GCA_964514495.1. Taxonomy (GTDB): domain Archaea; phylum Aenigmatarchaeota; class Aenigmatarchaeia; order CG10238-14; family SCSR01; genus JACQIA01. The sequence continues at coordinate 427 of CAZERL010000130.1, forward strand.
GCTCCAATAATGCTTACGCTTCCTTCCTTATTTGTTCCAAGTGGAATAACTCTTCCTGCTCTTTCATAGAATTGAGCTAATCTTGTTGATAAATAAGCTGGATAACCTTCTTCACCCGGCATCTCTTCCAAGCGAGAAGAAATTTCCCTCATAGCTTCTGCCCATCTTGAAGTTGAATCTGCCATCAGTGCAACAGAATAACCCATATCTCTAAAATATTCAGCTATTGTAACGCCTGTATATATGCTTGCCTCTCTTGCGGCAACTGGCATATTTGATGTATTAGCAATAAGCACAGTTCTATTCATCAATGGCTTGCCACTTCTTGGGTCAATAATCTCTGGAAATTCCGTAAGCACTTCTGTCATTTCATTTCCTCTTTCACCACAGCCAACATAGACAATAATATCGGCATCTGACCATTTTGCAAGCTGTTGCTGGGAAACTGTTTTTCCGGCTCCAAACGGCCCAGGTATTGCAGCAGTTCCGCCCTTTGCCAAAGGAAACAATGCATCAAATATTCTTTGCCCGGTTATTAAAGGCGCAGATGGTTTAAGTCTAGAACTAACGGGCCTTGCAACTCTCACAGCCCAATTATGCTTTAGCTTTAACTCAAACCCATTATCAAGCTTGCCAATGACATCATTAACTGTGAATTTTCCAGATTTGATTTCAATAACTTTACCTTTTTGAGATGGAGGGACTAAAATTTTATGCATAATTCCAGGATTTTCCTCAACCTCACCTATTATTTGGCCTTGGGCAACATTTTCTCCATTTTTTACAAATGCTTTAAAATCCCATTTCTTTGCAGGCTCAAGCCCAGGCACATCAACTCCTCTTTTGATAAAATCGCCCATTTGCTTTATCAGAACAGGCAATGGTCTCTGGATTCCATCATAAATACTGCCAAGCATTCCAGGACCTAGCTCAACTTTTAATGGTTCGCCTGTGTTAACAACTGGCTCGCCTGGCTTTATTCCAGATGTATCTTCATAAACCTGAATTATTGTCTTTTCACCTTCAAGTTGAATTGCTTCTCCAATCAAATTTTCATTTCCAACCCTGCAAACATCATACATTTTTGG